>DAOPVC010000035.1:0-19415 GCA_035350895.1 Smithella sp. | reverse complement strand
GTGTTTAAAAATGACGCTCTGCCGGGAGAAGACGAGGACGAATATCTGACCAGCATCGGAGCAGGTTTCCGGCTCTATGCGGGCAAACATTTTTCCGTCCGTCTGGATTACGCCGTGCCCAGAATAGATGGCTCCTTTGAAATAGACGACGCGGAGCTCTACGGACAGGTGGCATTTGTTTTTTAAAACATAATGACATTCTATGTCTGGCCTGATAAAAAACATCCACATACCGAATGCTTTTAAAAACAAGTTTCCTTACCGAAGGAAATTGGGAGATTCCTTGGTGTGGAAAACAAATTTATTTATTAGAGGCTTTATAAAGAACGGGTAAATACAGAAGATCAACAAATCAAGAGTTAAAAATCAGGAGAAGAACGAAAGGAGGTTTTATGCGAATCAGAAAAGGCAGGAACGCAAAGGTGCTGTCATGGATCATGATGGTCACGTTTGTCTTATGCGCCGGCACGGCATGGGCATTGCCCGGCGGCGGCGCGGTTGTCAGCGGTTCAGATGCACCGGTTGTTGACGGCCGGACCATGACCATTAACCAGACGGCGCCAAAATCAATTATTAATTGGGAGTCATACAGTATAGACAGGCGGGAAACCGTCGCCTATACCGGTCAGGGGAGTGCCAATTGGATATCCTTAAACCGCGTAACAGGGGCAGATCCTTCCCAGATATTGGGACAGATTACCGCGGACGGTGCAGTCTGGGTCATCAACCCCAACGGGCTGCTGATCGGTTCCAGCGCCAGGATTAATGTGGGAAGCTTTCTGGGTTCGACCCTGAGCATTACCGATGATGAATTTAATGATAGCGCCCCTTACACCTTCACCGACGGCGCCAACAGTATTACCAATCAGGGCAAAATAACCACAACGGAAAACGGCTATGTGGCCCTGCTCGCTCCCTCCATTACCAACAAGGGCACCATTACCACACCGAAAGGACAAACCTTAATCGCATCAGGCAATGCTGTGACTCTGGATGTTCCATGGGGCGGGACGAACGCCATTACGATTGATGCGGAAACAGCAGGAGATGCTCTGGGCATCGTTAACTCAGGCAAAATCATTGCTGACGGCGGTCTCATTTACCTTGCCGCAGACAGCGGGAGTGACCCTTTAAAGACCGTCATTAACAACACCGGCGTCATCCAGGCGAGAACCATATCCAATGTCTCCGTAGGAGGAGTTGGCCCCCCGCCTCCACCGTACAAAACAGGCTACATTTATCTTCTGGGGAACGCGAACAACAGTCTTGGCAACAGCAACACCATTAACGTTGGCGGCACGCTGGACGCTTCCGCGCCCAACGGCGGTGACGGCGGGTGGATCGAAACATCCGCGGCCAGAGTGATGGTGGCCAATAGCGCAAACGTGACCACCAATGCGCCGAAGGGAGCAACCGGTTGGTGGTCGATCGATCCGGTCGGCGACTTCAACATCGGTGCGGCATCCGGCGCGGGCGAGGGCGGCTCCATCACCGGCTCCAAGCTCGGCAGCACCCTGGGCAAAACCAATGTGGAAATTCAAACCTTTCATCCGGGCAGCATCAATGTCAACCAGCCGGTTTCCTGGAGTTCAAACAACACTCTGCAGCTGAGGACTGATGAGTATATCAATGTAAACAAAAATATCACCGCCTCCGGAAAATCTGCACGACTGGATCTCAAAAATGATGACGGCTCATGGCCTGATGGTTTTCCGGACGGTCCCGGAGATGGCGCGCCTGTTTATTTCCTGCAATTAAACAACGGTTCCGTCATCACGCTTTCCGGCGCGGAGGCCCAGCTTCAAATCAACAAAGACGAGTACACGGTGATTAACAGCGCGAATGTCCGTTTCCTGGACTTTCAATTCAATGCCCCGGACCTTGCAGGCAATTACGCGCTGGGCACCAACATCAATGCGTCTGTTACTTCCGGATGGAATGATGGAGCCGGAGTTATGCCGGTAGGCACTGAAAGCGATCCCTTCACCGGTAATTTTAATGGTTTGGGCCATACCATTTCCAATCTTACCATTAATCAGCCTGACGGCAACGGCGTCGGTCTGTTCGGATACAATAGTGGATTAATCACCAATATCGGTCTGACGGGCGGCAGTGTCACCGGACTGGCACATGTCGGCGCTCTGGCCGGATTCAATGACGGTTACATCTTTAACTCCTACGCCACAACGGCCGTTCAGGGGCATGTGGACGTTGGCGGACTCGTCGGCGAAAACACGAGTGAAAATTGGATTGTCAATTCTTACGCCACCGGCAAAGTTACCGGGATTAAAGATGACGGTGGTTATGGTGGCCACTACATTGGCGGACTGGTTGGAGACAACGATGGCTTTATCTTCGATTCTTACGCCAAAGGCGCGGTCAGCGGTTATAATTACATCGGTGGGCTCGTCGGCATCAACAACGGCCCGATTGATTATTCCTACGCGACGGGAGCGGTTAGCGGCACTTACTATGCCGGCGGACTCGTCGGCGAAAATAACAGCGTCATTGCCGACTCGTATGCCACAGGCAAGGTCTCCGGTGTCAGCTTCGTGTTTCCTGATGGTGACGAAGCTTTTAGCGAAGATGTCGGTGGACTCGTCGGTAGGAATCACGATAAAGTTGTTGACTCCTACGCAACCGGTGCAGTTACCGGCTATGAAGATGTCGGCGGACTCGTCGGCGATAACGAAGGTGGCGTGGTCGAAGACTCCCACGCAACAGGCAAGGTCTCCGCTGTGGAATACGTTGGCGGGCTCGTCGGGTGGAATGATGGCATGATTGAAGACTCCTATGCCACGGGCAAGGTCACCGGCAATTATGAAGTCGGCGGACTGGTCGGGGAAAACGATGAAGGTATGATTACGAGATCCCATGCCACAGGAGCCGTCACCGGCGTCACTTACGTCTATCCTGAAGATGGTGAATACGACAGCGCAAATATCGGCGGGCTTGTCGGGTGGAACGAAAGCATGATCGATAGCTCCTATGCGACGGGTAAGGTTTCCGGCTATGAAGATGTCGGCGGACTGGTCGGCGAAAACAACGAAGGTATGATCACGAAATCCTATGCCACAGGCGCTGTCAAAGGCACCTACGATGTCGGCGGACTCGTCGGTGGAAACTACGACGCGATGATTACGGAATCCTTCGCCACGGGAGCAGTCACCGGCGATGAAAATGTCGGCGGGCTCGTCGGAGGGAATTATGGTCAAGGACCTGGTGAAGATGCCGCGATTATCGAGAAATCATACGCCACAGGCGCTGTCAAAGGCAGCTATGATGTCGGTGGTCTGGTTGGTGAAAATTATGGCGGCAAAATTGAAAAATCCTATGCCACGGGCAATGTTGCCGGTGGAGATTATGCCGGCGGGCTCGTCGGGTGGAACGGCTATGACGATGATTCGCTGATCGTACAATCCTATGCCACAGGCAATGTCAAAGGGAGTTATGCCGTGGGTGGACTTGCCGGAGGAAATGAAGGCTGGATCAGCAACACCGATGCCTGGAGCAACGTTACCGGCAAAGAAGCTGTCGGCGGCCTGGTCGGATTCAATGACAACGACGGTTTGATTGAGAATTCTTATTCCATCGGCACGGTCAGCGGCAGTAAATCCGTCGGCGGGTTCTTGGGACATAACAATAACGGTGTGATCATCAGTTCCTACTGGGATATGACAACTTCCGGCAAGATTATCGGTGTCGGCGGCAGCAACGGTGTCAACCCGATGGAGGTAACCGGTTTGAACACCCCTGCGATGATGCAGGAAAGCAGCTTTGACGGCTGGGACTTCGATAATGTATGGTCTATTGACGAAGGCGTGACCTATCCATTGGTTGGTGTTCTGGCACCGTAAATTAAATTTCTTTAACCTTATTAACTCACCATTTCTTTTCCCTGTTGAAGGGAGAAGAAATGGTGTTTTTTTACCAGAAACGCACTTTAACAAATCCCTTTCAGCCAACGGAGTCTGATGTATATTCCCCATGTAGCGGTATCGGTGGCGGCGGCAAAGATTAATTAATATAAATTAAAGCTAAAAGATCCTTTTCTCACTACGGGAAAAAAGGATCTTTCTTTTTCTGAAACCTTCTTTTCAAAAGCCCGCCTCAACACGCTGATCACGCCAAAAAATCTTCAAATTAAGTCGTTTGCAAAAAATGGCCTATTTATATATAATTTTATAGATAAAGATTGTCGTCTCCGGGCAAACGATGATTGCAGATTTACTTGTTTTTGTGATGGGTAAGTTACTTATGAAATATCAAAGGAATTTTCAAATATTCAGTTATACAGGATTTCTCAACCTGATCCTGCCTGTGATGCTTTTGTTTTTTCTGTCCGCGTGCGGCATGGCGTCTTCTTCTCAGCGCATTGGCGGACCGTGCACTTACAAACAGTACCAAGGCGAAGCAGAAATCGTCTCGGTTAAACTTCGGCAGCAAACAACCGGGGAATATGAAATCAGGTTTGCCTTTCATCCACAGAAAAAGATTCAGGAAGTGTTTGCCCGTGTCGAGGGCAAACAATGGCTGCTTGTCCAGGAAGATTCTTCTTTCCCGAAAAAGGATTTTCTGCAACAATACGATATCAAAACGGGAAAACGATTCCCCTGCTATATGAACGTGATTACGAGGGGAACCTGCACGCCGGTTCTGTTTGATTTTCCCTCAATACGCAACGGCAGGGCACAATAACAGTGTCCAGAATTTTAACATCACACAGGCACGTCCGGAGGTTGCTGATATGAAACAAAAATTCCTATGGCCCAACATTACGGTTTTTATAATATTAATATTTTTCATGCTGCCGGTATACGGCCAGGCGGAAAGTAACTCCACGCAACGGGAACGGTACGTCCTGGATGCCAACCGGCCCGTAAAGACATTTCCCATCATGCGTCCGGACGATTTAACGATCCGAAAATGGCAGAGCAGATTTGAACGAGCACCGCGCGCACACATCCGTGAAAAATATCACCATCGGGCCCATCCGAGAGCGAAAGTGCGCACCGACCAAACAGGCAAGGTATCCTCCATCAATCTTCTTGGGCTTTTGACCTATGCGCCTTCGGAAAACCAGGGGTCGTGCGGCGATTGCTGGGCATGGGCCGGAACGCGTGTTATGAGCATTGATCTGAACACGCAACAAGGCACTGCCGCCAATCTTTCGGTTCAATTTACCAATTCCTGTTACGGAGAAAATGCCTGCTGCGGCGGCTGGCTTTCCGATGTTGTGGATTTCTACAACAGCAAACGGATGGCCATTTCCACAACCAATACGAATGCGTCCTTTCAGGACGGCAATTTCTGGTGCAGCTATTACGGCGCTTCATCCAAGGTGTCCTGCGAAAATATCGCGACAGAGGCTAACTACCCCATTCAATCCATATCTGAAGCCACGGTACACACGACAGGCATTTCGCAGGCCGAGGCTATCTCCAACATGAAGAATGTTCTGAATCAGGGAAAAGCCATCTGGTTCGCGTTTTTTCTTCCTGACAATGCCGCCTGGAATAGTTTCTATAATTTCTGGAACAATCAGTCGGAAAACGCCCTCTGGGATCCGGATCGTTACTGCGGCCAAACCTGGGATGCCTATGAGGGCGGCGGTCATGCAGTGACCCTGGTCGGTTACGATGATTCCGCCTCCGATACGGATGATCACTACTGGATAGCTCTCAACAGTTGGGGAACCACCGCCGGCAGACCCAACGGCATTTTTCATTTAAAAATGTATGTCAATTACAATTGCACGCTTCGCGGTCTTTCCAGCTATCCGCTTGGATTTCAGACGCTCAATATCGAATGGGGCGCCGGAGGGACTGACCCCGTTGACAGGACTGCGCCCGTCGTGACAGCCTTCTCGGTGCCCACGGTTTCAAAATCACTTACGGTGCCTGTCAATGTGTTGACGGCAACGGACAACGTGGAGGTCACCGGCTACATGATTACCGCTTCTTCAGCGAAACCCTTATCATCGGCTGCCGGCTGGTCGGCAATCGCTCCGGCAAGTTATACTTTTCCTTCCACGACATTGGGAACAAAAACATTATACGCCTGGGCCAGGGATGCCGCAGGAAATGTTTCATCTTACAAAAGCGCCTCATTTACGATCAGCATGCCTGATCTGATCATCTCGGCTGTAAGCAACTTGTCCAAGACCATTACGGCATCAAGACGAAGTTTTTCCATCTCCGACACGAATAAAAACCAGGGGAACGCTTCGGCGCCTGCTTCATCAACAAAATACTATCTGTCCACGACAACCGCCAGGACAGCCAATGCCGTGCTGCTCAACAGCACCCGCTCTGTCAGCGCACTGTCAGCAGGCAAAACGTCCAGAGGTTCCATTAAAGTCACTGTTCCCCAAGGTATTGCCAAGACGGTTTATTATGTTGTGGCATGCGCCGATGATTATTTTGTCGTGAACGAAAACAATGAATCCAATAATTGTAAAGTATCATCACGGAAAATTACCGTTAAATATTAGTGACAAAGAAACATCGGAAAGATATCAGACGCCGTGGCTCAATAAAAGGTCGTACACGGGCGATAAATCCATTTTGTCGATCGTCCGATTGACGGAAAAAATACCAATATTAACAATGGCTTTTCTTAAATGAAGCATTTTATACGGCGTTTCAGTTGACTGGAACAAGTATAAATTGTGTCTTGTAATTAATTACAGTTATGATAATGTAATTTGGATGTTCTTTCTCTTAAGAGAACATTGATTAAAACTACGGAATACTGCAAAGTATTTTACCGAAAAAGAGGGCTTATGAAGAATACTTTTCAACTCATCCTGATCATTATTGTGCTTGTTGCATTATCCTTTCCTTCCAGCGGATTTGCCGCAACCCAGGAGGTTTTTGGCCAATATTGCGACGTGTATACCGGCGATATGAAAAACAAGAAAAAATTGGACGATTTCAGAAAAGCCGTGAATGAACAAGCCAAAAAAGATGGTATCAAAAAATTAGTTAAGACATCCCGTTTCGCGAATGTGACGTCTGATTGCGTCAATTATGCCATCAGTAATTACGTGGAAAAAACCACGGTTGTCGGTCACACGGAAAATGCCGAAAATAAAGGACGAAAAATTTGCGAGAAGGTCAAAATAAATTTTGATCCGGATGCAATCAGCAAGTACCTCAGTCAGGAGATCTGTCTCCAGGGCTGGGATGCCGGCCGGGGAAATTCTAACTGGTGTTACGATGTCGACAACATCCTGGCCAAAAAAGAAGGTAAATTGAATGTCGGTTTGATTATCGAAACCCAGATTCCCAATCTGGCGTCAGATAAGAAAGAAGCTCTGGAAAAAGAAGAAGAAAAACAGTTTCTGGACATGGCGGAACTCCACCGGGACAAATATAACATTCTGGACAAAGATGCTTTTAGCGCCGCTGCGGAAAAACAAAAAATATCATTATATGGCATTACAGATAATGACATCATGCAACTGGGCAAAACCCTCAATCTGGATGCCGTCGTGCACCGCATGATTTATGAAAACAACAGAACGACAAAAGTCCGCAAAATTAACACCGGAAAGGTTTTATTATTCAGCACCTATGAAACCGGCAGCGACACGGCTGGTGAAACAACGGACTGGGTGAAATACGGCAAGCACAACAACGGCACGGTTCATTATTATAAAAAAGCCGGAGTTGTCAAAGACGGCGACGGCAGTATTATCAAAATATTCAACAAATGGGTTTTTTCTAAAAAAGAAGTTTCTAATGCCATTCAATATAGACGTGAAAACAGATTATCAACCAGAGGTTACGATCAACTGTCGCACATGATTTATCTTTCGGAAATCGACTGTCAGAATCAAAGCGAGAGAATGATCTATTTATACCTGTACGATAAGGACGGGAAATCGTTGTATTCCCATACATACAACGACCCGGAATGGCATTATATCGAAACGGATTCAAACGCAGAAGCGCTTCTCAAAGCAGTTTGCAAGTAAGGTTGAAAGCATAATCTGCGCGGTAAACGGATTTTATATCGTCGCTACACTGAATCGTATTTTAGAAACCGGTTTTGATTAATGCATGTTCCGGAAAGCGGCATGCATTAATGGTGACACGTATTTTTGACTCGGATAATACGATAAGCAGGGGGGATGCTGCATAATATTGCCCCAACCATGTCGACCGGAACAGTTCGCAGTTTACACAATCGCGAATCTCTCTTAATATCATGAAAACACCTGAAAATATCCTGCTGATAATCAGAAGATCGCTTGGCGATGTTCTGGCAATGTCTCCGGTCATTGACATATTGTCCCGGCAATTTCCAAACGTGTCCATTGATCTGCTGGTCAACAGAGATACGATCGCGGCGGCTAAACTTCTGAATGGCATCCGTCATATCATTGCTTTGGAAGACGATGCGCTGAAAAACAATTTGCTTTTCTCTCTTAAAATGCAAATCGGTCTGACGCGAAGACTATTTCGTAAATACGACCTGGCAATTTCTTTTACCACGAATGAACGAAGCAACCTTTACGCCTATCTGGCCGGTCGGACAGCAGCCGGAGCGATGGAGCCGATGTTCGCAAAAAACTGGTGGCACCGGCTCCTGCTTCATTCCGGTTATCTGATCAACCCGGAAAAACACATCCTGGAAAACAATCTCACCGCTTTGCGCGGTCTCGGTATGACCATCGACCGGATAATCTTGTCTGCCAGGTATCCCGAACCGTCCGGGCTCAAGGTACAGAAAATTTTAAAAGATTTGTCCGTCGACCGTTTTATTATTTTTCATCCGGCCGGCCGATTTCTCTGCAAATCGTATCCGCAAAATCTCCGTAACCGTCTTTTATATTTGCTTGATTCCCTGAATATTCCCATCATGGTCACTGGGGGAAAAAGTGCAATCGATCGACAGGTTAACGCCTCTATCCCGGACTTGAAAAATGTCCGGTCGCTGATCGGCAGATTGTCTCTGGAGGAATGCGTCGCCCTGACCGCCATGTCGCTCGGCTACGTCGGCGTTGATACGTTCAACTGTCATTTGGCTGCGGCTTTTAACAAACCGGTTTTTGTCATGTTCGGTCCGACCATACCGGAACTCTGGTCGCCATGGTCCAATGAATTGCAGCGGGGTGGACGACGGGGTTCGGCTATTCAAACGTACGGAAACATTACCCTTTTTCAATCGGCGAAGGATTGCGTTCCCTGCGGACACTCCAAGTGCGAAAAAATCGACCGGCATTCCGCCTGCATGGAGGCAATAGACCCGCATACTGTTTTCGAGGCAGTCAGGCATTGGCTTTCTCAATCTCAACCGGCGAGCAACGGAAATGCATCCTAGAAACTGTTACCGGCTAAATAATTTTTTTACGCAAATGGTGTGCGACCGGCATTTCATCTCCGATGAAATGAACGCCCTGCTGCGTAATCCCGATGATTATCTCCGGCGGCACCCTTCCCGGATCGTCCAGAACAATTTTAAAAACAGGATCGTTTTTCTGGAGATCGGCGCAACAAAAGCCATTGTCAAAATTCACAACTACAAATCAACGTGGCACAGAATCAAGCGTTATTTCAGAAGAACACGCGCCAGCACGTCATGGCATTATTCTCTGTTGTTCAATGAAAATGGAATACCGACACCAAGACCGATCGCGTATAAAGAAACCCGCATAGGCCCCCTGCGTGGAGACTCCTACTTCATCTATGAATGGGTTGACGGCATTACCGGCGACGAGTATTTCCTCCGAAATGCAAACAATGCGGAAAGAATTCAAAAGGCCGTTGAATCCATTGTGGACATAATGAGCAAAATAAAAAATCTCGGTTTAATTCACGGCGATATTCGTCTGAAGAATATTATTTTCAAAGGCGATGAAATCTTTCTGACCGATTTTGACGATATCGGAAAACGAAGATGGTACAAACCCGGTTTTGTGAACAATCGTGATTTCCGGGGGCTGATCAAGGATATCCATTATAATGTGCCGCAGGCCATTCAACCGTTTTTCTTGTCTCGTCTGGCGTTGCTCGGCAATGATATTAAACGCCTTGTGGAATCCTACCGGCATAAAGCATAGACGATGCATCACGACGGAATCAAGGGGAAACGATAGTTAATGATAAAAATTTAATCTCGCGCTTGACGGACCGTCACCGTTTATCTAGAATCTTTTTCAAGTCAATCACGTTTTAAAGGATTTTCTTATCACGATCACAATAAAAAAAGAGGCGATGAGATCTGTTGTTTTGTTGCGTCCGTCGGAGGGGCTTTATTCCAAAGTATTTCGTCCATGGATCCCTTTGTCTTTATTGGCCGCGGCGGCAAAACTTGATGAGGCCGGTTATCCAATCGTTCTGATAGACCAACGGACTTCTTCAGACTGGAAATCCGAGCTTTATCACGCATTAAAGCAGAATCCGATTTGTGTCGGCGTAACGGCGATGACCGGTTCCCAAATCACCCATGCACTGGAGATGTCGGCTTGTGTAAAGCAACACTCATCCACGCCGGTTGTATGGGGAGGGGTTCATGCAACATTGTTCCCCTCGCAGACGCTGGAACATCCCTGCATCGATGTGGTGGTGAAGGGAGAAGGCGAAGAAACCTTTCTGCAACTTATTTTACGGATCGAACACGGCCAATCCCTGCAGAATCTGGAAGGCATTGCCTATAAAGATCACGGTCTCATCGTTCATAATCCGGAAAGGCCTTTTCTGGATTTGAATACCCTGCCTCCCGTGCCTTACCATCTCGTTCACATCCCTCAATACCTGCACCGTTACTTCGATAATAAGCGCGTGCTGGAAGTCGAGACATCGCGGGGCTGTCCCTTCAACTGCACATTTTGCTATAACCCTCTGTATGCCAAACGGCAGTGGAGAGCGTTGAACGCGCCTCGCTTGCTGGGGCTGTTGCAGCCGCTTGTCGAAACATACGGCGTTAAAGCGTTTCATTTCGTTGACGATGGCTTTTTTATCGATAAGGAACGTACGCGGGAGATTATGACCGGTGTGCTGAAACAACGATGGTCAATCAAAATGGGGTTTCAGGGGGCTCGCGTTGATACGATCGATCAAATGACTGATGCGGATTTAGATCTCGTTGTTGAAGCCGGAGGAGTTTTTTTGCAGGTCGGCGTAGAATCGGGATCACCCCGCATACTGGAGATTCTCAACAAACGCATTCATCCCGATCAGGTGGTGGCATTCAATCGACGCCTGTCCCGTTATCCCCAAATGAAGGTGTATTATAACTTCATGTGCGGATTTCCTTCTGAAACCCGTGATGACGTTCTCAGAACGACTGCTCTGGCCTGGTCATTATTGCGCGATAATCCCAACGCACTGATCAGCGCATTTCATTTCTATAAACCATATCCCGGTACCCGTCTTCGCGAAAGGATCGTTCATCAGGACGACGTAACACCGTCAACCCTCGAGGGATGGGGAACGTTTAATTGGACACAGTACATCGGACGCGATCAAGATGATGAAACGAGGAAACTCATGGAAAGAATCGAGACCGTCAGCATATTCGTCGATCAGAAAATGAATTATCAGTCCGATTCTTTGATGATGAAAATGCTGGCTGCTATGTACCGTCCCGTAGCACGATTTCGCTTCAAACATCATTGGTATGCATGGATGCCGGAACACTTTTTGCGCAGGTGGATGGAGTGATCGCGTTTAATATTGGTTGACAGACATTTATTGCTTCTCTAAAATCTTCCTGCAAACATGTCTGTTGCGCCAGCAGTTCATGCCGACTCAACAAACGGTAAATCAATGGTAAGGATAATAACGTGACGAGAACGATAGAGCCAGGGAAACTTCCCCTAATCTTATTGTACAATGTGGATCCGGATTGGACCGCGGAAGAAAAAAATGAGGTGGTCCGGCAATCAACCGCACTCGGCGATGCCCTGCAAAAACAAGGCTATCCCACCGTCGCCATCGCCATGGAAGATGACGATATTGCCGCGCATCTTCGTCCCTTCGATCCCGGGAAATATATTATTTTCAACTGGTGCGAGGGACTGCCGGGCATCGCACACAGTGAATGGCTGGTCGCGAAAAAGCTGGAATCGCTGGGCTATACTTTTACCGGCGCCGATTCCGTTGCGCTGGCGCTGGCTCAGGATAAACAGCGAATCAAGATGATTCTGGATAGCGTTTCCATTCCTACGCCACCGTGGCGGATTTGCGATTCTCCTGATGTGCAGGACTGGGAAATCTTTCCGGCGATCGTCAAGCCGCAAAACGAACATTGCTCCGCTGGAATCACACCGGAGTCCGTGGTGATGAATCCGGGGGACTTAAAAAACCGGATATCGTTTATTTTGAATCAATATGCTCAACCGGCGCTGGTGGAAGATTTTATCGACGGCCGCGAATTTCATGTTGCGGTCTGGGGCAATGAAAACATTACCGTGCTGCCCGCGGCGGAAATGGATTTTTCCGGTTTCGGTAATCTTAAAGACAGGCTCTGTACATATGACGCGAAGTTTATTCCGGGTTCCCTTCATTACGAAGAAATTAAAACGCTTTTGCCGGCGCCTCTCACCGCGGATGAAAAAAAATCGCTGGACAAAGTGTGCCGCGACGCTTATCGGGCGACGGGATGCCGGGACTACGCCCGGATGGATATTAGGCTTCGGGACAATGTTTTCTTTGTTCTGGACGTTAACCCTAATGCCGACATCAGCTCTGATGCCAGCATGGCCTGCGCGGCCGAAGTCGACGGGATCACTTACGCTGAAATGGGCAGCCGGATTGTGCAAATGGCCGCCAAACGACATCCGATTTTCGGAAAAATGTTCTGACGTTGACTTTTACGGGTCTATGAATTAAAAGCAAGAGATGAAATTTTAAGGAGTTCGAACTGAATGAAGAAAAAAGATTTACTCAAGACAAAAGTTGAACACATTGACATCAAAAAAATCAATGCGGTGGACATCATCAATGCGATGAAAAAAATGTCCTTTTCAGCCCGTGATCTGGCCAACGCCGCTGATATTTACGACCGCATGTTGAAGGAAAAAAACTGTGCGATCATTCTGACACTGGCCGGTTCCACGTCCGCCGCCGGTTGTATGCAGATTTACGTTGATCTGGTAAAAAATAACATGATTGATGCCATCGTGGCCACCGGCGCTTCGATCGTCGATATGGATTTCTTTGAAGCGTTGGGTTTCAGTCATTATCAGGGCACTCCTTTTATTGACGACAAACTGCTGCGTAAACTTTATATCGACAGAATCTATGATACCTTCATCAGCGAGGATGATCTACAGGCGTGCGACCGCGCCATCAAAAAAATCGCCGATACTCTCGACCCTCGCCCTTATTCTTCCCGAGAGTTCATCGCCGCGATGGGCAAATACCTGGTTAAACACGCTAAAAAGAAAATGTCGCTGGTTCAGGCGGCCTATGAAAATAACGTTCCGATTTTCTGCCCGGCATTTTCAGACAGCTCCGCCGGGTTCGGCCTGGTGTTGCATCAGCATGAACGCCCCGACAATCATGTCTCCATTGACTCGGTTAAAGACTTCCGGGAACTGACCGATATTAAAATCAAGGCGGGAACAACCGGCCTATTGATGATCGGCGGCGGTGTCCCGAAAAATTTCGCTCAGGATACCGTGGTTTGCGCAGAAATTTTGGGGAAGAATGTGCCTATGCACAAGTACGCCGTCCAGATTACTGTGGCGGATGTGCGCGATGGAGCCTGCTCGAGTTCCACCCTGAAGGAAGCAAATTCGTGGGGAAAAGTGGATTCATCATGCGAACAAATGGTTTATGCCGAAGCAACAACGGTTCTGCCACTACTGGCCAGTTACGCCTATCATAAAGGAAACTGGGAAAAACGAAAAAAATGGCATTTGTCGCGTATTTTTAAATAAATATTTTCAATATTCCGGTAATCATTTAATATGTTTACCCGCTTCGGCCTGAATGCTATAAAAATGAAAATGCTGGCAATAATCCGGATGTATGGTCGGAATAACACCATTTTGGTCAAATTAACTGCTTTGGGCCTAACAATCCGTTCTGCTTATTTTTGCACGTTGAAATATACAAATATGAACCATTTGATATTATTACATTTTATACTGGATGTCGCCCGGTATTCGCGGACGTCTTTTCATACGGCGTCGGGCATGTAAATTGCTTGAAATATTAAGATAATACATTATATTGTTGGCCAATTGCTACTGGACAATGACACAGAATATTCTCGTTATCTCCATGATTAACCATTTATTTTGAGTAAAAATGGGAAAAAAAATTAATCCGATCAATCAACCCGATAGCATTTCTTCTTCCACAAACGATGATCTTTCTCTGCTGGCAAAGGCGATTATCGCGAATGCCGGCGTCGGCATTTACATTGTTCACAACAGCAAATTCGTTTACGTCAGCGATTTGTATCAGAAAATTACGGGCTATACGGAAAAAGAACTGATCGGTGATTATTCTCTCAAAAATATTTATCCCGAAGACAGAGGCAAGGTAAGAGATCAGGCTATAAAATGTCTTAAGAAGCAAAGTTTTGAGCCCTATGAATACAGATTTATCAGAAAAGATAATGAGCTCAGGTATATCCTGGAAACAGTCACCCCGATCATCCACCAGGGCGAAAGAGCCACGCTGGGAAGTTTCATGGACATCACCGAGCGCAAAATCGCGGAGGAAAAATACAGAAATATTCTGGAAAATATTCAGGAGGGATATTTTGAAGTCGACCTTGCCGGCAATTTTACTTTTTTTAATGATGCCGTCCCCCGTGTTCTCGGATACTCCCGGGAAGAATTGATCGGCATGAATAACCGGCTGTACACGCCGGACAGAGAAACGGCCCGAAAAGTTTTTCAGGCTTATCATCATGTTTATCAAACAGGCATTCCCCTGAAAGAAGTCGGATGGCACATCATCAGGAAAGACGGCACAAAAAGATATATTGAAGGTTCCATCTCCTTACTGAAGGATGCGCATGGAAAGCCGATCGGATTTCGGGGAATCACGCATGATGTCACGGAGCGGAATCAGGCCGAGGAGGCGCTTCGTCAAAGCGAGGAAAAATACAGAAACATTCTGGAAAATATTCAGGAGGGTTACTTTGAAGTCGACCTTGTAGGCAACTTCACTTTTTTCAACGATTCCCTGTGTCGCATAACCGGTTGCTCACGGGAAGAATTACAGGGAGCCAACTACAAGCGGTTCTCCGATCAAGAGAATTCGCAAAAAGTTTTAATGGCGTTTAATAAGGTGTACAAAACGGGAGAGCCCACCGAAGGATTTGACTGGCTGATTATCAGAAACGACGGTTCCACAAGATACATCGAAGCTTCCGTATCATTAAAACAAGACTCGGCGGGGCATGTGTCGGGATTTAAAGGCGTTATTCGTGACATTACGGAGCGCAAGAGAATAGAGCAGGAACTCAATCACATGGCAACCCATGACGCGCTGACCGGATTGCCGAATCGTTTGATGTTCAGCCAGTTGCTGGATCACGCCATTCAATCCGCACAGCGTAATAAAAAACAACTGGCGGTGTTATTTATTGATCTGGACCGCTTCAAAATTATCAATGATTCGCTCGGGCATGAAGCCGGCGACAAACTTTTGAAGGAAATGGCTCTGCGGTTCAAGCAATCTTTACGCACCGTTGATGTTGTCGGACGTCTCGGCGGTGACGAGTTTACCATTCTGGTTGAAGATTTCAGCGATTTGAAGCAACTGGAATTTCTGGCAAAAAAAATCCTGGCCACGGTTATGCAACCCTTTGCCATTATGAAGGAAGAATGCCGCGTAACGGCCAGCATCGGCATCAGCGTCTTTCCCCAAAACGGTCTCGATGAACAATCCCTGATGAAAAACGCGGATATCGCCATGTATTTCGCCAAGGAAGAGGGCAAAAACAATTTCCAGTTCTATTCCGATACTCTTCGTTCCATGTCCAATGAGAGACTCTCGATTGAAACCAATCTTCGTCATGCGTTGGAACGCAATGAATTATTTCTCCACTATCAGGCCAAGTTGGATTTAAAAACAAGAGCCATTACGGGAGTGGAGGCTCTGCTTCGCTGGAATAACCCGCAAATCGGACAGATAACCCCTACTCAGTTTATTCCCATTGCCGAAGAAACAGGGCTGATCGTTCCTATCGGACGATGGGTAATTAAAACCGCCTGTGCTCAAAATGTTGCCTGGCAAAAACAGGGATTACCCCCCGTTTGTATGGCAGTCAATTTATCGCTTCGCCAGCTCATGCATGAACGCTTCCCGGAAGATGTGCAAATGGTATTGAATGAAACAGGAATGCTGCCCGGTCTTTTGGAGCTGGAAGTTACCGAAAGCATGGTTATGCATAATCCTTCGCGCTTTATTCCGATATTAACCAAAATAAAAGAAATGGGCATACGGCTCGCCATTGATGATTTTGGAACAGGTTATTCATCGCTGGCTCAGATAAAGAATTTCCCGATCGATACGCTGAAAGTGGATCGATCCTTTATCCGCAATCTTCCGCAGGACTCCGACAACAAAGCCATCACCGAAGCAATCATCATTATGGGCAAAAACCTGAGCCTTACCGTTGTGGCTGAAGGCGTGGAGACGAAGGAGCAGGAAAATTTTCTGAAGGATCAAGTCTGCGATGAAATGCAGGGTTTCTATTTCAGCAAGCCGATCAGTCCGGACGGATTTGCGGATCTTCTCCGTAAACACTCCGGTCTTGCAACGGAATCCATTTGTAAATCATGATGTTTTGAAAACTTATTTTGCTTTCCCAGGCATCAGCTCCGCGCCAGACTTTCCTCCAGCGCAGAAATGTCCACGGCTCCCTTATCGTTGACGTTGGTTTTAAATTGCCTGACGCCCTGAGCAACCGCATGGATCTTTGCGGGAGAAGCAATTGCGCAAACGTTCATGTCGGATAGTTTCTCGATATCCGACGACAAAAAATCAAAGGTCCCCGTCACCGCAGCTTCCACAATATCCGATGTGACCAAGTTCAAACGTCCCTCTCCATAAAGTTCAAAGGCGAAATCTTTCAGCGCCATACTGTCCACAACGTTAGCGACGGTATAAGCAACGTTATAGATTTTGTCGTAATTGATATCGGCAACAGGGCCCAATCCGAACAGCAGAAGTATTTCCGCCCCGATTCTGCCGGGAAAAGGAATAATTGTTTTTTCATCAAAACGGCCGCTGATTCTTCCGCGTTTGATTTCCCGGGAAATCATCCCGTTGAGACGCCAGTCAATAAATCCGCCGATGCCGCGTGGCGGTTTTTCATCCGCAAAGATCCCCAGCACCAGACATTTATGTTTTGGCAGATCGGGATTTTCTGTCGAGAGACTTAGCTGCATTATTTTTATTTAATTTCAAATTGAGAGCATCGAGGATGCCGTTGATGAAAGAACCGGAGTTTTCCGAGCCGAACGTTTTCCCCAGATCGACGGCTTCGTTCAGGGTGACTTTCGGCGGGATGTCATCACAGTAGAGAAATTCAAATACAGCCAGGCGTAAAATACTGATATCAACGCGGGACATCCGTCCCAGCGACCAGTTATCCGAACAACCGGCAATCAGCTTGTCCAGTTCCTCTTTGTGTTCGCATGTTCCCTGCACCAGAAATTCTGCAAATTCTTTGGCTGTTTTGGGAGCGACAAAATTACCCCAGAAAAGCTTCAAGGCCTCCTGTTCATCAATATTCACAAAATTAAGACTGTACAGAACCTGTAAGGCAATTTCTCTCGCCTTTCTCCGCCCGCGCATTTAATTATCAACCCTCAAAGAACGTGTCATCACGATGCTGTATTATGATCTAACAGACCTTCGATTTTATTTAAATCTTCTTGAATAAATCCACCATCTCTATCGCTGTCATTGCCGCATCGGCTCCTTTATTGCCCGACTTGGTTCCCGCGCGCTCGATAGCCTGTTCAATGGTATCGGTTGTCAGAACGCCGAAAACCACAGGCACTTCCGTGTCCAGACCGACAACGGCAATTCCTTTGGATACCTCGGCGCTGATGTATTCAAAGTGTGGCGTGGCGCCGCGAATGATCGCGCCCAGACAAATGACGGCGTCAAAACGTTTGCTTTTGGCCAGCTTTTTCGCGGTCAGCGGTAATTCAAAAGAACCGGGAACTTTGTAAATAACAATATCTTTATCTTCCGCGCCGGCCCTGATCAGAGCGTCAATGGTTCCTTCGATTAATCTGCCGCAAATAAAATCGTTAAAACGGCTGGCCACAATGCCAAACTTCATTCCTTTGGCGACAATTTTTCCCTCAATTATTTTCGGCATAGTTTATTACCATCCTTATGTTTAATGTTTTATTCATCCTTCCGTAAAAATTTCCGCGCTGATATTAAAACCGGATTCCCGCCTGTGCGGAAAAGACCGGTGGAAATTGTTTATATCTTCAAAAGATGTCCCATCTTTTTTTTCTTCGTTTTCATGTAATGAAGGTTGTTTTCATTGGGATCTATTTCGATGGGAACACGTTTGATGATCTCAATCCCGTAACCTTCCAGTCCGACTATTTTTTTCGGATTATTGGTCAGTAATCGCATCTTGCGCACACCCAGATCAGCCAGGATCTGCGCACCGATTCCATAATCTCTCAAATCCGGTTTAAATCCAAGTTCGATATTGGCTTCCACTGTATCCTTGCCCTCTTCCTGCAGAGCGTAAGCCTTGATTTTATTGACCAGACCAATTCCCCGGCCTTCCTGACGCATGTAAACGATTACGCCCTTGCCTTCTTTTTCCACCATGCTCATGGCGCGATGCAGCTGATCGCCGCAGTCACAGCGCTTGGAACCGAAAAGATCGCCGGTAAGACATTCTGAGTGGACCCTGACCAGCACTTCGTCATCTTCTTTGATGTCGCCTTTAACCAAAGCAATATGCTGCCAGTCATCCACCTCGTTTTCATAAACGATCATCTTAAATTCACCGCCGAAACAGGTCGGTATCGTCGCTTCCGCCATTCTTCTGATGAGCGATTCGTTCTGCATGCGATAATCAATGAGATCGGCAATCGTGACAATTTTCAATTTATGTTCGCGGGCAAAAATTTCCAGATCCGGCATTCTGGCCATCGTGCCGTCGTCTTTCATGATCTCACAAATCACACCGGCCGGCGTCAAACCGGCCAGACGGCACAGATCAACCGAACCCTCCGTCTGTCCCGTACGCACCAAAACGCCGCCTTTTTTGGCGCGAATGGGAAAAACATGTCCGGGACTGACCAAATCCTCCGGCTTGGCCAGCGGATTCACCGCGGCCTGAATAGTCGTCGCCCGGTCGGCGGCGGAAATGCCGGTTGTCACGCCGTGTCGCGCTTCAATGGAAATGGTAAACGCGGTGCCGAAACGGGCCTGATTATCCTGAACCATTTGTTT
>DAOPVC010000034.1:0-19464 GCA_035350895.1 Smithella sp. | reverse complement strand
GAAACAAAACTCAGCGTTGACGATCTGGTCTATCCGCTTTTTGCCGTGCCCGGAAAAAATTTCAAAAAACCGATTTCGTCCATGCCCGGCCAGTTTCAGCTGTCCGTTGATCATATCGCCAAGGAAGCAAAGAAGGCGCAGGAACTGGGGATTCCGGCGATTCTGCTTTTCGGCATTCCCGCCAAGAAAGATGCGATGGCCACCGGCGCGTTTGCCAAGGACGGCATCGTCCAGCAGGCGGTGAAGCGTATTAAAAATGACGTGCCCGACATGCTGGTGATTACGGATGTCTGCCTGTGCGAATACACCAGCCATGGCCACTGTGGTATGCTGGATAAAGACAACGTGCAGAATGATGAAACGCTGGAAGTGCTCGCGGAAACCGCTCTTTCGCACGCGCGGGCCGGCGCTGATATGGTGGCGCCTTCGGCGATGATGGACGGTCAGGTGGCGGCGATCCGCGAAGCGCTGGATGAAAACGCTTTGGAGGATGTGCCCATCATGGCTTATGCGGCAAAGTACGCGTCATCATTTTACGGGCCTTTCCGGGAGGCTGCCGAGAGCGCTCCGCAGTTCGGCGACCGGAAAGCGTATCAGATGGACCCGGCCAATGCCGACGAAGCGATCAGGGAAATTTCGCTGGATGTGAACGAGGGCGCGGACATCATCATGGTGAAACCGGCGCTGGCTTATCTGGATATTATCTGCCGAGCCAAACAGGAATTCGATTTGCCTCTGGCGGCGTATAACGTCAGCGGCGAATATGCGATGATCAAAGCCGCTGCGCAGCTCGGCTGGCTGGATGAGGAAAGATCGATGCTGGAATCGTTAACCGCTATAAAACGCGCCGGCGCCGATATTATCATCACCTATTTCGCGCCGGATGTGGCGAAACTGCTGAATAAATAATTTTATCATTCCGGCTCAGGCCGAAAGACAATACAGTAATGGACGTGATTGATGAAATCAGAGATTGACAACAAGCCTCGCATGATCGCGTGGGAAGTGACGCGCAGCTGCAATCTCAACTGTGTCCATTGCCGCGCGGCGTCCAGTTGCGGACCTTATGCGGGAGAACTTCCCACGGACAAATGTCTTCGTCTGATTGATGACATTGCCACCACGTCTTCACCGGTGATGATTCTGACTGGCGGGGAGCCGCTCTTGCGGCCGGATATTTTTGAGATAGCCGCCTACGGAACCGACAAAGGGTTGCGTATGGTGATGGCAACCAATGGCACGCTGGTGACCCCGGCCGTTGCCAAAAAGATGATTGAAAGCGGCATTCAGAGAGTCAGTATCAGCATTGACGGAAAAGATGCGCACAGCCACGATGCATTTCGTCAGCAGAAAGGCGCGTTTGACGGCGCGATGCAAGGGATCGAAGCGCTCAAAAATGCCAAAATGGAATTTCAGATCAACACAACCATCACCACCAATAACCTCCATCAGATTAAAGACATCTTAAAATTGGCCGAAGGTATCGGCGCGGCAGCGCATCATATTTTTCTTCTGGTGCCGACAGGCCGCGGGAAAGACCTTGCCGCGCAGGCCATCACTGCCGCTGATTATGAAGAGACACTGATGTGGTTTCATCGGGAAAGTATGACCTGCGGAATCCAGCTCAAGGCCACCTGCGCGCCGCATTATTTCCGCATCATGCATCAGAAGAGGCCCAAGGGCGAAAAGCCGGTGAAGAAGCCGGGCGGTCATTTTCATGAATCGACCAGAGGGTGTCTGGGCGGAATCACGTTTTGCTTTATTTCGCACACCGGCCAGGTGCAACCCTGCGGTTATCTGGAGCTGGATTGCGGAAACGTGAAGAAAAAAAACTTTGTGAGCATATGGGAAAATTCGGAAGTATTCCGCAACCTGCGGGATTACAGTAAATATGAAGGCAAGTGCGGCCGATGCGAGTTCATCAAGGTTTGCGGCGGTTGCCGCGCGCGGGCGTATGAGGCAACGGGGGATTATCTATCTGAAGAACCGTTGTGCTTGTACCAGCCGAGAGGCTGTTGAAAAGTATCGATCTGCGTTGTTGCGCTGCAAACCCCATCGCTCAACGTATTAAAATATACGCCTCGCGATGTGTTTTTTGCGCGCTTAGCATCTCGGCACTTTTGAACAGCCTTACATAAGTGGAAAAAAACATGGATGAGATCGATAAAAAAATATTAAACATTTTACAGAAGGAATTTCCGCTGGAGGAGCAGCCTTTTCTTATTGTGGGAAAGCGTTGTGGCATCAGCGAGGAAGAAACCATTCGCCGTGTTCAAAAAATGAAAGATGAAGGAATCATCCGTCGCATCGGAGCCGTGTTTGATGGTCAAAAACTGGGGCGGGTCAGCATGCTCTGCGCAGCGCGCGTGCCGGAAGATAAAATAGACCGCTTTGTGCAACTTGTAAACGCCAATAAAAATGTTACACACAATTACCTGCGCAATCATGAATACAACATCTGGTTTACCGTTAGCGGCGAAAACGAGAAATATCTACAGAAATTTCTAAAAGATGTCAGGGAGAAAACCGGCGTGAAAGATATTCTGGATATGCGCGCAGTCAAGACGTTTAAAATAAATGCTTCATTCGATTTATAACATCTACAATCTTATAAAGTGATCAATTTATGACCGAACAAAACAAAAAACCGCTTTTGGCGCTTGTGGACGGCAGCAATTATATTTATCGCGCCTTTTACGGGCTGCCCATGCTGACAAATTCGAAAGGCTTTCCGACCAACGCCATTTATGGTTTTACCAACATGCTGTTGAAGCTCAGGCGCGACCTGAATCCAGACTACATTGTGGTAACGTTCGATCTCAAGGGGCCCACAACACGCCATGAGGAATTCGAAGACTACAAGGCGACGCGCAAGCCCATGCCGGATGACCTCGTTCCTCAGATTCCATATATAAAAGATGTTGTCCGCGGCTTCTCCATCTGCGTTCTCGAAAAACAGGGCATCGAAGCGGACGATTTGATCGGAACGCTGACCGTGCGGGCCAGCCAAAAGGGCTGGCGCACGGCCATCATTTCCGGCGACAAAGATCTGATGCAACTGGTTGATGAAAACGTCACCATGATCGATACGATGAAGGATAAAACCTATGACATCGCAGCGGTGAAAGAAAAATTCGGCGTCGGCCCCGACAAGATGGCGGAGATTCTGGGCCTGATGGGCGATACATCCGACAACATTCCCGGCGTTCCCGGTATCGGCCCCAAAACAGCACAGAGGCTGATCGAAGAATATGGAACCGTTGAAGACGTTATCCTAAATGCTGAAAATTTGAAAAATGTAAAACTGCGGGAGAGCTTTCGCCGGCATGCGGCGCAGGCCAGACTCAGCCGTCAACTGGCCGGTATTCGAAAAGACATCGATATCGACTTTGATTTTCAGAATGCCGCCGTCAAAGCGCCGGACAACGAAACGCTTGCAAATCTTTTCAGTGAATTTGAATTTTCTTCGCTTTTGCAGGAAATCAGGCAGGGTAAGGCAAAACCGGTGAAGGTGTACAAGCCGATCATGGAAAGACCGTCGCTGAATGATCTTGTTTCCCGTTTGAAAAAGACCCATGAATTTTCACTGGACGTAATTTTTGAAAAAAACCAATCAACGGATTTGATCGGCATCGCGCTGCATGACGGGAAGGATGCCTATTACATTCCGGTGGGCCATGCCGGGGGTTCGAAGCAAATACCGGCCGGGGACGTCCTTTCCGCCGTCGCACCCGTCTTAAACAATGCCGCAATAAAAAAATATGTTTATGATTTGAAAACGACCCTGGTGCATCTTGCCGACCTTGACATTCAATCGGGCGAGGATTTGCAACTGGCCGCCTACCTGCTTAATCCGGCAAAAACGTCCTATCATCTTGATGAAGTGGCCTGGGAATTTCTTCATGAGCGTATTCCTTCTCTCGGTGACATCGCAGGCGGAAAAGGAAAATCCTTTTCGCTGGCGTCCGTTCCTCCGGACCAAATGACCGATTACGCGGGACAGCGCGCCGACGCGCTTTACGAGCTTGCCCCGGTCATGATCTCTCAATTGAAAAAGACAGATGCCTTTGACCTTTATCACAAAGTGGAAATGCCGCTTCTTCATGTTCTGGCCGATATGGAGAAAAAGGGCGTTCTGCTGGATACCGATCTTCTCCAAGAGATGTCGGTGGAGCTGATGCAATTGCTTTCTCTATCGGAGGAAAAAATCTACCGTCTGGCCGGTGAAAAATTCAACGTCAATTCACCCAAACAGTTACAAAAAATTTTATTTGAAAACCTGAAACTGCCCGCCGGAAAGAAAACCAAAGAAGGCTATTCCACCGACGTCGATGTGCTGACCGCTCTGGCCCGCAGCCATGCGTTGCCTGCGGAAATTCTGGCTTATCGAAGTCTGGCGAAACTGAAATCGACATATGTAGACGCTCTGCCGGCGCTGATCAATTCGCGGACGGGTAGAATTCACACCTCCTATAATCAGACCGTGACCGCTACCGGAAGGCTTTCCAGTTCCAATCCCAACTTGCAGAACATTCCCATCCGGACGCTGGAGGGCAAAAGAATCCGTCAGGCGTTCATTGCTGATCCTGATTGCATCCTGATTTCCGCAGACTACTCGCAAATTGAGCTGAGGGTGCTGGCTCATCTTTCGGAGGATGAAGCGCTGATTGAAGCCTTTGCTTCCGATGAGGATATTCACAGTCGGACGGCCTCCGATGTTTTCGGCGTATTCCCGGAGATGGTCAACGCCGATATGCGCCGTCAGGCCAAGGTCATCAATTTCGGAATTCTTTACGGAATGAGCGCTTTCGGCCTCGCCAGGGAGCTCGGCGTTTCCCTGAAAACCGCCCAGGCGTATATTGACGGATATTTTCAGCGTTATAAAAAAGTGCGCGTTTATCTGGATGGGATCTTGGAAGGCGCGCGTCGGGATGGCTTTGTCTGTACGCTGCTCAATCGCCGGCGCTACCTGCCGGACCTGAAAAGCAAGATTCCCTCCGTGCGCCAGTTTGCCGAACGCATGGCGATTAACGCGCCCATTCAGGGTACGGCCGCCGATCTCATTAAGGTGGCGATGGTGAACATTGCCGGATTGTTTTTAAAGAAAAAACTGTCCGCCCGTTTGATTATGCAGGTGCATGACGAACTTGTCGTCGAGGCGCCGGCTCAAGAAAGAGAAGACGTCATGGCGCTGGTCAAAAAAGAAATGGAAGACGTCATCACCTTGAAAGTTCCGTTGAAAGTGGAAATCGCTGCAGGCAAAAACTGGGATGAAGCTCACTGACGGAAAAAGATAATCATATAATAATTAAGTTTTAGCGGACCGGTTGTCATCGGCAGGCTTGCTGCCAACATACAGACAGGTAATGCCGAACGTTCGCGGGTATATTTTAACGTCGTTTATGCCGGCTCTTTCCATAAAAGCGGCAAACTCCTCCGGCGATGGGAAATTCATGATGGAATCGGCAAGATAGTAATACGCCGCAGCGTTTTTGGAAAAAAATTTCGCGATCAGGGGAAGCAGAAAGTTTAAATAAATATAATAAGCCAGCTTGAAAAAGCGGTTTTGAATAAATGTCATTTCCAGAATCATAATCTGTCCCTCCGGCACGGTGACCCGCACCATTTCTTCGAGGGCCTGTTTTTTTTGAGGAATATTCCTGATTCCGAAAGCCATGGCTGTCACGTCAAAAGAATTTTCAGACAGCGGCAGCTGGACCGCGTTTGCCTGGATCAAATGAATCCGGGAAGAGAGATTTCTTCTGACGATTTTCTTTCGTGCCGCTGTTACCATCGGATAGACGAAATCAGCTCCGACAGTCGATATGTCCTTATGCGTCCGGCAAGCGATGATCGACAAATCTCCCGTTCCGCAGGCAATATCCAGAAACCTTCCCGTTTTGAAAAAAAGCATTTTTTTGACCGCGAAACGCCGCCAGGCAATATCACGCCGCAGGCTCAGAAAATGATTTAAAAAATCATACCGGCCGGTAATGGTCGAAAAAATTTCCTTGACCATCCCGATGCGTTCCGCGTCGCTTGCTTTTTTTACAGACGGATATTTGTTGTTTTTGAATTTTTGCATGCGTTGAAGAACCCTAGCGGTCGCGGACAAGAACGGATTGGGCGTGAGCCTCAAGGCCTTCTCTTTGAGCAAAATGAGCGGTAGGTGCGCTCAGCGAATTGAACGCTTTTCTCGAAAAGGATAGAACGCTCATGCGTTTATAGAAATCATAGACGCCCAGCGGCGATGAAAAACGGGCGGTGCCTCCCGTGGGCAGAATGTGATTGGTCCCGGCCAGATAATCGCCCAGGGCCTCCGGTGTATAATGACCCAGGAAGACCGATCCGGCATTTCTGACCGTATTCGAAATTTTTCGCGGATTTTTCACCATGAGTTCCAGATGCTCGGGCGCAAAATCATTCGCAATGTTCACGGCCTCGTCAAGGCTCCCCGTGATGATCATTGCACAAAATCTGGCCAGCGATTTTTCGATAATCTCTTTTCGCGCTGACGTTTTGATCCGGCGATAAATTTCTTCAATCACGCCGCTTACTAATTTTTCCGACGGCGTCAGAAGAATAGCCGCCGCCATTTCATCGTGCTCAATCTGCGCCAGCATGTCCGCTGCCACGAAGGACGCTTTTGCCGTATCATCGGCAATAACCAGAACTTCGCTTGGTCCGGCGATCATGTCGATGTCCGTTGCGCCGAAAACCAGTTTTTTCGCCGCCGCGACGTAGGCGTTGCCCGGTCCCACGATTTTATCCACCCGGGGAATTGCTTTTGTCCCATAAGCGAGCGCAGCGATCGCCTGCGCGCCGCCGATTTTAAAAATACGACGAACCCCGCCGATTTTTGCCGCTGCGGCGATCAGAGGATTGAGTTTGCCGCCCGGAGACGGACTGACCAGAACAATTTCTTCCACACCGGCAATGCGCGCGGGAATGGCCGCCATGAGAATGGTTGAAGGATAGGATGCCTTGCCGCCGGGCGCATAAATGCCGACTCTTTGGAGGGGCAGAATGCGTTGTTCCAGTTCCGAACCGTTTTCCAGTTTTAATTTATAGCCCTGTGCAATCTGATGCCGATGATAATCTTCGATGCGTTTGGCGGCTAATGTTATCACGTGCTGATCGTCTCTCGCGACCTGAGCCAGCGCTTTCTTCTTTTCTACCGCAGTTGCTTCTACGGTGGCCGCGCTTAATTGATATCCGTCGAATCTGGCCGTGTATTGAAACAAAGCCCTGTCGCCCTGTTCGGCGACATCGCGCACAATCTTTGCCACGGAAGACAAAAGTTCCGGAGAAAAAGTGCCCCCTCGCTGACGCAGTTGACGGAAGAATTTTTCAAAACCAGACGCGCTGGATTTTATAATTTTCATTATTTTACCCTTTGGATATCCGCTCCAAGGGCGGAAAATTTCTTTTCTATCGTTTGATAACCGCGGTCGATGTGGTAAACGCGGGAAATTTCCGTTGTGCCTTCGGCCGCCAGTCCTGCCAGAACCAGGGATGCCGATGCCCGCAAATCGGTGGCCATGGTTTGCGCCCCGTGCAGTTTGGGCACACCCCGGACAATCGCATTGCCGCCCTGGATGACAATATCGGCACCCATGCGCAACAGTTCACTCACATGCATAAACCGGTTTTCAAAAACCGTTTCGGAAATCACGCTCAATCCGGAGCCGATGGCCATGTAGGCCATGATCTGCGCCTGTAAATCCGTGGCGAATCCCGGATAAGGCAGGGTCTTGACGTCCACGCTGTTGATCTTCTTACCGGCGGATACCTTCAGCCCGTTCTTGACGGAAGAAATTTTCATTCCCGCATCCCGCAATTTGTTGATCAGGGCTTCTAGATGATGAGGGTTGCAGCCGAGAACATTGATCTCACCTCCGGTCATTCCGGCCGCAATCATAAACGTTCCCGCTTCTATCCGGTCGGGAATAATTTCCGCTTCAGCCGGCTTCAGCGACGTGACGCCTTCAATCGTAATGACATCCGTTCCCGCTCCGGTGATTTTCGCGCCCATGCTCTTTAAAACATCCGCCAGATTTACAACCTCCGGCTCGCGCGCGGCGTTGTTCAAAATGGTGGTGCCCTGTGCCAGCGTTGCCGCCATCATGATATTTTCGGTGCCGGTCACCGTGGTCAGGTCGAAATAAATTTCCGCTCCTTTTAATTTTTTTGCCCGGGCTTCAATGTAGCCGTTGTTGAGATCGACATGCGCGCCCATATCCTCCAGCGCCTTGAGATGGAGATTGACCGGCCGCGCGCCGATGGCGCAGCCTCCGGGAAGCGACACGCGTGCCGTTCCGGCACGGGCCACCAGCGGCCCCAGAACCAGAATCGACGCTCTCATCGTTTTCACCAGATCATAAGATGCGGTGGGATTGATAATTTTATCGACACAGATTTTGACGGTTTCTTCCCCTTCAATCTCCGCGCCCATGCTGATGAGAAGTTTTTTGATTGTTTTAATATCCATCAAATCAGGGATGTTGTGAAACGTATTGGTTCCCGCCGTGAGCAGTGCCGAAGCCAGAACCGGCAGGGCTGCGTTTTTCGCGCCGCTGATCTGAACATTGCCGTGAAGAGGTTTCCCTCCGTTAATAACGATCTTATCCACTTACTTTCTCCTTGCCCTCATGACGCGCGGCAATCCGGCATAATCTCTGCGCAGGGTAATGCGCTCATAAAACCCGGATTCTTCCAAAAGACCGCGAACGTCTTTTTCCTGTTTAGCTCCAATTTCCAACAAAAGCCACCCATTTTTTTTCAAATGCCCGGGGGCCTGATTTAACAACGTTTCAAAAAATTCCGTTCCCTTTTTGCCGGCCAGCAAGGCGGCGGCCGGTTCATAATCTTTTACGCCGGCGGGAAGTTTTTTAAAGTCTTCCTCCGAAATATAAGGAGGGTTGGAGACAATGATGTCGAAAACCTCTTCGACGGGATCAAACAAATCCCCCGGCCGAAAATCAATGTTATTCTCCAGACCCAATGCATGGGCATTTTTCCTGGCCAGCGCCAAAGCGGATACGGAAATATCCGTGGCGATAATTTCCGCAAAGGAAATTTCCTTGGCTAATGCCAGCGCTATGGCGCCACTTCCCGTGCCGATATCCAGAATTTTTAATTTTGCAGAATCCGTTTTACGGCACACGTCCAGAGTTTCTTCAACAATAATTTCCGTATCAGGGCGGGGAATTAAAACAGCTTGGTTAACTTCCAGAGAAAATGTCCAGAAATTTTTGCGCCCGGTGATGTACGCCACCGGCTCCCATCGTAATCTTCTGGCGATCAGATTTGTGAATCCGGCAAACAGTTTTTCGCTGACGATCATCGTCGGATTTTTCAGAAATTCCAGACGATCGCAATTCAGGCAGAAAGAAAGCAGAACTTCGGCATCCAGTCTGGCCGAAGGGATTCCCGCGTTTTCCAAAGCGTGGGTTGCATCATTAAGAATGTCGTGAACAATCATGGCGTTTCCTGAAGGATGTCATGCAACAACAGAACCATCCGGAGATGGGTGAAAATAAAATGTTGCAAAAAAAATGTCAAGTGTTTATAAATCCAAGCTATTAATTTTAAAAAGAAATGACCTGTGCCGAACAAGCAGGTATGGGTGGTTTTTGAGGAAGTCTATGAAACCGGGCGCAAGTCTGACAGAAAGATTCGATGGCTGGTTTGTTAAGCCGATAGAAAAATTAAAGGAACTTCCGGAAGGTGACGGAGGTTTCCTCGCCCTTTCCGCCGCGCTTTTTCTTTGCGAACGATACTACCGGGCTGTGACCGACACGCTTAACGGAAAGAGAGACGACGAAACGTTTAAAATGGCTGCGGCCAAGGATTTAGGGCTCAGTCTGGACGATTTTAATGCTTTCTGGATTGTGTATCGGAACGGTGTGCAGCACCAGGGAACGCCTAAAAAATACATCGATAAAAAGAATCAGCTCAAGTACTTTTTTCATATTGCCGACGAATTCGGCGGCATTCCGGAAATATGCAAAATCAATGCTTACAAGCGCGAAATCAGATTAAATGTCTGGAAATTTGCCGACCTGATTATCCGCAAATTCAAAACGAATCCTGTTGTTTTCCAAAAAGCGGTCTCACATACTTTCCCCGAAGTTAAGTAGGCCGGTGAAGCCGAAAGACAAAACATGCCGGGTCGATTGCTGATATTCACATGCCTGTTTTATTCAGGGCTTCGGCCTGATAATGTGCGGCCAGGGCGTCAATCATGGCCCCGATGTTGCCGTTGATGAAATTATCCAGGTCGTAACGGGTCAGATTGATACGATGGTCGGTAATCCTCCCCTGAGGGAAATTATATGTGCGGATGCGTTCGGAACGGTCGCCGCTGCCCACCTGGCTTTTACGGGCCTGTGCCTGCTCGGCATCTTGCCTCTGCACCTCGGCATCCAACAGCCGCGCCCGTAAAACCTTCATGGCCTTGTTTTTGTTCTTGAGCTGGGATTTTTCATCCTGACAGGTCACGACCAGCCCCGTCGGCAGATGGGTGATGCGAACGGCGGAATCCGTCGTGTTGACGCTCTGGCCGCCGTGACCGGTGGAACGATAAACGTCAATGCGCAAATCGTTGGGATCAATATTTACTTCCACCTCTTCCGCCTCCGGCATGATAGCCACGGTAACGGCTGATGTATGAATTCTTCCCTGAGCTTCCGTGACCGGAACCCGCTGAACGCGATGCACGCCGCTTTCATACTTCAGGCGGCTGTAGGCTCCGCTGCCTTCGATCTGAGCGATGATTTCCTTGAATCCTCCAACGCCGGAAGAGGAGCTACTGATCACTTCCACTTTCCAGCCCTGAGCTTCAGCGTATTTGGCATACATCCGGAATAAATCACCGACAAAAAGACCGGCTTCATCGCCTCCCGTGCCAGCTCGGATTTCCAGGAAGACGTTTTTATTATCGTTGGGGTCCTTGGGCAGCAGGAGAATGTTTAATTTGCTTTCCAGTTCAGCCTGCGTTTGCTTTAATTGCGGCATTTCTTCCTTAACAATGGCCTTCAGATCTTCGTCGCCTTCCGACAAAACCTGCTGGTATTCCTCTATCCGGCTTCTGACGGCATTATATTCGCGGGTGGTCTCCACCAACTCTCTCAGGTCGGCGTATTCTTTGGCATATTTTTGATACATGCCCGGTTTGGAAACGATTTTCGGATCGCTGAGCTGACCTTCCAGCTCGCGGTAACGCAGCTCAATCTCACGAAGTTTATCCAGTATAATATCCATGGTGTTTTTTGAGAAAATTAATATTTAAGGTGATTCAATGAGGCACCATTGTACGCATCCTTCTGAATCGTGAAGGGCACCTATAAATGGCGAGGCCGGGCGGTATGTAATAAAATTTCAGATTGACAAGAAAAATTACCGACAGTGACACATCCATAATGTCCGGAATGATCCAAGCCGTTGCCTGTATTCGGGATGAAGTAGGGAAAATAAATTTTCTCCGTCATGATCTATTCCAAGACATTGATATTGTTTAAATAAAATTCTGTTTTTCAGCTCTTTTTCTTGCCTTTAGACGGCGTCGCGTTAGCTTTCGCTTCGTACTTCTTTTTGAATTTCTCAACGCGACCGGCTGTGTCTACAAGCCTTTGCTTGCCTGTTATAAACGGATGGCAGTTGGAGCAAATTTCCGTCTTGATATCTTTTTTTGTTGATTTCGTCTGGATAACATTACCACAAACGCACGTGATCGTTGTTTCTGTATATTCCGGATGGATTCCTTCTTTCATTTTTTGTCTTTTCCTCCTGTTTTTTTATCTACAACGAATGATTGATGTTTTTAGCTTTATTGCAAAATGGTAGGCCTGCCTTATAATATCTGCAATAAAAATTCAAGCAAAAACAAAAACATTTTTTATACGATTAAGAATTCATCGAATCGAGAAATTCCTGATTCGTCTCGGTTTTTTTGATTTTCCCGATAATAAATTCCATGGCGTCGACCGGATTCATTTCCTGCAGCAATCTGCGCAGTATCCAGACGCGGTTGAGATTGTTCTTGGGAATCAGCATTTCTTCTTTTCGGGTTCCGGAACGGATCAGGTCGAAAGCGGGGAAGATACGACGATCGGCGATCCGGCGGTCAAGATGCAGTTCCATGTTGCCTGTTCCTTTGAATTCTTCAAAAATGACTTCATCCATCCGGCTGCCGGTATCAATTAACGCGGTGGAAATAATGGTCAAGCTGCCGCCGTTTTCGATATTTCGGGCCGCGCCGAAGAAACGCTTCGGCTTATGCAGCGCGTTGGAATCCACACCGCCGGAAAGCACTTTGCCGCTGGGCGGGACAACGGTATTATAAGCCCGCGCCAGACGGGTGATACTGTCAAGCAGAATCACAACGTCTTTTTTATGCTCGACCAGACGCTTGGCTTTTTCGATAACCATTTCCGCAACCTGCACATGGCAGGAAGCCGGTTCATCGAATGTCGAGGCGATAACTTCACCGGAAACGCTGCGTTGCATGTCGGTGACTTCTTCCGGGCGTTCGTCAATCAGCAGCACCATTAAAACCACTTCAGGATGATTGGCTGTTATGCTATGGGCAATATCCTGTAAAAGAACCGTTTTACCGGCGCGCGGCGGAGAGACAATCAATGCGCGCTGACCTTTGCCGATCGGTGCGAATAAATCCAGCGTTCTGGTGGAGAAATTTTTGGGATCATGCTCCAGGTTTAATTTTTCCTGAGGGTAGAGCGGAGTTAAATTGTCGAACAGTATTTTGTCTCGCGCCTGTTCGGGACTTTCCATATTTACTGTGTCAACCTTTAACAGGGCGAAATATTTTTCACCTTCTTTCGGAGGCCGTACTTCACCGGAAACCGTATCGCCAGTTTTTAAATTAAATCTTCTGATTTGAGACGGTGAAATATAAATATCATCGGGGCTGGGCAGGTAGTTGTAATCTACGGCCCGTAAAAAACCGAATCCGTCCGGCAGTATTTCGAGCACTCCAGAACCGGAAATGACCCCGTTTTGCTCCGCCTGTGTCTGCAGGATGGCGAAAATCAACTCCTGACGACGCATACCGCTGGCGCCGGGAACGTCCAGCTTTTTGCCCAGTTCATTCAGTTCACTGATGGGCAATCGCTTAATGTCTTCAATGTTCATAAAAATTTCCTTGTATTAATTTTATAACCAGGCCAATAAAAAAACCATCATGAAATCATCTATTTGACTTGGTTTTACTGCATTATTTTAAAAGAAACGAAATAAAGATAATTAAGATTTTTCAGTAATTACGGATTAAGTTTCGGCTTGTGTCTTTGAATATCTGAAACGCTCCAAAGGGTAGGGCTTAAACAGCCTTTTCTCAAGTGAGAATAAATTATATTATTATAATTTAACTGTCAAGAAAATTTATTTTATCTGAAAACAACTTGATCCGGCGCATGTAAAGCATCCGTCACGAAATCTTCCTGGCTTCTTCCACAAGCATGACAGGGATATCGTCCTTTATTTCATACAGCAATTTGCAATTATCGCAAATGATGCCGTTGGCCTTTTCGTCCAGGCGTACCTTGCCCCGACACCGGGGACAGATCAGAATTTCCAAAAGTTTTTTATTTAAAGCCATTTAATCCTCCTTGATCATTTTTTGAACGGCTGTAAAAACCTGTTCGGGTGTAATATTGTCCATGCATTTTTTGTGGGGGCATTTTTTTAAGAAGCAGGGACTGCAGTTTTCTGCGGAACAGATGACCGTATGGCCGGCGCCATAGGGTCCGGTCCGGGAAGGATCGGTCGGTCCGAAAATGGCAAGAACCGGTGTGTCCATCGCTGCGGCCAGATGCATGGGACCGGAATCCGTGGTAACCACCATTCGGGCTTTTTGGTATATATACGCAAGGGCCGACAATGTTGTTTCACCGCCTAAATTAACGCTTTCAGTCGTCATGAAAGACGTTATATCCTCCAAAGTTTTTTTTTCGGCGCCGGTAAAGACAACTTTCATGTGCAGTTCATTGTTGATCCGGTCGGCTAAATGAGCAAATTTTTTATTGTCCCAGAGTTTTGTCTCCCACAAAGCAACGGGATTAAAGGCGATAAACTTTCCGGCTTCCAAATGATATTTATCCAAAAGGATCTGCGCCCGATGTTCCTCTTCCTTATTCAGAGGCAGGACAAACCTCACGCGCTTCGCTTTTCCACCGAGATAACGGGGAAAATCAAGATAACGGTCCACGGCGTGTTTATTCATATCTTCGGGAATTTTCTCATTCAGAAACAGGCCGCTTAATTCCTGCCAGGAATCGTACCCCAGTTTTCTTTTGCCGCGACTGAGCAATACCAGGATGGAACTTTTGAACAGACCGTGGAAATCAATTACCAGATCATAATTCCGTTGCCGCAATGTTTTGATCAAAGCAATAATTTCTTTCAGAGGCTGTGTGATCTTTCCTTTACGGATATCCCTGATCCAGCTCTTGCGCCGTGAAACCAGAACCTCATCAAGCTGCGGATGATTTTTGATCAGATCGGCGGCGGCTTCCTCCACCACCCAGGTGATATGGGCTTCCGGATACAACCGGCGGAGTTCGGCCAGAGACGGCAGCGTATGAATCACATCGCCGATCGCGCTCAGTTTTACGATTAATATGTTCACGTTATGTCCTTGAGAATCCATTGAACCGCTTCCAGTATATTCGCGGCAATAAATTCCGGTGTATTCTCCGGCGTCGCCCTGTCCGGTCCGTCGTTGCGCAATAGACCGCCGCCGTATCCTGTTCTGACCAGAATTCCCTTCACGCCGACTTTCCTGGCCGTTTCCATATCGATGAATCGGTCGCCCACAAAGTAAGACCTCGTTAAATCGATATTTAAATCCTGAGCCGCCTGCAGCAGCATTCCCGGCGCCGGTTTGCGACAATTACAAATCCGGCGATATGGCTCTACCCCTTCGGAGGGATGATGAGGACAGTAATAAAAATTATCGATAAATGCTCCCCGTTGAAGCAAATCCCTCTGCAAGGAATCATTGGTTTCCTGCACAAATGCTTCGGTCAGCAAGCCTCTGGCTACACCCGACTGATTGGAAATCACTACCGCCTTCATCCCGCTGGCGTTGATCAACCGGACGGCTTCATAAGCGCCGGGCATGACCTTCAGTTTATCGAGGCTGTCGAGGTAGCCGACTTCTTCATTAATGACCCCGTCTCTGTCCAGAAAGACGGCTCTGTTTTTTTTCATGGCTTTTTATCCCGGTGGTCTGAAAGTAAATTTTCGGCGACGGATAGAACATCCTGCGCAGAAATCAAATTCATGCAACGAAAATCAGTCGGACATGTTTTTTTCAGGCAGGGACTGCAGGAGACTTCTTTGCGGACAACGATTGATTTTTTTCCCACGGGTGCGGTCGTGACGGGATTCGTTGAGCCGAAAATGGCTATCGTGGGGATATTCAACGCGCCGGCGACATGCATGAGTCCGGAATCGTTACTGATAAAAAGACGGCATTGAGAAATCAGATAAATTGCCTCTCGGAGTGATGTTTCTCCGGCCAGATTAATGATCTCCGTGCACGACGATTTCTGGACGTGCAGGGCGGTATCCCTGTCACCCCTGCCCCCCAGAATAATGCCCTGCGCCGGAAATTTTTCATTAATCCGGTTAATTGTTTCCGCGAATCTTTCCGGGAACCATTTCTTGGCCGCTCCGTAGGTGGCGCCCGGCGCAAGTCCGATCAATATTTTGTCAGTTTCAGAAATATACCGGCGTACGACATTCTGCGCATCCTCCGGACGGATTTTTGTTTCCAGATTCATTTCGCGATTCACGGGAACGCAACCCAGCGCTTTTACCATTTCCAGATAGTAATCGACCTGATGAACATTTCTGATTTCGCGGGTACGATGCACTCTGTGGGTCAGCAAAAGTCCGCGGACGTCGGAATCGTAACCGGCCCGGACCGGTATTCCTGCCGCGACGGCAATAATAGCCGCCTCAATGGCATTCTGTAAAAGGATGGCCGCCTCAAATTTTTTTTCTTTCAGTTTTTGCGCCAGCCGGAAAACACCGGTGGAACTGTCGTATTGATTTTCGTAAAGGATTACGTCATCCAGATCGGAAAATATTTTATAAATGTCCGCGACCCATGGTTTGACCAGCATGGCGATGTGTGCTTGCGGATAAGCGGCCCGGATGGACGCTACGGCCGGCAAGGTTAAGACAGCATCGCCAATCCAGTTGGTGCCGCGAATTAAAATTTTTTTTATGCCCTCACGAGGCAGTTTTTTGACGGTTCCCGTTTTCAATAGAAAGTCCTTTTATTGATTTCAATGCCCGATTTTTTCCATGATGAAATTTTCAAATCCTTGAGACGACGGTTGAATCTCCATTTTGATACGCAGCATAAAAAGCTCTTTTAAAAAATCCGGATACTTTTGTAAACGCATGGCATCTTTTTCCGTGGTCATCAGATAATCCGCTCCGCTTTGGACGAAATTGCTCCGGATTTTTGCCAGTTCTTGTTCTCGGTATGGGTGATGATCCTGAAAAACATCCAACGCAATCAGATGGATTTTGGCGTTCAGCAGGGTCTTCTTAAACGAATCCGGATTCGCTATGCCGCAGAATGCATAAACCGTTTTTCCTTCCAGTGCGGAAGCAGGCTTTTGCGTTTTTTCATCCCCGCTAAGCATGTCTTCTATCCGGTGGATGCTTTTAAAAACGGGAATCTTTTCACGGTGGATCAGACGGATAAGGGTTTCATCCGTCTTTGTTGTTTCGTCGGCCCGCGTGAACAGGACGGCACTGGCGCGTCTGATTCCTTTTATCGGTTCCCGTAATTTTCCCCGCGGCAGGACATGATGATTTCCTTTTATCGCTTTGCTGTCCAGCAACACCAGGTTCACGTCCCGGAAAATTTGCCGGTGCTGCATCGCGTCATCGCAAAGGAGAACATCAGCGCCGAATTTTTCTATGGCCGTTTTTCCAGTGATGGTTCTTTTTGCTCCTGTGATAACGGGCACTCCTTTCAGTCTGTGAGCCAGCAGAACAGGCTCATCTCCGGCAATTTCGCTGTCCAGCAGAATGTTATGGCCGTCCGATACGACATTGGCCGGACCCGTTTTGCGGCCGCCGTATCCGCGGCTGATCACCGCCGGTTTGAACCCTTTCTCCTGAAGCATCCGGGCCAGCAGGATGACGCAGGGAGTTTTTCCCGTCCCCCCCACGGTTATGTTGCCCACGCTGATGACCGGACAGGCAAGTCTTGCTTCCTTGAGGATTTTGTAATCATAGAGCCAGTTGCGGAAATATACGATGAAAAGATAAAAGAAAGACAGGATATGCGCGACAATTTTTAACGCTCCATAGCCCTTTGTGCTTCCGTCGTCATCCCAAATCCTTGGCCAGTCGGTCATTATTTTCATAATTTCCTTCATCCTTGAACTGCAAATTGTACAGACGGAAATATTCGCCTTGCTTCTGCATCAATGTCTCATGATCGCCCTGCTCGACAATTTCCCCGTTGACCAGCACGATAATTCTGTCGGCGTTGCGGATCGTGGAAAGTCTATGGGCTATCATGAGCGTGGTCTTACCTTTCATAAGATTATCCAGGGCTTCCTGAACTTCGATTTCCGCTTCCGTATCCAGCGAAGACGTCGCCTCGTCGAGAATTAAAATCGGGGCGTTTTTCAAAATGGCGCGGGCGATTGAAAGGCGCTGTTTTTCTCCGCCGGAAATTTTCGTGCCCAGTTCGCCAATGTTTGTATCGTAGCCGTTGGGCATTCTCATGATGAAATCATGGGCGTTCGCGGCTTTGGCGGCGCTGATAATATCCTCGTCTCTTTTTTCAAAACTTCCATAGGCGATGTTGTTTTTCACCGTGTCGTTGAAAAGAATCGTCTGCTGCGTGACAATGGCAATCTGTCTGCGCAGCGACTGCATCGAAACGTCGCGTATATCAAAGCCGTCGATGAGCACGCGGCCGGCGCTGACGTCGTAAAATCTGGGTATCAGATTGACCAGGGATGTTTTCCCTCCTCCGCTCATGCCAACGAAGGCCACGACTTCCCCCGCCTTGATGGACAGCCGGATGTTTTTTAAGACCGGTGTTTTTTCGTAGCAGAACGTTACGTTCTCGATGTCAATACCGTGTTGGATGGGCGGCAGGTCCGTCGCATCGGGCTTGTCTTCGATGTCGGGGACCAGATCAATAATGCTGAAGACCCGTTCGGCACCGGCAATGCCCTGATTAATCGTGTTATTGACATTGGTCAGTCTTTTGACCGGCTCATAGAGCATCAGCACCGCCGTCAAAAAAGAAAAAAACGTGCCGGGGGTGGAATTGCCTTCCAAAACATTATAGCCGCCGTAGAAAATGACCGCGGCAATACCCAGTCCACCCAGAAATTCCATCAGAGGATGGGAAAGGGCCTTCACGGAAACGGCCTTCATGTTTAATTTAAAAAAGCGTTCGTTCTCGCCCGCAAATCTTTTGTTTTCATACGTTTCCATGCCGAAGGCTTTGACGATGCGGGTTCCTGAAATGGTTTCCTGCAAAAGAGAACTGAGCGTGGCCATCGTTATTTGCGTTGACGTGGTCACCTTGCGTATTTTCCGGCCGAATTGAGAGATGGGATAAATCGTCAAAGGAAAAATGACCATGGCAATAAACGCCAGTTTCCAGTCCGTGTAAAAAATAACGCAGATCAGGGCGACAATCGTAAAGGAATCTTTGACGATACTGGTTACGACGTCGGAAACCGCGTTTTGAATGGATGCAACATCGTTGGTAATGCGCGACATGAGCAGGCCGGTGGGATGTTGCGCAAAAAAAGACAAGGATTGCTTCTGAATCTGTTCGTAAAGTCTGTTGCGCAGATCGGTGACAATACGCAATCCTATAAAGTTCATTAAAACCGTTTGAATATAATTGCAGATGCCTTTGACTAAAAAAATCAGAATGACGGCAAGGGGGAGCCACTTCAATGAAGCGGGATTTTTCGCCAGAAATATGTCATCCAGAACCGGTTTAACCAGCACCGCCTGAGACGATGTCAACGCTCCGGCGATCACCATGCAGAGCATGGAAATCAAGAAACGCACACTGTACGGACGGCCCAGACTTAAAAGACGTTTAAATGTATTCATACCTTTGGATTACCTGTATAGCATATCCAGCGCCAGTTTAGCAGTTTTAATTGCCGCCCCGGGTTCTCCCAGCCTGGCCCGGATGGTTTCCAGTTCGCTGATCATTGCCCGTTGCCTGGCCCTGTTGTTTAAGATGGCCAGAGCTTCCTCGGCGATACGAGCGCCGCAGGCGTCGTTTTGGATCAACTCCGGCACGACCGTTTTCCCGGCGATGATATTGACCAGGCCGATATGTTTTACGTGGACAAACAATCGGCCGATAAAATAAGACAGCAGGGAAATTTTGTAAACAATAATCATGGGAATTTTAAGCAACGCTGT
>DAOPVC010000033.1:2513-19563 GCA_035350895.1 Smithella sp. | reverse complement strand
CAGCACATCATCCGACGCCTTCTTCAGGGCGTCACCGGCCAGTTTTCTGGTCTCACCATCCGAAAGCACATTGCCATTTTTATCCTTGATTGTCCAATAACCGTCGGTATCCGCGCCGCCCTTTTTCCCCGTGAGACGCACACTGGAATCATAGCCCTGATCCTTCAGGATCTGCGCCTGGCGGGCAACGACCTTATCGCTGAGATCCGCATTTGTTTTCGTAATGGTTTCCGCCGTGTCGGGATGCAACTGCTTCTGAACCACATTGAAGGTTGAAGGATCAGCGTTTCTGGCCTTGACCAGTTCGGCAGCCCTCTGATCGGGATCGGGAATATCCGCTATTTCGTTGAGTTTCTTCATCATATTTGTTTCATTTTCGAAAGAAACGCGCGTCTTTTCAAAAGACTCCCGGCGCATGGTGCCGAGCGATTTCTTGCCGGTCTCCGGTGTCGCATCAGGCGTTGACTCAGGCTTCGGCGCGGGAGGCTTGTCCGGCGTATCGGTATGGGCGCCTGTCGCCCAATCTTTAGTTTTACCGTAATCCTCTTTCAGCGCATCTTTCGCATCTAAGGCATCCAGGGTAGAATCAACAGCCGCGCCGAAATCTCCCTCCAAGGCACTATTGACCGCCTTGCCGGCCTGATCAAGGACATTGTATTTATTGTTTGCTGTTTCAAAATTGGCTTTGGCCAGCCGTTCGGCGATGGATTCATCGGACAGCCCCTGTTCGGCATAGGCTTCTTTCAGTGCGTTGTAATTCCCGCTGGCATAACCTTGGGTATAATTATCGGCCGCACTCAACATGGCCGATTCGGCCGCTCCGGCGATACCGCCTTTCTCGTAGCCGTCTATCGCTCCATAGATATTCTGCTGTAGTCCGACGATTTTTGCGCCTGTACCGGTCGGATCGAATCGCGCCAGGACCCGGTTGACACGTGTTGCGTTGTCACGAATCTGTTTGACAACTTCTGTTTTCTTGCCAATCTCATCCGCTACGGCGGTCTGATATTCCGCTTCCGCCTCGTTTAAGATCTGTCCGGATTCATACATCTGTTTTTTCAGGCCGGAATACATTTGACGCGCCGTTTCCGGATCAATCTCGTAACCGTTGGAGCCGAGCTGGGCGTGCCGTTCAATGAAATCACGGCACCATGCTTTTTCGTCCGCTGTTCCGAAATTATCAGCCAACTGGTTGCTCAAATCTACGTATTTTCCCGTTTCCCGTAAGTCCTCAAGCTTATGTCTTGCTTCGGTTACAGCAGTGCCCAGATCTTCGCGTGTATAGTCAAAAGATCGCTGCTCCAACTGGGTATGTTCCAACGGTGTCTGGCCGAGTTCGGCCAGATTCTTATCATAGGAGCTGATCTGGCCGGATAGTCTCCCAATCGCCGCCTGCGCATCGCTGACAACATCATTGGCTCCCTGCGCTCTGGCCGCTTCCAGACGCTGTTTCTGATAATCCAGCTCGGTCATATCCTGGTCGCGGTACGATTTGATCATATCGACTTGATAGTTAAGTTCGGAAACAGCTTCTGCCGGCACGGCACCGGAATCACCACTGATGAGTCCGGCAATTTCACTGACAACCTCACGCGGTCTTACGCCCTGAGACATCCCGGTAAGCAATGCCCCGGCGGCGGCAGTGGCGGCGGCGGCACCGGCCGCAGCGGCACCGGCCGCGTCGGGCACCGTGTCCGCATTATCCTGAGCGGCCTGAGACCCGACGGGAGCCTCCTGAGACGGGTCGGTGGAAAGACTTCTTCGCAAATCCATTTTTCTGTCACCCATCTTGATGGGCAGACCAATCCCGACTCGCTGCGTGGCCACACCCCACGGCGGATCAAAAGCGCTTCCGTAGGGATCGATGGATACAGGCTGGTTTCCTGCATTTTCTAATTCCATCATAAAACGGGAATAGCCGCCTGTGCTTCTTGACTGGACGATTCTGATTTGCCCGTCATCAACCGCATCATTGAGGCTGACCGGTTCATTGCCGTCGGCAAAAACATAAACATAAAGTCCTGCGATTGAAATAAAAAGAATAAACAGATGGAGCGCATAGGATGCGCAACGTTCACGTATTAAAGCTATGATATTTTTGTTACGGTATTTCATAATCTTCATTTTATACGTGTTGCCTCAGATGAGTCAGACATTTTCCTTTTTGCTGTTTGAGCAACCGTAGTGCCTATCATGCCTCCGCAAAGAATACCTGCAACTGCAACAAACAGATACAGAATGAATGCCTGATAAGGCACCCCTGACACCAGGAGGGCTTCGCTGAAAATAAGCAGAATCCACCAAAGACCGGAAATCACCGCAATAGCCCGGTCCTGTTTGCGATCGAGACGGATAATGTCTATTCTGAACACCGGCACCAGAAAACCAACGACAACGGCTGTCCAGAAAGTTGTTTTCCACCATCCGCCAATCTCGTAAAAGGACGGTGCGCGCACATAAGCAAATGAAATGTACATGATGACAAGCATCAAAAGAATCCGCCTGAAGACCACAGCCCCTTGATTGACGGAGACGGAGGTGAAAAGCCAGTAACAGGCGGGAATAATCAGGCCGATGGAAAGCAGGATGCCGATGCCCAGAAAACCTATTCCGAAATACGAAAGAATGTATTTGTAAACTTCAGCAAAACCCATCAGCGTTTCCTCGAAAATATCCGGAAGACCAGATTGGTGAACAAAACGTCAAGATGAATGCGCACCCGGTTGAGTTCCTTATTTTCCGCCACGGTGTTAACGGTTTGACCGAGGCGGCTTTGAGCAAGCTTTTGTAGAAGACGCGGACTGACCATCCATGCAATGCCGCGTTCAATGACCGCCCAGGGCGATGACATCGTTAAAACAACCAGACAAAAGGCCAGTAACGCAAGGGTTAGGTTGGTTCTTACCACAACACCGAAACCCGAAGCCATGCGACTCAGAAAGATGACAGGATGGCCGGAAACGGGGTCTTCTTTTCCCGTGGCGGTTTTGATTAACATCCGCTGTTCTGGTGTCAGTGACTCCCATCGTGAGTTTCCTTCAGTGTACCAGACTGCCTGCTGGACATCGCCTTGTTTCCAACGCGATGGATGAGATAAATATTCATCAAATATATCTCTCAAATAAGGTCTGAGTTTGATGGCTGGCGTGCTCATCAGGCTGTAGGCGTCCGTCGAACGGGGACCGCCTCGATGATGATCCAAGCAGAAAGATTCAAATTCGAAAACTTTTCTTTCCCCCGGATTCAGACGGATATCCGGCACCACTTTTTTATACTGCATCGGCTTGGCAAGAACGCCCCACGAAACAACAAGCGATATTACGGCGATGACGCCGAAGAAAGTTACCGCGGAGATCGCTATCCACATCATTGCCTTTCTGGCCTTGCTGATAAAAGAAATGTCAATCATGGTTTACACCGTTAAAGTTTGTTCCCGCATTTATTGCAGAAGGCGCTACCGCTCCCGACGGTTGTTCCGCAATGACTGCATGTTGGCAAATATTCCCCGGACGCACCCGGATTGGATCTCACTGAAAAATATCTCTGCATAATCCGGCCGTTCATTCCGATGATCGATGCCGTGCTCATGATTAAGAGCGCCATGATGATGGCAGGAGGTTTTTTGGTCACGATGGATATCAATTGTGTCAGGGCAAAAACACTTCCCCAAACGACCAGATACCATATCGAATTGCGCGACATGACCTGTCCGCTTTCTGCATAAACAAGGGTCGATTGAGACCAGAGGATGCCGATACACAAGCCGGCGGAACCCATTAAAACCAGCACCAGGATAGACGGTTTATAGTGCATGAAAAATGAATATAGCGTAAAAGTTACCAAGCTGATGACCACCGGAAGAATCAATGAAAGCAGAGAGACTTTTTTCGGCTTACGGAACGTAAAAACAAGAAAGACCACCGATAAAATAAAAACAACCAGAAAGACAATGCTGACAATTTTCATGATGATTGGAATTACAGTGACCATTTCAGTCTCTTTTAATGTTTATTTTAAACGTAACAGGATGCACAGTATTTACTCTGATTTTTCATCAATATAACACCACCTATCGACATTCCCGCATCGCTTCCGCAAATCCCCGCATGGAATTGATAATGGTTTTGTCATCGACACAATAGGCAATCCGGAAATAGCCTGGAGCGCCAAAACCGCTGCCGGGAACAACCAGAATATTCTTTTGCAGGAGTTTTTTGACGAATGTCATGTCATCGGGAATCGGACTTTTGACGAAGAGATAAAAGGCCCCTTGTGGTTTGACAAACGTATAACCGGCTTTGGACAAACCGTTGCAGAGCAAATCGCGTTTTTTCTGATAGACTTTAACGTCCACCGCCGCATTTTGCAGCTTCACGACAATCCGCTGCATCAACGCCGGAGCGTGGACAAATCCAAGAATCCGGGTGCATAAAATCAGTGCATTGATTAAATCCCGGCAATCGTCAATCTCCGGATTGACGGCAATGTAACCGATTCTTTCACCCGGCAAAGAAAGGGTTTTGGAATAAGAGCAAGCGACAACGCTGTTCGCGTATGACTTCAACACACTGGGCACGTTCACTTTGTCGTAGACTATCTCATTGTAGGGTTCGTCGGAAATCAGATAGATGGTTTTACGGAATTCTTTGCCCCTTTTCTTTAAAAGCGCAGCGAGCGCCTGAATGTTTTTTGCGCTGTAAACCTTTCCCGTGGGGTTGTTCGGCGAATTAATCAAAACAGCTTTTGTTTTTCTGCTGATGGCCCCGGAGATCGCCTCGATGTCCAGGGAAAAATCTTTTTTCGTTTTGACCAGTTTTGTCACGCCTCCGTAATTGTCGATGTAAAAAGGATATTCGACAAAATAAGGCATGGGAACGATGACTTCATCGTTAGGATCCAGTAATGATTTGAAAATAACATTCAACGCACCGGCCGCTCCGCAAGACATGATAATATGGTCGGCTCTTAAGTTCAGGCCGCAGGTTTTATTCACCTGCGTTGCGATAGCCTGCCTTGTCTCGGCAAAACCGGCATTAGGAGCATAACCGTGCTTCAAAACAATTTGTTTTGAAGCAAGCCGGATTAATTCCTTCTTAAATGCATCCGGCGGTTCCACATTGGGATTGCCCAGGCTGAAATCAAATACTTTATCCGCGCCGTATTTTTGCTTCATCACGGCGCCTTCTTCGAACATTTTTCTTATCATCGAAGAATGCGAAATCGATGATTTTATTTTTTTAGCAATGGCCATTTTAATATCATCCGTTCTTTAAGGATTACTTCTTTCTTCTGAGCAAGACAAATACCCCCAGCAAAATCAGCACAGCCGGCAGGATATATTGAGAATACCTGGAAACATCGAATCCGTACATTTCATAAAAGAGAAATCCCGCGCCCGCAAGCGTGATAAACCATCCGCCGAAATCTCTGAATTTCTGAATCAACGTGCATATGCCGATAGCAATCAGCAATACAGGCCAGGTCTGACCGAAAGGATAGCTGCCTGATTTGCTCAGAAAGATCAATACCCCGAGAGTAATTAAAACAACGCCGCCGGTTAACACATTCTGCTTCTTATCGACCATGAACTATTCTCCTTTGCTTTTAATTTCGTTTGATGACGATGGCATTTATTTGTCGCTTAATTTTAAAAACGGTTTGAACAAATCAATCGGAATCGGGAATACCGTGGTGGAATTATTTTCCGAAGCAATTTGATTCAACGTCTGCAGATAACGAAGCTGCAGGGACATCGGCTGGGTTTCCATGACAGCCGCGGCTTCAATCAGTTTCTGTGCCGCCTGAAATTCTCCTTCGGCGTTGATGACTTTCGCCCTTCTTTCTCTTTCCGCCTCCGCCTGCTTGGCCATGGAACGTTTCATTTCTTCCGGCAGGTCAATATGCTTGACTTCCACCAACGACACCTTAATGCCCCAGGGTTCGGTGCTGCGATCAAGAATTTCCTGCAAACGCATGTTAATTTTTTCGCGTTCGGAAAGAATCTCATCAAGTTCCATTTGACCGCAGACGCTTCGTAATGTCGTCTGGGCAAGCTGCGACGTAGCGTAAAGATAATTTTCCACGTTCGTCACTGCGGAATTTGCTTCCATAACTCGAAAATATACAACCGCGCTTACTTTAATAGAAACGTTATCCTTGGTAATCACATCCTGCGGAGGAACATCCATGGTGATGGTCCGCATATCCACCCTGACCATTCTGTCGATGCCGGGAATGATGATAATCAATCCCGGACCCTTGGCATCCCGGATGCGGCCCAGACGGAAGATGACCGCCCTCTCGTATTCACTTAATATTTTAATCGCTGATGCCAGAAACATGACAATCAGCACGATGACAACCAGCACCGGCATGGACAACGTACCAAACATAGCCATTTCCTCCTTTATCTGTTTTATTTTTTTATTTCTTCTACAATCAATTTCATTCCGTCGACCTTGGTCACCCGCACCTTTGCCCCTTTTCTAACGGGCGCCGCGCTGGTCGCTTTCCAGTATTCACCGAGGATGAAGACTTCGCCTTCATGATCGATATCTTTGACAACCTCCGCTTCCGCGTCGATCATGGCTTCCGCGCCGGTAAAATGTTTTCTCATCTGCGCTTTAACCGCCAGTAGAATGATAACGATGAAGAAACCGGAGGCAACCGCAACAGCCGGTATCAGAACCTGAAAGGAGAGACGCAACGCCGGTTCCGGCGTATCAAACAATAATACGGATCCCATAATTAATGAAATGATTCCTCCGACCGTCAGCATGCCATGGCTCATGACTTTAATCTCCGCAATAAATAAGATGACTCCGAAGACAATTAATAAAATCCCCGCATAATTTACCGGCAGCGTGGATAGACCGAAAAACGCCAGCAAGAGAGATATGCCGCCGATCACGCCCGGCAAAATTGCGCCCGGAGTGGAAAGTTCGAAATAAAGCCCCGCCAGTCCGATCAGCAACAGGATATAGGAAATATTCGGATCGGAAATGGCGGAAAGAATGCCCTGACGAGTTCCCATTTTTTTATCTTTGATGACCGCATTTTGCGTCGATAACATCCTTTTGCCGCCGATCAGCGTCACTTCTTTCTGATCGATGGCCGCCAGCAGCTTCGCAACATCCGTTGCGACATAATCAATCACCCGCAGTTTTAGAGCTTCTTCGGCCGTGATGGATTCGCTTTTGCGCACCGCTTTTTCCACCCACTCTTCCGAACGCCCCCGCGTTTTAGCAATGCTGCGGGCATAGGCAGCGGCGTCATTTTCAATTTTTTCCGTCATGGTCTTATCTTTTTCTCCCGCGGAACCTCCGAGACCGATCGTGACAGGATGCGCTGCGCCGATATTCGTGCCCGGAGCCATTGCGGCTATATGAGCGGCTTCCGTAATAATAACTCCGGCAGAAGCGGCTCGGGCCCCGGACGGCGACACATAGACGATCACCGGCAGCGGAGCATTGAGAATACTTTTGGCAATATCGCGCATCGCGGTATCCATTCCTCCCGGCGTATCAAGCAAGATGATCAACCCCTGGGCGTTTTCTTTTTGCGCTTCCTCAATCGCTGCGGCAATATATTTCGCGGTCGGCGCCGTGATGACGCCATTAACCGTTATCATATTAAAAACAGGACTTTTTTCCTGGGCTCCGGCCAACACGCCGGCGAATAGAAAAACGGCAATCAATGCATATTTAATTTTCTTCAACATGGGCTCACCTCTGCGATGCTCTGAGATAAAAATTATATTCCGACGTCCTTCATGATCATCTGCACGTCGTCCCAGACCTGTTTTTTAGCCGAAGGATTGCGCAAAAGATACGCCGGATGATATGTGGGCATTAATTTTATGCCTTCGTATAAATGAAAACGTCCCCGCAGCGCTGAAATGGGAATGTCTGTTTTTAAGAGAGTTTTTGCGGCAAATGTTCCCAAAGCACAGATGATTTCCGGCGATATAATCCCCAACTGTTTTTTCAGGAATGGTTCGCATTTTTCAATTTCATCCGGTTGGGGATTCCGGTTCCCCGGCGGACGACATTTCAAGATATTGCAAATATAGACATCTTTTCTCTGAATTTTCATCCCTTTGACGATGATGTCGGTCAACAGTTGACCGGCGCGGCCGACAAACGGAAGCCCCTGCTCATCTTCATCGGCGCCCGGTGCTTCTCCGACAAAGACAATTCGCGCCTCCGGATTGCCGACGCCGAAGACAAGATTCTTTCTGGTTTTTCCGAGAGGACAACGCTGACAATCGCCCATCTCCCGGCGAACGGCCTTCAACATATCTTCTTTTGTCTGAACCGCCTGAATTCCGGAAACTTCCCTCTTCTGCGATCTGCTCCAGTTGACTCCGACAGCCAGACTGTCTTTGTGAATCACCTGTCCTTTCAATCCCCGGACTGCATGGAGTAATTCGGTCTGCAATTCATTTTTTGTCATGGACGGAATTTTACACCTTTTATTTTTTGACGCGTCCCTTTCCGGACATTATTTTTTTCACGCTGTCCAGAATGGCGCCGGCCGCCTCCATCTTGGTCATTTTACCTAATGATTCACTTTTACCCGAGCGGTCGATGATGGTTATAATATTGGTATCCGTGCGGAAACCGGCACCCTCCTGTCGCAGATTATTGGCAACGATCAAATCCATATTTTTGTTGATCAGTTTTTCACGGGCATTGATGAACAGGTTTTGCGTTTCCATGGCAAAACCGACGAGGATTCGATTTCCTTTGTTCTTCCCTATTTCCGCGATGATGTCCGGATTTCTTTCCAGTTCCAGAGCAATGTTTTTTCCGCTCTTTTTTATTTTTTCCTCCGCGGTTGTTTTCGGACGATAATCAGCGACAGCCGCAGCCTTAATAATGATTTTGGCATTTTTAAAATTTTGCAACACGGCTTTGTGCATGTCCCGGGCCGTGCGCACGTGAATAAGTTTTTCAACCGGAGGGGCCGGAATCGACGTTGGCCCGCTGATCAAAGTAACTTTTGCTCCGCGCCGATGCGCTGCGGAAGCCAGCGAATACCCCATTTTACCGGATGACAAGTTGGTGATAAAACGCACCGGATCAAGCGGTTCTTCAGTGGGACCGGCGGTAATGAGAACTTTCACGCCTTCAAAATCTTTGGGAGCAAGAAGCCGTGTTATTTCTTCCAGAATCTCCGGTATCTCCGGCAAACGGCCTTTCCCCATCGTTTTGCAGGCCAGTTCGCCTTCTCCGCTTTCCATGACAAGGTAACCGTTTTTCTTCAGTTTGCCGATGTTGTCCTGCACAATAGGATTCTGCAGCATTTTATCGTTCATGGCCGGACAAATGAGCGTGGGCTTGCTTTGGGCCATGATCGTGGTGGAAAGCAAATCATCAGCGATTCCGGAAGCTATTTTCCCGATGATATTTGCCGTAGCGGGCGCAATGACAAAAGCATCGGCAAACTCAGCCAGAGCGATGTGAGCCATGTCGTACTCTTCCGTCGGAACAAACATTTCGGTATAAACCCTGTTTTGCGAAAGCGTCTGCATGGTCAAAGGCGTGATAAATTCCATGGCGCTTTTGGTCATAATGACTTTGACCTTGGCGCCTTGCTTAACCAGAGCGCGTGTCAACTCTGCCGCCTTATAAGCGGCTATGCCCCCGGTGATACCCAGAACAATTCTTTTGTTTGCAAGCATAGCGATCCAACTTTCCAGAATTTTATGTCTGATTTTAATGAAAACAGCCGAATGAATACGACTCTTAATCAAGAATATAACAATGCTTTTTTACAATATCAAGGCATAATTAACTTTGTGGCGGGAAAACTTTTCCCAATGGTTTCGAGGAATTTCCCTTGCAAAACCATCAAAAAGCTACTATAAGCCGCGCCATCACCTGTCTATCACAACGTTAGGAGATTATTATGAAATGGTTTCGTTTTGATTATAAAATCATCATCGTGGTTTTAGTTGCCGCCGCTGTCGGCTGGTTTATTTTCGGCAATCATATTGAATTGGGAAAGCCTTCCATCAAGCTTGATCAGGATGTTAAAGCGATCGGCCGGCAAAAAACCGTCACGATTAATTTTTCCGATTCCAGCAGCGGCCTCTCCCGTATAACCGCAGAAATCGTTCAGGACAACAAGGGAAAAATTCTTGCTGATAAGCCTATTCCCCAAAAGGGAACCGCTCAGGAAACATTGACGTTGAACATCAGCGCCGGAGAACTTGGACTTCATGACGGGCCGGCCGAACTTAAAATAACGGCGACAGATCATTCTCTTTTCAAAAATAAAGCGGTGGTTGCACTGGCAACGAAAATCGATACGGTGCCGCCGTTGATCAATCTTGTAAAAAATATAAATTACATCAATCAGGGCGGAACGGGTTTTGTCGCCTATCAACCGTCCAAAGCCCTTTCCTCCACGGGAGTATATATTAACAATTACCTGTCCCCCGCCCATGCCATCGTCATCGACAACAAACCCGCATTTATCACTTATTTTGCATTGCCGATGAATGCGGACAAGACGTCAACAAGCATTATGATTTTTGCCCGCGATGAAGCCGGCAATGAAACAAATGTGGGCGTGCCCTGTGTGATCAAGGAAAAGAAATTCCGCGCCGATAAAATGAATCTCAGTGAAAATTTTCTCCGGCAGAAAATGCCGGAGTTTCAGGCCATGGTTCCGTCCCTGCAGGGCAAAACACCTCTGGAAGTATTTGTTTACGTAAATTCTCAAATGCGTAATGATAATTTTTTGGCCATACAGAAGATTTGTCAGAAATCAGCATCGAAAGAACTTTGGGAAGGCAGCTTCCTCCGGATGAAAGATGCCGCGCCCATGGCTCTTTTCGGTGATAGGCGCAGCTATGTTTATAACGGAAAAGTTGTCGGAGAATCCATCCACACAGGCGTTGATCTGGCATCCAACGCCCGCAGTCCGATTGAAGCTTCTAATAAGGGCATCGTGGCCTTTATCGGCGCTTTGGGAATTTACGGCAATACGGTCATTATCGACCATGGTTTGGGATTGTTCACCCTCTACGCTCATTTGTCTTCCATCGATACGACCGTCGGTAAAACCGTAGCGAAAGGCGAAAAAATCGGCCTTTCCGGCATGTCCGGACTGGCCGGCGGCGATCATCTTCATTTCAGCATTATTGTCGGCGGACAATTCGTCGATCCGAAGGAATGGTGGGACGATCACTGGATTAAAGACAATATCACCCGATAGTCTGATTTTTTAAAGAAGGGAGCGCTGTTCCTAGTTTTTGTTGACATCCCGATGATTCAAGTTAACCATATACTTCATCGAGGCGCAAAACGAGCTTAATTTATTGGCCATGACAACGGAACGGTGTTTTCCTCCCGTGCATCCCAGGGCAATGTTGAGCAGAACCTTGCCCTCTTTTTCGTAGAGAGGAATTAATAAATTCATCAATTCTTTGATTTTTTCAAAAAACTGTTTGCTTTCCTTGTTGCGTAAAACGTAGTTCTGAACCTCTTTATTATTACCGTCGAAATTCTTCAGATCGTCAATAAAATAAGGATTGGGCAGAAATCTGACATCAAAAACAAGGTCGGATTCTACCGGCAATCCGTAACGGTAGCCGAATGACGTGACATTAATCACCATTTTTTTACTTCGGGATGTATTGGAATAATGACGCTGGACAACGTCTTTTAACTGATGAACGTTAAAAGACGTTGTATCAATAATCTTATTCGCCATTTTTTTCAGCGATGACAACTTCTCTCTTTCCAGCAGAATTCCTTCCATGATAATTCCCCTCTCTGAGAGAGGATGGACCCGTCTGGTTTCACTGAAACGATGCAGAAGCGATTCGTCGCTGGATTCCAGGAAAAGAATTTCAATTTTGTATCCTTTTTTTTTCAGGCTCGCGAAAATCCGGCCATATTTGTCCAGGAAGGTTCTTTCCCTCAAATCCATAACCAGAGCCACTTGTTTGATCTCCGGCGATGATGCAATCGTGATGGAAAGGAATTTCGGCAGAAGGATGACCGGCAGATTATCGACACAAAAGAATCCGACGTCTTCCAGAGCCCTCAGCGCCGTGCTTTTACCGGAACCGGAGAGGCCTGTTATGATCACCACCCGCAAATTCTTCATTATGCAATTTCCTTTAGTTTGCAGGTTTTTAACATAGTTTTCATCGATTTTACAACAAATAAAAAAGCCGCAAAATGGGTTGAATTTTACGGCTGGGTTGGGGAGTCGTCAGGAATATGATACGTTTTGACGTTTTTTCAATTTTCAGACAATGCAAGCGCTTTCCTGTTCGATAATGATTTTATACAATTCGTCCCGGGACTTTGCTTCTAAAAGTTTATTACGGAAGTTGACGTCCTTAAGCATTTTGGATATTTTCGCCAGAATCTTCAAATGCTGGCCGGCGGAATTCTCCGGCGCAAGCAGCAGAAAAAAAAGATGAACCGGCTTGCCGTCCAGGGAATGATAAGCGATGCCGTTTCTGCTGCGTCCGAAGGCAACAATAATTTCGTTGAGAGCGGATATTTTACCATGGGGAATGGCCACGCCCTCTCCTATTCCCGTGGAGCCAAGGCTTTCCCGCTGCTTTAAAATATCGATGATCGCAGACGTGTTTAATTGCAGTCCGCCGTCCATGACAACATTCACCAGTTCCGCCAGGGCTTCGTCCTTGCCCTGGGCCGACAAATCGGCGTTAATATACTCTCTTTTAAAAATCTGATTTAACCGCATTATCCAAACCAAACAAAAATCTTAATGACCTGCCGGATGAAAAACCGAACACCTTCTGTTTTAATTCGTTTCGATCAGGGTGTAATTACCGTCATCCCGGCGGTAGATCATGCTGACGTTTTCCGATGAAGAATCCCGGTAAAGAATAAACCGGTCGTTACCCTCTTCCAGTTCCATAATGGCTTCGTCAAAGGACATCGGTTTTAAAATAAGTTTTCTGGTCTCCATCAATCTGTTTGCCGTTGTTTCATCCGTCTCATCTGCAGGAGCCTGCTTTTCCTGAGACCGTCTGATGCTTTTGGGTTTATGTTCTCTTATTTTTTCCCGCTGTTTTTTGAGCTGTTTTTCAATTTTCTCCACGCATCGGTCCAGAGCGACGCGCATGTCCTTGGCTTCTTCTTTAGCGTTTATGTTCCATCCGTTTGAATTTAAATTAATTTCTGTAACATTTCTGAATTTTTCTATGGAAACAACGATATGAGCTTCGGCGGGTGCATCCAGATATTTTTTCAGTTTCTGCATTTTTTCTTCGGCGTAAATTTTTTGCCAGTTCTCTCCTTCACCGTTTCGGAAAGTTACCGAAATTTTCATAATTGTTCCTCCTTGATTAATTGAATTATTCTCTCCGACAATCTCTTATTGAATAGGAAACGTTTTTCGAGCCGGCAATAAAGAGGTTCGTCATATATTGATGTAGAAACCAAAAGTCAATCAAAATTTTACCCCTCTTCCTGCCGAATCCCGCCAAAACGCTAAAAATATTTCTTTCTTCTCGAAGAAGGAAGAATTCCCATCATTTCTCTATATTTGGCGACGGTGCGACGGGCGATGTTAATCCCCTTGGCCTTGAGTAAATCGACGATTTCGCAATCACTGTAAGGTTTTCGCGGCTGTTCCGAACTGATGATCTGTTTAATTTCCTCCTTGACGCTTTTGGAAGCTATCGTGCCTTCAGATGTTGTCTTGATCGAGCTTCCGAAGAAATATTTCATTTCAAAAATTCCCTGCGGCGAATGCATGTATTTATTGTTGACCACGCGACTGATGGTTGATTCATGCATTTCGATGTCACCGGCAATATCCCGCAAAACAAGCGGCTTAAGAAAATCAATGCCCCGGTCAAAAAATTCTTTTTGAAATTTTACAATGCTTTCGGCCACCTTGTAAATGGTGTTTTGCCTTTGTTGGATGCTTTTAATCAACCAGGTCGCCGATTGAACTTTATCCTTAATGTATTTTTTGCCGTTTTCCGCATCGCTATGACCGTGATTGGAAATCCCGGCCATAATTTCGCGGTAAAAATTACTGATGCGCAATCGCGGCAAACCGTCATCGTTGAGAATTATTTTATATTCATCGCCTGATTTTACAACATAGACATCCGGAATGATCGGCTGAATCTTTTCTTCCGAATAAATGCTTCCCGGTTTGGGATTCATTCTGCTGATCAGCAACACCGCAATTTCCACTTCCCGCAGCGGGACTTTCAGCTTGTGCGCGATGTGAACGTAGTTTTTTAATTCCAGCTCTTTCAGGTATTCCCTGATGATCACGTCAATAATCTTGTTTTTTACCCCCAGCATCCGGGCCTGAATCAGCAGGCATTCCTGTAGATTGCGGGCCGCAATCCCCGGAGGATCGAATTCCTGAACTTTTTTCAGCACACGCTCCACGAATTCTTCGCTGACATTTTCCAGTTGCGCAATTTCAGGGACGGTCGCGCACAAATAACCGTTTTGATCCAGATTACCGATGATCTGATTGCAGACTCTTTCCTCCTCTTCCGAGAACGACGACAGCGTCATCTGCCAGCTCAGATGCTTCGTCAGCGACTGTCCCTCCGTCAGAACATTATCCCAGGATGTTTCCTCACCGTCCTTGCCGCCGTAAGTGACACCGACCGGTCCGTAGTCCTCCAGATAACTTGCCCAGTCGAATTCTTCCGTTCCGGCCCCTTTTTCAACATTAATCTCTTCCGTATGCTCAACGGCTTTGATATTGTCGCGTTCCGCAGAAAGCACATCCCGCTCAAAATCCTCGCCCGCTTCTTCACCGGTTCCCTCGTCGGGAGAAATTTCTTCCAGCAGGGGATTTTCTTCCATTTCCTGATTGATTGCTTCCACGAGTTCCTGACGGGACAACTGCAACAACTTTATTGCCTGCTGCAGTTGAGGAGTCATAATCAACTGCTGGGAAAGTTTCAGATTTTGTTTTAACTCAAAGGCCATAATCCGCAATCATCGGTTGAAATGTTTTATAAATTGAAAGATTCTCCGAAATAAAATTTTCGGGCCAGGTCGCTTTGGGCGATTTCGTCCGGCGCCCCTTCCACCAGAATCGCCCCCTCATTGACGATATAAGCCCGATCGCAGCAGGAGAGGGTTTCCCGCACATTATGATCGGAAATAATGATCCCTATTCCCTTGACTTTCAGTTTTTCTATGATCTTCTGGATATCGGCAACGGCCAGGGGATCAATGCCGGCAAACGGCTCATCCAGAAGAATATACTTGGGCGACGTAACCAGAGCGCGCGTTATTTCGACACGTCTTCTTTCTCCTCCGGAGAGCGAATATGCGTGATGCTTAGCCAGAGCGGTCAGATCCAGTTCATTAAGCAGCTCGCAGAGTCGTTCTTTCCGTGCTTCATCACTCAAATCCAGCGTCTCCAGAATGGCCAGAATATTTTCTTCGACGGTCAGCTTTCTGAATATGGACGGCTCTTGCGGCAAATAATTCAACCCTTTGCGGGCTCTTAAATACATGGGTAACCCGGTAATATTTTCGCCGTCCAGAAAAATCTCTCCCCCGTCCGGTTTGACCAGGCCGACAATCATGTAAAAGGTTGTTGTCTTTCCCGCTCCGTTGGGACCGAGCAGACCGACAACTTCGCCCGGAGAAATCGCTAAATTAATCCGGTTGACAACCTTGCGCTTATTGTAAATTTTCGTTAAACCTTTCGCCGTTAAGTCGCTCATTTTCTCCGATCATCACATTTCATTTTTTGTTTGATTCCATCGTTTTACGATCTTGAGGATAGATTACCGCTTTCACCTTTGTCTGTTCACCGCTTTCCACAATGCCTCTGTTTTCATCAATCAGGATAATGACCCTTTCTCCCTTGATCGAACTTTTTCCCTCGTTTAATACGGCATTGCCGGTCAAGATTACCTTATTGCCCTCCTGAAAATATACGGCCTCATTGCCGGTTGCCTTTCTGTTTTCCTGAACAAGAGAAACATGGCCCCTTGCTTCGATTTTTTCCAGCTTTCCGGTTTTGTCTGAATCGGCCTTCCCGTTGATGATTTTGTCCGGATCTTTTTTGTAGTAGAGAAGCAGTTTGTCCGCTTTCAGGACACTGTTACCCTGCGTTACCGTGGCATCGCCGGAAAATACAATGAGCTTCCTGTCCTGAAAGGCTTCCATCCGGTGGGAGGTGATTTCCAGCGGTTTATCCTGTTTTGTGCCTAAGATATTTTGATCAGCATACGCTTCGGAAAATGCGCTTAACAGCACGAACAAAAACACTATGTGAACTTTTTTATTGATCATTGTCTTTTCAATTAATTTTTGCCCTGACCATCGCGGGAATATTCAATTCCCTTCTGTCCAGATGGATTACCAACCCCCGTCCGGTTATTCTGATGCGACGGCTTTCCATGATCACCGGCGCATCCGTGTAAAATTTTTTTTCTTCATCGCTGTATTGTATACGGTCGGTAAAAAACCGGTCTCCTGCGTCCGTGTTTAAAACAACATTGCCGTTAATCTCGACATTTTTGGTATCCGTTAGAAGACGGCCGTTATCAGCTTTCATCTCAAACACCTTGCCGTCGGATGTCACCAACCTCATCTGAACCTGTTTTAAAATCGCCAGATTTTGTTTCTTGTCATATGTTGCGGATTCCGCTTTAACCTCCATTTTATCGATGCCTTTACCGACTTCCGTGTAAACGAAACCTTTAATTTGCAGATCAACGCTGTCCTGCAAAACATTTATGATATTTTTTTGTTTATGAACATTGCCTCTGACCATGAAAAGAACGGCAATCAGACCTGCCAGAAAAACCATTGTTATTCCGAATATAACGATCGTTTTTCTTTTTATTTTCATCACAATCCGGAGCATCCTGCGTCAATATTCTTACTTAATTTTATTATATCACTCCGAATGCCGGGTGTAAAGATATTAAGGACCACGGGAAGACATTCCTTGCGGGAAAAGCGATCAACACTTTTTTTCAGTCCATTGGAAATTCGTATCGGGCGGCAATCTCCGGCCATTTTTCCTGCGCTTTCAGGATCATTTCGCATAC
>DAOPVC010000033.1:0-2413 GCA_035350895.1 Smithella sp. | reverse complement strand
CCGTCGCGTACATTAAAATTCTTCAGTTCCCTCCCCTCATCGTCCATGATGATTCGACCGTCTGTCATCACACCGTCGATATCCAGCATCAGCATCCTGATTTTCTTAAGTTTTTCTTTGACACTTTTTTTCATGATGAATTTATCCTTTACGATTTTTTACTTCACGTTTTTATTCGGGGCCGCTTTGACGAGAGCATCTATTTTCGTCAAAGTCACCAGAAGCTTTTCCAGCGAACTCAGGTATAAGGAATTTGCGCCGTCACAAAGCGCTTTTTCAGGATTGCGGTGCACTTCGAAAAATACGCCATCCACCCCGGCGGCAACGGCCGCCCGCGCCAGATACTTCACCATATCACGTTGACCGCCCGAACACGTTCCCTGGCCTCCCGGTAATTGCACCGAATGTGTGGCATCGAAAATGACCGGATATCCCATCTCCCTCATGATCGGCAGCGAGCGTACATCGAAAACGAGATTATTGTAACCGAAACTCGCTCCCCGTTCCGTCATCATGATATTTTCATTTCCCGTTTTTTTCGCTTTCTCGATAATGTTGGCCACATCCCAGGGAGCCAGAAATTGTCCTTTTTTAACGTTGATGACGCGCGCTTTTTTCGCTATTTCGGTGACGAAATCAGTCTGGCGGCAAAGAAAGGCAGGCACCTGCACGACATCGAGAACGTTGGCCGCTTTGTCAATTTCTTCAAAACGATGAACATCGGAAAGCACCGGGATGTTCAGTTTTTCCCTGATGTTCTGTAACATCTCCAATCCTTTTTCATATCCGGGACCGCGGTAGGAATTTATTGACGTGCGGTTGGCTTTGTCATAAGACGCCTTAAAGATAAAAGGTATTTTTAATTTCGCGGTAAGTTTTTTCAAATACAGTGCGACATCCATGGCCGCTTTCTCATTCTCCAGGACGCATGGTCCGGCGATCAAGACAAATTTCCTGTTATCTCCAACAACAAAATCGCCTATTTTTATTTTTTTCATTATTCTTCTCTCCCCGCATTTTGCTGCGTTTTTTCCTGTAATAATTTTATATTCAATCGGGGTATTCTTTGAGCGGCTTTGGCGGAGTCCGGATTCAAAGCATACGCCTTTTTATACGTTTCCAGCGCTTTCTGATAGAGTCCTTTTTTTTCGTAGGCTTCGCCGAGGTTATCATAAATATCAGCGTCATCGCTATCGAATTTGAGCGCCATCTGATAATTTTTAATAGCCAGATCATAATTGCCGGAAGCGGCATAAGCATAACCCAGATTGGCGTAAGAGCCGGCTTTCTTCGGTTCCAGTTTGGCAAGCCTTTGATAAATGCCGATGGCTTTTTGATAACTCTTTTCTTTTAAATGGAGATCGGCCAGACCGCTCAAGACGTCCTTTGTCGGAGAAGGTATTTTCTCATAAGTTGCAATCGCCTTCTTTCTCATGCCCGTCTTTTCATAAGTGTCCGCCAGGTTGTAACGCAAAACCGGATCTTTCGCTCCCAGTTGGATCGCTTTTTCGTAATGGGCAGCCGATTCCTTATATTTCTTCAATTCTCCGTAGGCAAAGCCCAGGCCGGCATACACGGACGCTTTCTGCGGCGATTTTGTTTTTATTTTTTCGTAATATTTTACAGCCCGGTCATATTGTTTGTTTTTAAGGGCCAGGTCGGCAAGACGCTCCAGCGCATCGGTATCGTTCGGATTACGTTTCAGCACCTTTTCATATTCCCTGGCAGCATCGACATACATTTTTTTTCTTTCGAAAACGGCGCCGAGATTATACCGGATGGTCGGATCGTCAGGATTCAGGGCTGCGGCTTTTCTAAGACTGTTGAGTTCTTCCTGACCTTTGCCGCTTCCGGCATAGGCAGCGGCCAGATTCGCATGCGCAACCGGATTTTTCGGTTGTCGCTTCAGGATTTCCTTGTAATATCCGGCGGCTTCATCATTTTTTTTAAGCTTCAGATAAATATCGCCGAGGGCAAACAAGGCCTGTTCCGGTTCCCGGGAACGGTCGGCTATATATTTATATTCGTCGACGGCTTCTTTCAGCATCCGGTTGTTTTTGTAGGCTTCCGCCAGCCGTAATCTGGCTGAATAATTATCGGGTTCCAATCTGACCGCCTCCCGGTAACTTTGAACCGCCTGAGGCCACAATTTCTTTTCCTCCAGAGAAAGACCCAGCGCCAGATAGGCCTCTGTTTCCTTCGGATTTATTTTGACGATTTCTCTGGCCATTTTGATCGCATCATCGAATTGCCTCTGCTTGACATTGATTTTTACCATCTCCAGCATGGCGACGGTATCATCGGGTTTGATGCTCAATACTTCCTTATACAGATTGCCTGCGTCATCCGGTCTGCCGTGACGCGCATAAACCCCCGCCAGAATCTTGCGCACACGGACATCGTTGTGATTGAG
>DAOPVC010000032.1:0-19998 GCA_035350895.1 Smithella sp. | reverse complement strand
CGAGGGATTTTAAGTCCCTTGCGTCTACCAGTTCCGCCACCCAGGCGTGAAAATAAAGAATACGAAGGCCGGCTAGGCTTATATTATTTTTGAGTTTTACTGTCAAGGATTTGCTTATTAAATAGATGTTTCTGTGGAAAATTCCGGTTCCCGGGAATTTTTCAGATAAATCAAATTTTTTATAATCTTTCTTCTGTCACGATCCATTATCGCCGGTAAGGAAAACAATCCGATTCTGATGAAAGATCATGTACAATATCATCATGTTCAAGCTTATTGTCTGAACAATATTTCATTGACAAATGCGGGGTAGCAGTTATATTCTAATAAAAGTAACTAATTTTTTAAACACGCAACAGTACTGGTATATTAATCATAACGGAGGTTTAAATTAATATGGAAAATAAAAACAGAAAAACATTCTTTATGTTTTTAATGGCGTTTTTAATCGCCTTTTTTATTGTTTCTTTTGTAGAGGTATTGAGATCTTCTTTTCTGGCTTCGGGAGCCCCGGAAATTCCGACTGCGTCCGCTATTGAAGGAATAACGCCGGGTTCTTTTTCCGATCTTGCAGAACGCGTCAAGCCGGCTGTTGTCAATATCAGCACAACAAAAGTACTAAAGGGCAGAAGCCTCGGGTCACCGTTTGGCCGATCACCGTTCGGCGGACCTTTTGGAGATGATTTCTTTGAACGTTTTTTCGGTGATATTCCCGAACGTGATTTCAAACAAAGAAGTCTTGGATCAGGATTTATAATCAGTAACGATGGATATATTTTTACCAATAATCATGTTGTTGAAAACACGGATAAAATCCTTGTAAAAATATCCGATGGGAAAGAATACGAAGCAAAAATTATCGGCACGGATGCAAAAACGGACATCGCTTTAATAAAAATCAAACCTGATAACGGTCTGCCCATAGTGGATATAGGAGACTCGGATGCTGTAAGAGTGGGAGAATGGGTTATTGCCATCGGCAATCCGTTTGGACTTGAACAAACCGTTACCGCAGGCATTGTCAGCGCCAAAGGTCGCGTTATCGGTGCGGGAGCTTATGACAATTTCATCCAAACAGACGCTTCCATTAATCCCGGCAACAGCGGAGGACCATTATTCAATATGCAGGGAAAAGTCATCGGTATAAATACGGCTATTGTTGCCCAGGGCCAGGGTATTGGTTTCGCTATTCCCATCAACATGGCCAAAAACATTTTGAATGATTTAAAAACAAAAGGGAAAGTTACCCGCGGGTGGTTAGGTGTATCGATCCAGAATATTTCCGACGACATTGCAAAAAGTATGAATTATAAAAACAAGAACGGTGTGTTGATCTCCGATGTTTTCAAAGGTGATCCGGCAGATCGGGCTGGAATTAAAGTTGGCGATATTATTACAGAAATTAACGGAAAGAGCATCAAAGATACGCATGAACTGCTGATCACCACTGCCGGTCTGCATGTGGGAGAAAAAGCTATTATCAAAGTCGTTCGTGACGGTAAAGAAATGATTTTTCAGATCATCGTTGCGGAACGGAAAGATAAACCGGAAATGGTTTTGTCTCAAAAAACAGGGGGGTATTTTGGTATCCATGTTCAGGAAATAACAAAAGATATGGCCAAGCAACTGGGAATTGCTCAAAATATGGGTGTAATAGTCACCGATGTTGATGAGGGCAGTCCGGCAGATAATGTTGGAATCCAGGCCCATGATATCATTGTCCAGGTCAACAAGGTAAAAATATTATCCTTCAAACAATATTTAGCGGAAATAGGAAAGGCCGCTGAGAAGAAAAATGCAATTCTCCTGGTCAAGCGGGGAAATGCAAATTTCTTTGTCGGGATGAGCATGGAATAGTATATCCATGATAAAATAAAAAAAGACAGGCCAATCAGCCTGTCTTTTTTTATTAGCGTTCTCTCTCAATTGCTATATCGTCCCAGTGATGCCGTTGATATCCGAGGAATAATTCAATCACCAATTCCCGGCGTGTCTGAGGAGACTCCATACCCTCAAATCCCTTTCCCTGTGTCATTCGGCTATTCGCTTCTAAAGATGATGTTCATTAGAATGTTTCACGTGAAACATTTCTGATTAAAGAAAGGTTAACCATTCAACCATTGCGAATATTGATTCATCTTGGCCAGGGATTTAACCGCTTTCTCCGGAGTAATGAAATTGACTCCTTTGTACTTGCAGCCATTGACATCGGTAACCGTTTGCGTTTTATCATCGCTCAGCAAGTAAACCCCTATAATCGGCTTGTTGTATTTTTCCATTAATTTTACAGTTTGTTCCACGGTCTGTTTTTCGAAGCTTTCCACATATTGCAAAGAACCTTCTACAAAATTGGAATCGTATTTATTATCTACCGCGACGGTGGATTCCATTATAGATCTTATCATAACTTTTCTGCCGATGATGCCCATGTGGATAATGGCGTCACATCCCGGCCACCGGCTAAGCTCTTCCAGAATTTTCATATAGGTCTCGGTATTCATATCACCGACGACATCTACCGGATTAGCATGACTCCAGAAAGGAGGCAGCAATGGATTAATCTTAGAAATTACATCGTCTGGTAATCCGGGCACAGTCAAACCGTTTTCCTCGCATAGATCGGATGCGACGACGCCCCATCCTCCTCCCAAGGTTAAAAGAGCGACATTGCTTCCTTTGGGCAACGGCAATGAAGAGAATGCCGCTGAAAGGTCAAGTAAATCCATAGGACTTTCGGCTTGGATGATGCCGGCTTGTTTGCAGGCGGCTGTGAACACTTTTATATCGGAAGCCATGGCTCCGGTATGGCTCGCTGCAGCGCTGGAACCAGCTTTTGTACGTCCTCCCTTTAAAACAATCACCGGCTTATGCTTACCGACACGCCTGGCGGTTTCTAGAAATCTTTGGCCGTTTTTGATGCTTTCAATATATAAGACAACGTTTTTTGTTTTCTCGTCAACTTCAAATCCATCCATATAGTCTTCAATGGTCAGCATGGCTTCGTTTCCGGAACCGCAATAGGCTCTTATTCCAATATCCTCTTTTGCGGCAAAAGCCAGCAATTGCGTTCCCAGATTACCGGATTGAGCCAGCAACGAAGTCCCTCCCGCGGGCGGGCGCACATGCGAACCTATACAATAAAATGATATATACGGATTGCAGATGCCCATTGTATTTGGCCCAACAATGACTATTCCGGCCTCGCGCGCCTTCTCCACCAATTCTTCTTCCAGAATCTTCCCTTCGGAACCTACTTCACTGAACCCCGAGGTAATGATTAAAACATTCTTTATGCCTTTTTCCTTAAATTGCGGAATCAGAGATAAAATCTTATCAGCAGGAACGGTAACCACGGCAAGATCAACGGGATCGGGAATTTCCGTGACCGACGTATAAACCTTTCTGCCGGCAATCTCCCCTCCTGTGGCATTAACGAGATATACGGCTCCCTGATATTTTCCCGCAATAACACCGGCATACATGATATGCCCCCATTTGCTGATAGTCGAAGAAGCGCCCACAAAGGCAATCGATCTGGGATGGAATAATTTCCAGATATGTTTTAAATCGACTTGGCGAACCAGTTCCTTCTTCTCCTCAGGTTTCCCTAAAACGATTAACGCATCAACGGCGGTAACTTTACCGTCTGCAGAAATTAACAACGGATTAATATCTATTTCCTTGATTTCCGGTATTTCCAAACCGATACGTGACAAACCGACCAGTGTTTTCACGAGAGCATCTTGATCCGGAGCGTTTTCTCCCCGAAAAGATCCGAGCAATTTCCGCGTCTTTAACTCATTAATCATTTTCAGCGCCTCTTTTTCATCAAACGGTGCGACGCGAAAAACAACATCACCGAGTGCTTCTGTAAAAATCCCTCCCAAGCCAAACATTACTGTTGGTCCAAATTGCTCATCCCGAAAAAGTCCGGCGACAAATTCTCTTTTTCCATCCAGCATCGGCTGAACCAAAAAGCCTTCCAAGTCCTTTCCGGCCGCTTCCTTTATATATAAGGATGCTGATTGAACATCTTCTTTGTTTTTCAGATTCAGCTTGACCAGCCCTTTTTCTGTTTTATGTGTAAGTTTTGATCCCAATCCTTTCACAACAACAGGGTATGTTATGTTTTCTGCCGTTGTCAGAACTTCTTCTATGGTTTTGACGACTTTTTCAACCACGACAGGAACACCATATTGTTTCAATACCTCCTTTGATTCCGCCTCCGTTAATGTATTTCTTTTTTCAGCTTTTGCTTTTTCGATAATATCTATTTTTGCCATGCTCCCCCCATATCAACAGATGATTATTATATTTTAACTAATTTTATTAAGAGCTTATCGGAGTTACAATTTTCCAGAAGAAATCAAAGAACTGGTTTATCGAGTCTGCCAGTTTCCATTTCATACCATGAACATACCAGTCTTGTATGTGTCTTTGCGTAATCATCATATAAAGATCTGCGAAATAATGGTTTTCGATTTCAGATATAACAGCGCCTCGTTTTTTCGCCTTTTCCACAACGCCATTCAAGATATCTATTTCCGATTCTCTTTTATATGATTTGCTGGCCATGAAACTTTTTGACGGAACCGTTATAAAAGCAGTAACGGCCAGATCAGGATTATTATCGAAAAAATTCATCGTTACCCAGAAAAGCTTTCGAAACATTTCGCGGATATCTTCCGTTCCTTCAAGATGCATCCTTAATAAGGATGCCAAAACAAGTAATTTTTCGTCTATAATAGAAAAAAGCAGATCTTCCTTGGAAGAAAAATATTTATAAATTGTACCGGTGCTGATCCCGCTTTCCCTGGAAATGTCGCGGATATTCACGGCATGGAAATCTTTCCTGGAAAATTGTTTTAACACCACCGGGTAAAGGCGCTCTTTTAATTTTTCAGGCATTACCGGCTTTTCTGTCGTCATAAAACCTTTATTAATATGATTGAGTTGCAGAACCAATATAAAACAATGTTTCAAATGTCAAGAACAATTTGAAACATTGTTTTATTTTAATACAATATATTAGTAATATTTAATACTTGAACATATCACTGTTGCGCTGATTCTCTGATGATGAATCGTACATTAAACATCATACAACGTCTTAACAAATTTAGAAAAAATTTATTCATTGACTAAAAATATATAACTGAAAAAAATATCTGTGATTTATGACCGGAAACGAAAATGCCCGGATTGAGGCATTCAATGCATTAATGTTATGCTCGACCATCCGCAGCAGATGATCAGCTTTTGATAGAAAGCAATGTCAACAACGGCTTCTTTTTGTCATGGCATTCTTGAACAAGTCATCCATGTGAATTCCACCAGCCGTTTACCGACATAGCGTTGTTGAATTATTTTCGACGCCTGATTTTACATAATATGTTCAGGCACATTATTTTTGGCAACCGGGGCAATAAAATGTGCTTCGCCCTCCCTGCTTGATCCGGCAAATGGTGCCACCGCAAAGTGTGCAGCATTTCTTTTCACGACCGTATGCTTTTAGTTCACGCTGGTTTTCTCCCGGGCGGCCATACAAGTCGCGCCAGTCCGAAATGGATGTGCCTCTTTTCTCGATACCCTTTTTTAAAATTTTTCGCGCAACGGTAAATATCCTCTTCCACTCCTGCCTGGAGAGAGCTGAAGCTATGCGTAACGGCGATATACCGGCGCCTTTCAAAATTTCACAGGCGTAAATATTACCGATGCCGGCAACAGCCTTCGGATCCATCAGCAGGGTCTTAATGGTAACCTTGCGCCCGGCGTGCATTGCTAAAAATATCTTTTCATCAAAGCCGGTAATAAAGTCGTTTTGAATGTTACCCTGGACTGTCTTCATCACCCTGACGGTCGCAAAGCGTCTTGGGTCAACGAGAAAAACATTGCCCGTTTTGAAACGCATGCGCCAGCGGCTGTACGTTGGTTTTACCGCGCTTTCCTGCCATAAAAGTCGGCCTGTCATTCGCAAATGGATCGATAGTGAATTACCATCTGCAAGGTTTATGCAGATCGTTTTCCCTTGACGTTTGACATCGACGACAGTTCCCTGTTTAAAATTTTTGACGCCGGACAGCTTGCTGTCGTAAACTTCAGCAGACAATATCCTCTTCCCGCTTATTTTCTTTGTAAGTTGCCGACACAACGTCTCGACTTCAGGTAACTCCGGCATGGACTGTCTCCTTGGTGAAATTTCATTCTCTGCGCTCTCATCGCTTTTCTTTTTACTAAAAATAATTTCTTTTGCCTATTCCTTTTCAACACAACGGACATTTCTTCTGCTGGCAGCGAAAAGTTTGTCGCTTGCCGGACGAAGCTCCCTGCAGGTCGAGACCATGGCATCAGGCCCTGTGTCGGAACGTTGATACCGATCGTCTCGCCATTATGGAAACCGACTCCGGATCATCGCGTCGGGATTCATCATGATCAAATGCAGGATCCACGAGGGATAGAGCACTATCATACGTTCCATTCCGCGACAACTGACATCCGGTTTTTATCATTGCTGCGATCGTCTCTCGTTCGATGGATCGCAGAATTTTTTTTGCGTTCATCAATTCTCCGGAAATTTTTTTCATTTTTTTTTCCAAAATTGCAAAAAATAGTTGACAAATATTTCTGTATGAGTACATTCCATAAACAAGAGTAAAATTTTTTTCGCTGTAAATATTTTCAGGGAGGAAAAACCTCATTAAGGAGGAATCAATGGAAAGCGAGACCCTGTTTAAAGAGGAGGAAGAACCTCCTGGTCATTTGACCGGTCTTGTTCATGCTAAAAATAATGTCAGTGACTTTTTGTTATTCAAAGATGAAATATCTTTGTATCCGCTTAAACAAAAGTCAAACAGTATTTTATTTCCTTTCAAGGATTCCACCCGCTCCCGTAATTTCCGAACTCGACTTTATCCCGACATTACCCGCTTCGAATGGTTCGACTGGCGCTGGCAACTGCGCAACGCCATCAGGGACGTTGAGACCCTTTCCGAAATCATCACGCTCTCAGAGAATGAACGTCAGGCCATGATGCATCATGCCGGCCCGTTGCCCGTTTCGATTACGCCTTATTACGCCAGTCTTCTGAATCCGAATGATCCCTCCGATCCTCTGCGCCGCTGTGTTGTGCCGGTGGTTGACGAATGCCTGCACACGGAAGGCGAGGAGGAAGACCCGCTTTGCGAGGATGTTGATTCTCCGGTGCCGGGCATTATCCATCGTTATCCGGACCGCGTTTTGTTCCTCGTCACCGACAGCTGTTCCACGTATTGCCGCTACTGCACCCGTTCCCGTCTGATCGAACGGAGCAACCATCACTTGATCAGCCTCGAAAAATGGGAAAAAGCGTTGCAATACATTGCCAGCAATAAAAATGTCCGTGATGTGCTGCTGTCCGGCGGAGATCCTTTAACCTTGTCCGATGATAAACTGGAATGGCTGTTATCAAGGCTGCACAAGATCGATCATGTTGAGCTTATCCGCATCGGCACGAAAGTCCCCGTGGTATTACCGCAACGAATCACTCCGGCATTGACGTCCATGCTCAGAAAGTATCATCCTTTATGGATAAGCATTCACATCACTCACCCCAAAGAACTTACTCCCGAGATGAGCGCGGCCTGTATCCGGCTGGCTGACGCCGGCATTCCTCTGGGAAGCCAGACCGTCCTGCTTTCCGGCATCAATGATGACGTTGAAACAATGACCAGACTGGTCCATGGCCAGCTGCAAATCAGGGTCCGTCCGTATTATCTTTATCAGTGCGATCCCATTCCCGGTTCTTCGCATTTCCGGACACCGATCAACAAAGGCATAGAAATTATTCAGGGCCTGCGCGGACACACGACCGGCTATGCTGTTCCGACTTATGTTGTTGATGCGCCAGGCGGCGGCGGCAAAATTCCATTGCTTCCCGAATATGCCATTGGCTGGGAAAACGGAGACCTGCTGCTGCGCAATTATGAGGGCCATACCTTCCGCTACCCCGACAATCACGCCAAGTCGAAAGACATACATTAAAACAGGCAGAATTTATGGCAGGGGGTAGATGATTTAACCGTGAGTCGCGTCGGCAAGAAACTCAAAATCGGACTTACCTATGATCTGCGCGATGACTACCTGAAAGAAGGATACGGCCTTGAAGAAACCGCCGAATTCGATCTTCCCGATACCATTGCAGCCATTGAAAAGGTCATTGCGGACAACGGCTATCAGGTCGACCGAATCGGTCACATCAAAGCGTTGACCCGCCGCCTCGCCAGAGGGGACCGCTGGGATCTGGTGTTTAATATTGCCGAAGGCGTGTGTGGCTTCGGACGGGAAGCACAGGTTCCTGCTCTGCTGGAAGCGTTCAACATCCCCTATACTTTTTCAGATCCTCTCGGTAACGCGGTGACGCTGCATAAAGGCATTACCAAGCAGATCCTGCGCGACCTGGGCATTCCCACACCTGACTTTGGCGTGATTAAAGATGTCAGAGATATCGAAAATCTTTGTCTGACCTTTCCGCTTTTTGCCAAACCGGTTGCGGAAGGCACGGGAAAGGGCATCACGTCATCTTCCAAAATCACCAATCGTCAAAATCTGCAAAAAGTCTGCAAACACCTTTTAAAAACTTTCGGGCAGCCGGTTCTGGTCGAGACCTATCTTCCGGGACGTGAATTCACCGTCGGTATTTTAGGCACGGGAAAAGATGCCCGCGCTCTCGGCGCACTGGAAGTCGTCCTCAAACCGAACGCAGAAAAAAATGCTTATTCTTACGAAAATAAAGAGCACTACGACAAGCTGGTTGAGTATATTCTGGTCAATGATGATGAAGCCCGGAAAGCCATGGACATTTCATTGATGGCCTGGCGAGCCTTGGATTTAAGGGATGCCGGACGAGTTGATTTGCGCTCTGATACCCATGGGATCCCGAACTTTATGGAAGTAAACTCCCTGGCCGGCCTTAATCCGGTGCGTTCGGATCTTCCCATTTTATGTTCGAAGATCGGAATGAGTTACCACGCCTTGATCAGCGCCATCCTTAAATCAGCCCTGAAACGCACGAAGCAGTCATCGTCAACCAGGCCGGTGAAATATTCTTGATGAAAAAAATTGTTATTCTGCACAGCGCTATTGCCCCGGATGCCGGACTGGATGAACTCGATTGTCTCCAGCAGGCCGACGCCATCGCCTCGGCTTTGACCGAGCTTCATTACGACCCGGTTCTTTTGCCTTTCGATCTTAATTTAAACCACAGTATCACCATGCTGCAGTCTCTGAAGCCGTTTGCTGTTTTTAACATCGTCGAAACGCTGGATTCCAGCGGCAGCCTGATTCATTTTGCCCCTGCGCTTTTGGACAGGCTGCAAATTCCCTACACCGGTTGTCCGACAGCAGCCGTTTTTCAGACATCCAACAAACCGCTGTCTAAACGATGCATGCGTTATGCCGGGATTGCCACGCCGGACTGGATAGAGCAGGACGGCTTCAGATCAACCCAGGATTTTTCCGGGCCGTTCTTAATCAAATCTTCCTGGGAACATGCCTCCATCGGTCTCGATGCAACGTCTCTGATCAGCGCCGCCTCTCCAATCATGTTATTGCAGGAAATTGAAAAACGTAAACAAAAACTCGGCGGCTCCTGCTATGCCGAAGCTTACATTGAGGGACGCGAATTCAACGTTGCCCTGATTTCAGATAAAGCCGGTGTCAAAGTGCTGCCGATAGCGGAAATGCTGTTTCAGAATTACGGCCCGGACAAACTGAAAATTGTTGATTACAAAGCAAAATGGGATGCTGATTCCTTTGAATATAATAATACAATTCGCCGATTCGCGTTTCCGGACAAGGATGCGCATCTTATAGCGTCCCTGCGGGAACTATCGATGCAGTGCTGGAATATTTTCTCTCTGCGCGGGTATGCCCGTGTTGATTTTCGTGTTGACATGAACGGCAAACCCTGGGTATTGGAGGTCAACTCGAATCCCTGTTTGTCGCCGGATGCCGGTTTTGCCGCGGCGCTGGAACAGGCGGCAATAACCTATCGCGACGCAATCGGTTGGATTATCGACAGCGCTGTGAATCATTTGTAAGGAGATTTTTTTTCTGTGTTAAAAACGATAGTATTCTTGTTCTTTTCCAATCTGTTTATGACGTTTGCCTGGTACGGACATTTGAAAAATTTCAATAGCAAGCCGTTAATATTCGTTATCTTGTTCAGCTGGGGAGTCGCTTTTTTTGAATATGTTTTACAGGTACCCGCCAATCGTATCGGCTTTCAGTACTACAGCCTGGGGCAGCTCAAAGTTATTCAGGAAGTTATTACGATGATTGTATTTGCCGGTTTTGCCATTCTGTATATGAAACAACCGTTAAAAACGGATTTTCTCTGGGCCGGACTTTGCCTGGTCGGCGCTGTTTACTTTATGTTCCGCGAAGGCCTGCCGCATGCGTGATGTGAGAGACGTCTATGCCGATAGCGAAACACAGCGGAAGGGAAATGATCAACGCTTTCGAAAGAAAAGAAGGCTTGATACCCGGCCGCTTACTGAAATATTTCCAAACGTGCCTGGGGTTGCATACGGGTGGTTCATACGATGAAAAAATTCATTTATCGTCAGCAAATTAAGCCTTCCGATATCGAAGCCATTGCCGATATTGTTGAAGAAAGCGGCTTCTTTTCCGATGAGGAAATAGAGATTGCCATCCAACTTGCGGAAGAAAAACTGGATCAACAAGAATCCAGCTCTTACCGATTCTTGTTTGCTGAAATTGAAAATCAGGTCGTCGGGTACACCTGCTATGGCCTCATTCCCGCCACAGTGGGCAGTTACGATCTTTACTGGATTGTCGTCGCGAAAGATTTACAGGGTTTAGGGGTGGGAAAAATGCTGATGGCCGAAACCGAACAACTCATCTATCAAAACGGCGGCAGACAAATCTATGCCGAAACATCATCGCGGGATCAATATCAGCCTACCCATGGATTTTATGAAACCTGCGGTTATCATCAGGAAGCTTTTCTCAACAATTTTTACGCTGACGGTGATGGAAAAATTATTTACGCTAAGATACTTAAATAACAGGATTTAATTCACTTTTACGTCTTTTTTGTCGTTTTAATCCTTGCATTTTTCCCGATAATTCGCTAGAGCACTGCCAGTAATTTAATGACTTTTCAACCACATGGATAGCAAAGACCGCTAGGAGGATTTTTTCATGCGCCTATTTCCCAAAGAAGAAAATTTCTTTGAACTTTTTGATGAGCTGGCCGACAAAATCGAAGAAGGCGGAAAACTGTTTCTGGAAATGGCCCAGGCCCGGGATTATTCCGATGTAAGAGTCGCCAAACTCAAAGAAATCGAGCACGAGGCCGACGGCATTACCCATAAGACATACGAAAAGATGCATAAAACGTTTCTTACGCCCATTGACCGCGAGGATATTTACGCGCTGGTCAATAAAATGGACAGCATCATGGATGTCATTGAAGCCACCGCCGTCCGCATTCATCTATACAAGGTCAAACGAACTTCGGATGAAATCATCAAACAGGCACAAATCCTGAATGATGCGATCAAAAAGTTGAAATCTATTATTCAAGCCATGCGGAATATGAAAAACTCCGAAATGATTCTTGCCGGTTGCGTAGAAATCAATACCCTGGAAAATGCCGGAGATATCACGTTACGATCCATTATGGCCAACCTTTTCGAAACCGAGAAAGACGCCATCGAGCTTGTGAAATGGAAAGATATTTTTCAACTTCTGGAAGAAGCAATTGATGTTTGCGAAGATGTGTCCAACATCGTGGAGGGGATCGTCCTGAAACATGCTTGATTCAATGGCTTTTGTCATTTTTCTTGTTGTTATCGCGCTTGTTTTTGATTTTATAAATGGTTTTCATGACTCTTCGAATTCCATTTCCACTATTGTTTCCACCCGTGTTTTATCACCCCAATATGCGGTTCTCTGGGCAGCATTTTTTAATTTTATTGCTGCCTTTTTTATCGGTACAGCCGTCGCGCACACGGTCGGCAGAGGCATCATTCATATTGACATTGTTGATAATTTAGTTATTTTTTCCGCCCTCAGCGGTGCAATCATCTGGAATCTTATAACATGGTATTTTGGATTGCCCAGCAGTTCGTCGCACGCCCTGATCGGAGGCCTGATCGGCGCGGGCATTGCCAAGGCAGGCACCAGCACGCTTGTCTGGACGGGAATTATCAAGACGACCGCCTTCATTGTGCTCTCACCGGCCATCGGTATGTTTCTCGGCTTCTTTTTTATGGCGCTTTCTCTCAATTTAAACCGTCACTCCAACATGGCCCGTTCCGACAAACTTTATCGAAAATTACAGTTTATCTCTTCGGCTATCTACTCACTGGGTCACGGCATGAATGACGCGCAGAAAACAATCGGAATCATAGCGGTTGTTCTTTACAGCAAGGGATTGATTGATTCCAGCTTCAATATCCCTTACTGGATTATTATCATGTGTTACACGGTCATCGCACTGGGAACAATGTTTGGCGGCTGGCGAATTGTAAAGACGATGGGAACCAAAATTACAAAACTCCAACCAATCGGCGGTTTCAGCGCCGAAGCCGGCGCTGCTTGCGCCATCATCGGAGCATCCGTATTTGGAATACCCGTCAGCACAACCCACACCATCACCGGGGCTATCGTCGGCGTTGGCGCAACCAAAAGGCTCTCCGCTGTACGCTGGGGAGTTGCCGGCAACATTATCTGGGCGTGGATTTTAACCATACCTATTTCCGCATGTCTCTCCGCGGCAACTTACTTTTTAATCCATTCTTTCATATAGCCGCTCATCGGGGAAAATAATATTGATAAATTTCCGGTTTTGCCGTAAATCTGTTTCACAAATTATATCGACTTGGGATTGAGGAGACGGAAATGCCGGGGAAGTCCGTACCATTTACAAAAACGCAAATCGAAAAAATCATTCAAAAACATCCCACGCCCTTTCATCTTTATGACGAAAAGGCCATCCGGGAAAACGCCCGTGCTTTCATTAACGCCTTTAACTGGAATGCGGGATTTAAAGAATTCTTCGCCGTCAAGGCCGCTCCCAATCCTTATTTGATGAAAATCCTGCACACGGAAGGCTTTGGAGCCGATTGCAGTTCGCTGGCCGAACTGATGATGGCGCAGAAAACCGGCATTACCGGCGAAGAAATCATGTTTTCCTCCAACGACACACCGGTGGAAGATTTCCGGCTGGCGAAAAAATTAAAGGCCATCATCAATCTGGATGATATCAGTCACATTGCCTATCTGGAAAAAAGCGCCGGGCTGCCTGCTCTGATTTGTTTCCGCTATAATCCGGGAAAATTAAAAAAAGGCAACCATATCATCGGTCATCCCGAAGATGCAAAATACGGTTTTACCCGCGAACAGCTTTTTGAAGGCTATAAAATATGCAGGGACAAGGGCGTGCGGCGTTTCGGCATTCATACGATGGTCGCTTCCAACGAACTGGACCCTTATTATTTTGTGGAAACTGCGGAAATCCTGTTTAACCTGATTGCGGATATTTCCCAGAAGCTGAAAATCAAATTTGAATTCGTGAACATCGGTGGCGGGGTGGGCATTCCCTACCGGCCGGAACAAAAAAGCATCGACTTGAAAGCAATGAGTCGCGGCATCAAGAAAAAATATGACGACATTATCGTGGCCAACGGCCTTGCCCCGTTGAAACTTTTTACGGAATGCGGCCGCTACATCACCGGACCGTACGGTTATCTGGTTTCCCGCGTGCTGCATATCAAACATACGTATAAAATTTTTGCCGGTCTTGATTCCTGCATGGCCAATCTGATGCGCCCGGCTCTTTACGGCGCTTATCATCACATCACGGTTCTGGGCAAGGAGCGTAAACCGCACAATGTCATTTATGATGTCACCGGATCGCTCTGCGAAAACAACGACAAATTCGCCATTGACCGCAAGCTGCCCAAACTGGAGCGGGGCGATATTATCGTCATCCATGACGCGGGCGCACACGGCTTTGCCATGGGATTCAACTACAACGGGAAACTTCGTTCAGCCGAACTGCTGCTCAGAGAAAACGGCGATGTTGTTCAAATCCGTCGCCCGGAAACGGTAAAAGATTACTTTGCGACGCTGGATTTTGGCGGATTAAGCGGCTTTACGGCATAAGCTTCAGACAGAAATTATCAATTTTATAATGGTGTTCGACGGGAGCCAAACGGAACAATACTAAATTTTTCCAAAGCAATCGAGATGAATACAAATACAAATCGTGCCATAGGCGTTTTCGATTCCGGTATCGGCGGTCTGACGGTCGTCCGCGCCTTGATGGAACGCCTGCCTTTCGAGGATATTATTTATTTCGGCGATACCGCGCGAGTACCCTACGGCATCAAATCGGTGGAAACCATCAACCGCTACGCCGCGCAGATTACCGAATTCTTGATTCAAAAAGATGTCAAAATGCTGATCGTTGCCTGCAACACCATGGCGGCGGTCGCCCACCAGACCATCATCGATTTAGCCAATGTGCCTGTCGCGGCCGTTGCTTATCAAAAAATCGTCGAACAGGTGCCCGTTCTGGAAGTCATTGATGCCAGCGCCCGCATGGCCATACAACATTCCAAAACCAAATCCATCGGCGTCATCGGCACGCCGGCCACGATCAACAGCAACGCCTACGCCCGGGCCATTCATCTTTTGGACAAAGAGGCGAAAGTCTTCTCCCAGGCCTGTCCGTTGTTCGTTCCTCTGGTGGAAGAAGGATGGTTCGATCATCCGGCGACAAAACTCATTGCTCAGGAATATTTGAAACAGGTGATTGCCGAACAGGTGGATACGCTGGTTCTCGGCTGTACGCATTATCCTCTTTTAAAGCCATTGTTACAGGACATTATGGGCAAATCCGTAACGCTGATCGATTCGGCGGAAGCGATGGCTGATATTGCGGCTGATTTGATCGATCAACAAAACATCGGTAATAAAAACAATGCGCCGCCGGCATACACTTTCTATGTCAGCGATTTGCCCTATCGCTTCCAGACCATCGGCGAACGTTTCCTGGGAAGAACCCTGGGTCGTGTCGAATTAATCAGCCTCTAGGACAACAACATGAAAATTATTCTTGCCGGCTATAATCTGGATTACAATCTGATCAAAGAACTGAAAGACCAAAGCGGATTCAAGCAGGATTTGACGCCGGAAACCATCTCGGCAGCCTACGCCCGCATCAGCCGCAGTCCCAAACCGGTGCATGAACTGCGTGAAATTGCACGCGAGGAAGTGGACAAGGCGCGCCAATCCAACCGCAATATCGTTTTCGACATGGGGCACAGCTCCGTCGCCGAACACGCCGTTTTCAATATTGATATTATCGGCGTATCGCGCCTGCTGGTGGAAGAAATTGAAAAGTTCCGCCTGTGCTCCTACACGGAAAAATCGCAGCGTTATGTTTTATTCAACAAAGATTTTGTCATTCCTGAAGAAATCAGACAGGCCAATCTGACCGACTTGTTTGTCTCGACAGTCGCGATGCAAAACGAATATTACCACGCGCTGTACGAAAAACTCAGACCGTATATTTTTGAAAAGCACAAAGCCCTGGCGGAGAACCCCGCCAATAAATCCATGCTGGAAGGCTGGGCCAAGGAAGATGCCCGTTATGTCATTTCCATGGCCACGCAAACACAACTCGGCATGACCCTTAACACGCGCAATCTGGAACTGATGCTCAGGCGTCTGGCCGCGCTGCCTCTGGCGGAAGCCCGGGATTACAGCGAACAATTGTATGCAGCGACAAAAGACATCGCGCCTTCTCTGATCCGCTACACAAAAGCCACCGATTACGACAAATTCACCAGACAAAACTTGCGCAGTCAGTGTGCGGAGTTATCGGCACAATACGGCAACGGTTCTAAAAAATTATCCGATGTGCAACTGATTTATGCAACACCCGCCGCCGACAACCGCGTTGCCGCCGCTTTATTGTTCTCGGCGTCCGACATCCCTTATGCCCTGTGCCTGACCATGGCCGGCAAAATGACCCCGCCGACCAAAAAAGCTTTCATGAAAACGGCTTTTGCGAACTTGCAGGCGCACGACGCGGTCTTGAGGGAAATGGAAAACGTCGACCTGCAGTTTGAACTGATCCTGAGTTCCAGTTGCTTTGCTCAGCTCAAACGGCATCGCATGTCCACCATTATCGCTCAGGAATATAATCCGCAACTGGGCGTAACCATGCCGCCTTCCATCAAGGCCATCGGTCAGCAGAAACATTTCATGGAAATTATGCATAAAACGCAAAACGCTTTTGAGCAGATCAAGGCGAAGGCGCCCGCGGCCGCCGCTTATGTTTTAACCAACGCACACCGCAAAAGAGTCTTGATGAAATTCAACGCCCGTGAAATGTATCATCTGGCGCGCCTCCGTTCCGACGCGCACGCGCAGTGGGATATTCGTGATCTGACGAATAAAATGCTCAAACATGCAAAAAAGGTTATGCCCCTGACACTGATGATGGCCTGCGGAAAGGATAATTTTCCTGCACTCTTTAAAAAAAATGTTCCCGATCAATGAAAACAGGAAACAATAAAAAACAATTCTGCATCCTTCTGGTTACAACACTTAGTTCTTTTCTGACGCCATTTATGGGTTCCGCAGTCAACGTTGCCCTGCCCGTCATCTCCAAAGAATTATCCATGACCGCCCTGTCTCTGAGCTGGGTGGCGACATCTTTTATCCTGGCCGCCGCCATCACGCTCATTCCTTTAGGCCGGCTGGCCGATATCTACGGACGTAGAAGAATTTTTATCTATGGGGCCATGATTTTTTCCGTCGCGTCATCTTTCTGCATCTGGTCACCCTCTCAATCCTTTCTCATTGCCGCCCGCGCACTGCAGGGCATCGGCGGAGCAATGATTTTCAGCACCGGGACCGCCCTGTTAATATCGGCTTATCCTCCGTCGGAGCGGGGAAAAATTCTTGGCATCAATATAACCGCCGTTTATGTCGGCTTAACCGTTGGTCCTTTCATCGGCGGATTGCTCACGCAATATCTGGGCTGGAGATACATTTTTCTTTTTACGGCTTTGCTGGGCGTCGTCATTGTTTACATCACTTTAGCGCTCATTGAGCCGGAAATATCCGCCAGCGCTGATGAAGGGTTCGATTTAACCGGTTCATTGATCTATGCTATTGCTCTTTTTGCCGTTATGTACGGATTTTCCCAATTACCGTCGTTGAATGCCGGATTTTTAATCGCCACGGGAGTTCTGTTTCTGGCTTTATTCATCGTCCAGCAATTGAAAAGCCCGTTTCCTCTGGTAGATATACATCTGTTTTGGAATAACAAGGTCTTTGCTTTCTCCAATCTGGCCGCCCTGATTAACTACAGCGCCACCTTTGTCATTAATTTTTTACTAAGTCTTTATCTCCAAAACATCAAGTTGTTGACGCCCGCCGAGGCTGGATCGATTCTTGTTGCCGCACCTGTCATGCAGGCGTTTATTTCACCGTTTGCCGGAAAACTTTCCGATCGTTTCGAACCGCAGATCATCGCCTCTATCGGCATGGCCATCACGGTAATCGGTCTTGTCCTTTTAATATTTCTTAACGGTTCCACAAGCATCGACTATATTTTGTTCTGTCTTATTTTGCTGGGCATCGGTTTCGCGCTTTTCTCTTCCCCCAATGTCAATGCCACCATGAGTTCAGTGAATAATAAATATTACGGCGTTGCCTCGGCCACGCTGGGCACGATGAGGCTGACCGGTCAAATGTTCAGCATGGGAATCACCATGCTGGTTTTTGCCGTTATTTTAGGAAATCATCCCATTTCGGAAGCTAATCACCAGCTTTTTTTAAAAAGCAATAAACTTATTTTTTCCATTTTGAGCGTCATTTGCTGCGGAGGAATTTTCGCGTCGCTTGCACGGGGTAAAATGCATCCCGCGCCCGCGGGAGGACGCTTTCTTAAATACAGGAAGCCTTCGGCTTCTACCGGAGGTGGCACCACTGACAACAGTAATCACTAGTTTGTTCATCGGGCTGACCGCCGGAACATTCGGCGGAATCCTGGGCATCGGCGGCGGGTTGATTATGATTCCACTGATGGCCGAGGTTTTGAAGTTGACCCAGCACAAAGCACACGGCACCAGTCTCGTTGCACTTGTTTTTACGGGAATCGGCGGAGCGATAACCTATGCCTCGAACGGTTCCGTGGATATGACCGCCGCCGCCCTTTTGGCCGTCACGGCAGTGCTCACGGCACCGCTGGGTGCACGTTACTCAAACGCGCTTACAGAAAATAAATTGAAAAAATATTTCGGGGCTTTCCTGATTTTCTGTTCGGCACTCTTGCTTTTGAAACCGTATTTGACCAATGTTATCGGCGCCGTTCCCGATATTGCAAAACTTATTATCCTTTTGACGACCGGAGCCGTAACCGGTTTTCTTTCCGGCATGATGGGAGTCGGCGGCGGTACAATCATGATTCCCGTCATGGTTATCCTGATCGGCTTTACCCAGCATATGGCGCAAGGGACATCTCTTCTGGTCATCGTTCCCGCAGGCGCCATCGGCGCTTTCACCCACTGGAAAATGGGGAACGTTGAAAAAGGAATCCTCTGGGGTCTGATCCCCGGCATTCTTTGCGGAACATATTTCGGCGGAAACATCGCCAATATCATTTCGAATCACACGCTGCGCCTGATCTTCGCCGCCATGCTGATTTTCGTAGGTCTTCGTTACTGTACGGCATCCTCTCCCGAATAAAAGGAAAAGTATCAAATGAAGAAAACGGATGGATACAGGAAATTTTCATTTCTCACTGATTTCCGTGGAATGAAAAATGCGATCGGTGAAATGCGTGGATGGGGCCATCCTCATCAGCCCGAATTTAATGCCGGTTATCAGCGCATGCCTGATGATCCCGTATTGAATGAAGATTGGTTTATCAACGCTATCGGGGAAAAGATAGCCACTCATCCGGAAAATGCCATGGAATATCCCTTTTGCGGAGAGAAAATTTTTACCGGGCCGTTGGTGGGATTTATTCGGGGTGACGATCCTATTTTTCAAAAATATAAAACAATCATCGGACCGCATCACTTCACCCCGGAAGAAATCATGCAGTGGCAGGCCAAACAAAATGGCGTCCCCGCTCCCCGAGCTCAAGACTTAAGCGTCGTTTCCTTTATCCTGCCACTGACGAAAATTACCAAGAACGATAATGCGGCCATGAAAGAATGGCCTGCAGAACGTTGGGCGCAGACGCGCCTCTTGGGTGAAATCTTCAGCCAGACATTTGTACGTGAAATAGTGACATACCTGATGGGAAGGGGCATTTTGGCCATCGCGCCGGATGTTACGCCCATGTTTAACAAAAAGCGCTATCCCAAAGCAGGCTGGGCTTCTCCCTGGTCTCACCGGCATATGGCTTATGCCGCCGGGCTGGGCACCTTTGGAATGCAGGATTTTTTGATTACCGAAAAAGGGTGTGCCCACAGAACAGGTAGTTTTGTTGTCCAGTTAAAGCTTACGCCAAACCGGCAACGGCCTGATGATATTCATGCTTATTGTTTGCACTACCAAGGGAAAAAATGCATGCAGTGCGCAAAGCGTTGTCCGGTGAATGCGATAACGGCGGAACACACCCATGATAAAGAAGCCTGCTATCAAAGGGTCGCCAAATCTCTTTTACACTGTAATAAAAATTATCACATCTTTATTTATGGCTGCGGCCTTTGCTCAACCGGCGTTCCCTGTGAATCCGAAATACCGAAATCGCTACAAAAATAAATCAGACAGAAATATCCGTCTTTTTGAATGATGAAACTTGAAGCGTTAGGATCCCTCGCTGCTTCTGGAAGAATCATTCTCTGATTCGTTTTTTGAGTTCTCTGATCAAATGATTGAGGACATCACTGGCATCGCCCACAATAGCGACATCGGCCATTTTCAGCATGGTTGCCTGCGGATTTTTATTGATCGCAATGA
>DAOPVC010000031.1:0-20857 GCA_035350895.1 Smithella sp. | reverse complement strand
CCTTGCAACTCTCGCCCGCTTCTCTGATCATTTTTATGTAAGCATATCTCTCATCGTCGACATCAATCATTTGCATCAGAATGTCCGCAATATTAATGACGCCGACCAGCGGATTATTGATCTGGTGGGCAAGGCCGTTAACGAGCTCTCCGATGAAATTCATCTTCTGAGACTGGATGAGATTCTGTCTGAGTTTGCTGCGCTCTTCAATATCCACCGCAAGAAAAAGTGTTGCAATATCCTTGCCCGTTTTTTCGTCTTTGACCTTGTTGGTATAAAGCTCGATGGGAAAAGTGGACTTGTCCGAACGGTAGATATGAGCCGTCCCGTACCACAGATCGCCGGAGGAAACCGCCAGATCAAGCTTCAGAAGCTCTTCCTTCGGGAAAAATCTGTCCACCGGGGAATTGTAGACCTCGCTCGCCTGAAACCCCAGCAGACGTTCGGCGGTTTTGTTAAAACTGACAACCCGCCGTTTGTTGTCCACCGAAATTACCATATTGGGTGAAGAATCAAGCAACTGAGCCATGTAGTTCTGAGACATCCGCAGATCTTCCCCGGCCTTTTCCGCTTTCCGCTTTTCGCGGTATAATTCGTCTTCTATCTCAACGAAGACTGTAACCCGTTCATGTTCCTTCAACCGGGTCGCGATAAACTTGATAATCATGTCCTTCTTATAAAATTGCGGATAATAATGATCGACAATCAGGGTTTCGCTGGAAACAGTACTGTTGACGACCCGGTCAAATAAATTCGTTATTTCGGAATATTCGAAGGCCTTCTGATAGACTTCTCGTATATCGCGGCCGATCAGTTGCCGGCGTTTCTGGCGGGAATTCTGCTCCTGCTTTTTATTGACATCGACAATGATCCCCTTCTCATCACAGAGAATCAGGCCTAGGGGGGCTTCTTCTATAATGGACTCCAGGAATTCGTTTCGTTTTTTTAGCTCGGCAAGTTTGCCCGAGGCGGCAGTTTCGGACACAGATCCGTCTTCGGGCTGAAACAAAAACGTGATATGTTTTCCCGCGGGAAGCACACGGACGGAACAGGTCCCCGTCTCCAGCGTTACACCTTCCGCGACGCCTCCTTCCTTGAGAATTTGCGCGGTGAGAACAGTTCGGAGGGCAGGAATACAGTCAAAGAGGTTCATTTTCTTCTTCGACATGCTCCCGTTTATGAAACAGCGGCATCCGGGGGTTGCATCAATAATGCTAAGATCGCTTTTCGTGATAATGAGTTCATGCTGCATGCTGTCATCCGATCACATGCGCACGAAATGTGACACAATTGAAAACGTCATTGTATAACACACTTGATGGCTGAAACTTGATATATTTTACTTTTATGGCACAGGACTATAGGAAAATTGTAACGTTATGTCAACGTAAAATTCAAGGCATCTCACGCCCGTTTCGAAATGTTGTGTTAACACCAGACCGGGTGAAACCGAAAATCTTCAGAAGAGCATCGTTTGGACGTCATCGCTGCTGCTTCTTAACATTTGATCTAATCATAAACCGCCCATTGTTCAAACGGACGGTCCGCGTCATATTCCGAGAGAGGAGCGATTTCACGGATAAAACGGGAAGGCGCAAGATTTAAAACACCGGATGAATGCGTATAGTCCAGCGCGGGATAACACAAATAAAGCTGATCTTTGGCCCGGGTCACCGCCACATAAAAGAGTCTTCTTTCCTCTTCTTCACCGCCCTCTTCTTTCAGCGCCCGCTGCAGCGGAATCATGCCGTCCGCGCACCAGATCAAGAACACATAAGACCATTCCAACCCCTTGGCCTGATGAATAGTGCTTAAAGCAACCTTGTCTTCATCGCCTTCTTCACCGAGATTTTCTTCTTTGGCCATATTGGTCAGAAGCGCCAGTTCATTCAAAAAATCTTCCATCTGCAAAAACTGCCCGGAAAAATTGCCGAGTTGAATCAAATCTTCTTCCCTCGACGACGCGTCGGAATAATTATCCTGCAAATAAACACGGTAACCGCCCCGGTTTAACAAAACCTCTATTATCTTTTCCGGAATGCGTTCATTTTCCGGAAGATCGAGAAGCTGCCGGATTGTTTTCCGGCATTCTTCCAAACCGGGCCTTGCCGATTTGGACATGATCCTGGTGAATTCATCGTTTAAAAGAGCATGCAGAGGATTGTCTTCCTTTTTCAGATATTGCCAGATTTTATTGAACGTGGCCTTGCCCACTTTGGGATACATGACCAGCAGACGCCGCCAGGCCAGCTCATCTCGTGGATTGACCAGAACTCTCATATAGGACGTCACATCCTTGATATGCGCCTGTTCGAAGAAACGGATGCCGGATCGCATATCAAAAGGAATATCGCGCCGGACGAATTCCATCTGCATTTCCATCGAATGATAATGCGCCCGGTAAAGAACGGCGATTTCTTTGAGCGGCACACCCGACCGGATTAACTCTATCACTCTTTGCGCCACAAAATCGGCCTGTTTCACTACATTTTTGGCGGAAACCATCACCGGCCTCATCCCGTTATCGCGCACGGCTTTTAATTCTTTCGGGAATTGTTTTTCATTATTGTTGATACTCAAATTGGCCAGATGCAGTATTTCCGGCGTGCTCCGGTAGTTGGTCTCCAGTTTAAATATCTTGCAATCGGGATAACGATCGGGGAAATTGATGATATTGTTAAAATTAGCGCCCCGAAACGAGTAAATGCTTTGCGAATCGTCTCCGACCACCATCAGATTTTTGTGCGTGGAGGCCAGCAGATCAACCAGATCAGCCTGAATGAGGTTTGTGTCCTGATATTCATCCACTAAAACATATTCAAACCGGCCGGAAAGGGTTTTCAAAACATCAGAATTCTCCTGAAGGAGCATTCGGCAATTCCTTAATAAATCGTCGAAATCCATGACGGCCAGCTCCCTCTTTTTTTGTTCATAAAGCGATGCGACCTGAATAATTTCATCGATCAGGTGGAGAAAAAACGGGTATCGCGATACCAGAATATCTTCTACGGCACTCTGCGTGTTGACGGACAGGCTGATGATTTCACCGACAATATTACTTTTAGGGAATTTGCTTAATTTCGGATCTATTTTTAATTCGGCCATACAAGTGGAAATAATCTGACGAGAATCTTCACTGTCCACAATCGAGAAATTGGTTTTATAACCGAGATAATGAGCATGTTTTCTTAAAATCAGATGAGCGACATGATGAAACGTGCCTCCCATGATTCTCTTCGTATCGGCATGAATCAGACCCTCTACGCGGTTGAGCATGGCGTGCGCGGCTTTATTGGTGAAAGTGGCCAGTAAAATGCTCTCCTGGGCAACGCCGCTCTCCAGAAGACGGGCCACCCGATAGGTCAGGGTTCGCGTTTTCCCGCTGCCTGCTCCGGCAAGCACCAGAAGCGGCCCCCCTTTTTCCATGACCACCCGATATTGCTCTCCGTTCAGCTCTTTTTCGTAATCAATCATCAATCATACCAACCGCGTGTTTAAACTTCATGCTTCTTTAACATGAATTGCGTTTATAAAGTAAAAGGTTCAGACATTCAAGCTAATATCAATCAATGTTTATCTTCTTATAAAGTCAACTGGGCAAAAGCACTATTTTCTTTGTAATATACGCATTGTCACCTGCTTCCCTCACCAATGACTTGAAGCAGTAATCATTAAATTTGTCTTGATTTTACTTTCTGCATACGCTAAACACTCAAATTCAATTTAGATTGTCTTTTTTAGTATGGAAAGGAGTTCTCATGGCAAAATACGAAACCAAATCAATCAGAAATTTAGCTGTGGTCGGACACGGTGGAACCGGGAAAACATCTCTTTGTGAATCGCTATTGTTTGTTTCTGGAAAAAGCGAACGATTAGGAAGAGTTGATGATGCGACCTCCTGTATGGATTTTGAACCCGAAGAGCAGAAACGTCGGGGCTCCATCAGTTCGGCGGCAAATTTTGTTGAATGGGAAAAACATAAGATTAATTTTATTGATACACCGGGCGACTCCAACTTCACCTATGATATTAAATGTTCAATGAGCGTTGTCGAAAATGCTGTTGTGGTGATTGACGCTGTCGGCGGTGTTGAATTTCAGACACAAAAGGTCTGGGAACTGGCCGATGAGTTCAAGCTGCCCCGCATGATTTTCATTAACAGACTGGATCGCGAACGCGCCAACTTCAATACGGCGCTGGACAGTATTAAAACCAAATTCAAAAAGAAAGCTACGCCTGTCTGTCTGCCGATAGGTTCTGAAGACAAATTAAACGGCCTTGTTGATTTGATAAACATGAAAGCTTACATGTTCAGCGACAATAAAGGCTCCGGCAAAGCTGTCGATATCCCCGCGGAAATGAAAGACGATGTAAAAATGATGCGCGACTCCATGGTGGAGGACATTGCCGAAGCGGATGATGATCTGATGAATAAGTATCTGGAAGCCGGAGAACTTTCCGATGAAGAATTAAAAGCCGGGTTGAAAAAAGGCGTTTCTTCCGGCAGTCTCATTCCGGTTCTTTGCGGCTCTGCCATCAAAGGAATCGGGGTGTCTTTACTGCTTGATCTGGCCGTTGACACTTTCGCTTCCCCCGTTGATCGCGGTCCTGTAAGAGGAACGAAACCTAAAACGGACGATGTCGAAGAACGGCAGCCGTCGGAAGACGCTCCTTTCTCGGCAATTGTTTTCAAAACGATCGCTGACCCTTACGCAGGAAGATTAACCTTGTTCCGCGTTTATTCCGGCACACTGAATTCAGATACGCCGGTTTACAACTCGTCTAGAAAAATAACGGAGAAATTCGGCCATGTTTTCTTTCTGGAAGGTAAAAACCAAAAGCAGGCGGACGTTCTGATCCCGGGCGATATTGCCGGTGTGGCAAAATTAAAGGAAACAACGACGGGGGATACGCTGTGTAACGAAAAGGCTCCCATTGTTTTTGAAAAAATAGCCGTTCCGCCACCCATCATGTCCTTCGCGATTGAACCGAAATCGCGCGGTGATGAAGACAAGATCGCCTCCTCCATTCACCGCTTGACGGAAGAAGATCCGACCATTCAGTTTACCCGGAATGTTGAAACCAAGGAAATGATTCTCTCCGGCATGGGTCAGGTGCATATTGAAGTCACCATCGAAAAGATGAAACGCAAATTCGGCGTTGAAGTCAATCTGAACACGCCTAAGATTCCCTACAAGGAAACGATTAAGGGAAAAACCAACGTCCAGGGAAAATACAAGAAACAATCCGGCGGACGCGGACAGTTCGGCGATTGCTGGATCGATATTGAACCCCTTCCCCGCGGCGCCGGTTTTGAGTTTCATGACAAAATAGTCGGCGGCGTTATTCCAGGACAATATCGTCCGGCCGTTGAAAAAGGAATTGTGGAAGCGGCGGCCAAAGGCGTGATCGCCGGTTATCCGGTAGTGGATTTTAAAATAAATCTTACATTCGGTTCTTATCACACGGTAGACTCGTCGGAAATGGCTTTCAAAATTGCCGGTTCCATGGCCTTCCAGAAAGGCGTCATGGATTGCCAGCCGATTCTTCTGGAACCGATCGTGAATATCGAAATTGAAATCCCCGATGAATACATGGGCGACGTGATTGGAGATTTAAACAGCCGCCGGGGCCGCGTCCAGGGCATGGATGCCAAAGGTTCCAATCAGATTATCAAAGGGCAGGTCCCGCTGGCGGAAATCCTGAAATATGCACCCGATCTTCGTTCCATGACCAGCGGCAGAGGAAATTTTACCTATTCGCATTCTCACTACGAAGAAGTTCCGGCTTTTATCGCTGAAAAAATCATTGCCGCGTATAAGAAAGATAAAGAAGAAGAATAATCACGGGAATAAGCTTATGATCAGCGCCGGAATTATCACGATCAGTGACAAAGGATCTCAAGGCAAACGCGAAGATTTAAGCGGCCCCGCAATCGCAGAAATGCTTGCGGGCGCCGCCATTGAAATTAAAAGCACTCTCATCATTCCGGATGAAAAAGATGAGATCAAGAAAGCCATCGTCGATTTTTCCGACGTCAAAAAACTGGACTTAATTCTGACCACCGGAGGCACCGGCGTCAGTCCGCGTGATTTGACTCCCGATGCGACACTGGAAGTCATCGACAAACAAATTCCCGGCATGGCGGAAGCCATGCGCCATCAGAGCATGCTGATTACGCCCCATGCCATGATTTCCCGCGCCGTGGCGGGCATTCGCGGAAAAAGCATGATATTGAATCTTCCCGGAAGCCCCAAAAGCGTCAGAGAAAATCTTGCGGTGGTCCTGCCGGCGCTGAAACACGCCATTGAAAAAATCAAGGGAGATGATTCGGAATGTGCTTCTTCATGAACCGCAACGCGTTGCGCGGATGCGTTCCCATCCAGTAAATCTTCCCGCAGTGAGGGCACTGCGTGTATTTCAGACAATTTTCAAAAACATAAGAAGGCACCGCATCGCGGATCGTTTCCCGGTCCACGGGATTAAGCTTCGCATTGCACTCCAGACAAATCCCGAACATTTTCTGCTTTTCGATCCGGAGAGAATATTTTTCGATAACACTTTTGAGCTGTCTGCCGACTTCGATGTCCGTTATTAAAAAAAGGGCTCCGGAAAACTGACGATCCATCATATCCCGTCTTCTGGTCAGCACGATCCGGCCTTCTTTCTCCGCCATGCGCAGCAGGTTCCGTCCGGCCTCCTGATCAAAAACAGTCGTGTCGTACCCCGTAATACGAAGCCATCTGGCCAGCCCTGCCAGTGACGCATCGGTAATAAATTTGAATTCTCCGGACCAGGGAGATTCGGTATTATTGCGGTTTTTTAAAATCATCAATCATCGGCGGTTCATCGTTCGCGTGATTTTCCTTGCGCATTTCGCGAACAAGTTTGTTAAGGCGTCTGATTGTGCGATTTAAACGAAAGCGTTCCACGATCCCCCAGAAAGCCGTAATGATCACCCCGAAGAGGAGAGACGCAAAAATAAGCATGTACGTAGGAACGTTGATGTTCAGATATTGATAGTACTGTAAGTGAATTTTCGTCTGATTTTCCAGGGAAAACGTCACGATAAAAAAAGAAAAAAGAATAACAAGAATTAAATAAACTATTCTCATTCCTTACTCCTTCCGGCAATATTTTTTAAAAAGAGGCATCAGATTGGCCGCAGTGGTCTCCACGGTCTCCGGAATGACCCGGACATTTGTCACGACGCTCATAAAATTCGTATCACCCTCCCAGCGCGGAATGACATGCACATGAAAATGTTCTTCAACTCCGGCCCCCGCCACCTTGCCGATATTGGCGCCTATGTTGAATCCGCCGGGATTCATCGCGTCTTTAAGCGCCTTGATCGACGCTTCCAGCAGATCGAATATTTCCTTGCGTTCTTCTTCGGTCAGGTCTTCGATTTTCCCGACATGTCTCTGGGGAATGATCATCAGATGTCCGTTGACATACGGATATTTGTTCATCATGACATAGGCGGTTTTGCCTTCAAATAAAATATAGTCGTCACATCTGATGGAACATTTGCAGAAGACACAACCGTCCGGTTTTTCCCCTTTGATGTATTCCATGCGCCAGGGTGCAAAAATCGTTTCCATATTCAATCCCGCCCGCCTTACCTTCAACGTTCGGCAATGTCCGCGCAATCGACCGCAGATGCATTGCCGCTCATCAGATTTTAATTATTTTCCCTTTTATTTCCGCGCCAATTTCCAATATGCCGATGGTTTTGGAAGAGTTGAAAAATCTATCCGCCGCCGAACCGGGATTAAAAAAGAACACCTTGTTTTTCACATGATTCGCCGGTTTATGCGTGTGTCCGTAAACCACACACGTTGCATCCGGGAACCGCGCCGATATTTTTTCTTCCAGTCCCCAGGGAGAGCCCCATCCGTGAATCAATAATAATTTAAATCCGTTTATTTCAAAAAGCAAATACTCCGGCAATTTCTTTCTGACGGCATAATTATCCATATTGCCGCATACTGCTTTCACGTCCTTTTTCCCGAACATGTCCAGAACTTTTAAATCAACAATATCACCGGCGTGCAAAATGAAATCCGTGTCGCTGAAATATTTTCCCAGGCTTTCCTGAAGCTTTTCATCATAATGTTCCAGATGAGTGTCGGAAATTACGCCTATTTTTACTTTTTTCGTTTCCATAACCCTACAAATGATTTACCAACGTATTAGCTGCAAGAGTCAAAAAAAACAAGCGTTATTTGAAACGATACCCGCGGCTGATTGGAGTTTTCTGAATTGTTGAAAAATTTCATTTTATCGGATTAGAACGATAATAAAAAAAAATAAATGATCCAATTTGCTAAACGCCGTACTGGGCTCTCTCGATCAACTCAATCTGCATTTCTTTGTTCAGGGTCACAAAATAGGCGTTATATCCGGAAATGCGGACAAGCAGATTTCTGTAGCTATCGGGATTGGCCATCGCGTCTTTAAGGACATCCGAATTCACCACGTTGAACTGCATTTGCATGCCGCCCTGCTCGAAATAAGTTTTGGCGTATGCATGCATATGATCAACGGTCTTTTCACGGCTGTCCCGAGGATCGGGAACCAGCTTGACGTTGAAGGCGATATTGTTATCCATGTACTGAGGTTCCAGGTGCGCCACATCTCTTATGTTATTCAGAAAATCGCGCGAAGCTGAGGGATGCGGTGTGAGTCCGGGCGTAAAGGCCTTACCAGCCAGCTTTCCCGAGGGCAAAGCGCCTGAAAGTGATCCGTAAGCAACATGCTGCGACATTGACCAGAACCCGGCGGTATAAGGGCCGCCGCGGTAATTGGTATGGGCGCTCCAGCAGGCGTGAATCTCTTTTGCAACTCTCTTTGCCATATTCAGAGCTTCTTCATTGCCGGAACCGAAAAGGGCAACCTTGTTTTTCACCATTGCATGCAAGGCGGGAGTGTCCGCAAAATTATTGTCTATAGCCTTCTTGAGTTCGCCAAAAGTCATTTTCTTTTCATCGAAAACCAGTTTCTTAATGACCAGAAGAGAATCCGTCACATCGGCCAGTCCTATATTGGAACTGCCCGACGAATTATACCGGGCGCCGCCTTTTGTAACATCTCTTCCCTTTTCCGCAGCGCCGTCGATCAACGCGCTGAGCAGGGGAGTCGGGCGGTATTCGGCGTGAACCTCCGCCAGCATGTTGTTGAGTGTCACTGCCTCATTAATCAGAAACTTCTGCTGGGTAATATAGGCCTGAAAAAAATCTTCGAAGGACTTGAAGTCCCCGTTTTCAGGACTACCGGTTTCAGGTCCCAAATCCCACCTCATCAAAGGGTGCCGTCCATCGTTCAGCGCCATCTCCAGAGCTGCCACCATATTCATAAGAATGGAACCCGTGTGACCCATATGCTTTCCCGAAAGAGTCGGTTCCACACAACCGGTTGCCGACCAGTCGCGGATGTCCTCTATCGGGTATCCGAATTTCTGTAGAGAGCTGAAAACAGCCTGATCATTGTGCATCGAAGGTGTGGCCGTCGTGATAAAATTCACTTCGCACAAACGTTTCAGATATGCGTCGCTGTTAATTCCCGGATGGAAGCGGGCGTTGACGTTTGGATCACGGATAGAGAGCATTTCCGTAGCCTTGAGAAATATATAGGTCATATCGTTGACTGCGTCTTTCCCTTCCGGAGTGACTCCCCCCAGGGTAATGGCTTGATCCGAGGAACTGCCGCCGAAAAGGTAGTTGCCGATGTCCGGAACAAGCGGCAGATGATCCGTGCCCCGCATAAAGAAACATCCCGCAAGCTCGATGGCTCTTTTGATATAATCGCGTCGCTGCTGCTCCGTCGAAATTTTTTCCATGTCTTTTTCAAAATAAGGCTGCAGCAGCGTGTCAAGTCTGCCCAGGGATAGTCCCGTGTTTGTGTTTTCCATATGCAGGCACACCCAGATTATCCAGATGAGATTGACAGCCTCATCCAGGCTTTCCGGCGGAGAGACGGGAACCCTGCTGCAAATTTCGGCAAGACGCTCCAATTCTTCTTTCCGCTTCGGTTCCCGCTCCCGTGCGGTCATTGCGGCCGCTTCAAGGGAAAGATTGCGGGCATAGGCGTTTACTCCTTCCAGTGTAATGATCATGGCACGAAGATTATTTATCTGATCATTTTCAAGCCCCCCTTTATCCAGGCGCGCCTGAATATCTTCAATAATGCCGCCCGTTCCCTTCTTTAAGACAGTGGAAAAATCGGGAATGGTGTGCGATATGCCGACGGATTTCCAGACGAAATAGGCGATAAAACGCTCATCAATCCTCTGGCAGAGAGGATTGCCATGTTTTGATCGGGCAACCTCTCGGAAATTTCTCTTGATCCAGAATGGAAAAACATCATTGTGAAGTATTTTGACATCCTCCGGAGATATTTTGTAAGGATTGAGCACCCTTTTATCGACAGAGAGAAGTTCACCCCAAATCATCGTTCCCTGAGCATCCGGATAGATGATGACGCCTGTCGGCACTTTCGAAGTTGAAGTTCCGGCAATCAATTCATCGGGAGCGATTATCGCTTTCCTGTTTTCCATCAGGTGTTTGAATGCATATGCCTGTCGAAGTCCCGGATGCCATGGGCGGCCTTTAGAATCTTTTTCGAAACCGTTTGTTCTGAACCAGTCGGTAACAAGTTGAGGACGTTCTGCGCATATCTGAGGCTTGATATTAAAATGACGGTGCAGCATCCCCTGCAGACGGGGAAAATCTTCCAAACCGTATTCAGGCAGGTAGGGATCACTCAAATATTTCACACCCTGATCAACCCGTTCACCTTTCATGCGGTATTTTCGTCTGCTGTTGAGTTCCTCGGAAAGCTCCGGTTTATTCACGGCATAGGATCGCTTGCGTGCCTTAATATCGTTGCGCTGCGCTTTTTCATGCATCAGTTGATGTATTCTTCCCATCAGAAGGGTTATATAGAAATTAAAAATCTGAAGATGGGAGAGATTCCCGTCCATAATCATTCTGTTTTTTAAAATCAGATTGAGCATTTCATTGGGCGTAACCATAAGCATTTCAATAAGCGCTTTATCGTCTATGAAACGAAGCGAGGCATCCGCGTTTTCGGGGACGCAAGAAGAGACGCGCACGCGGCCGTTTTTAAAAGAAATGGATTGTTCCACCGTTCCGGTGATGGTTGAAAATCCCACGGTAAAATCTATCCAGCCGTCGCTAACGCGCATGTAACGCCGCAGCGATGGCCTTGTATTGAACATAAAAGCCATAAGATGCAGAAAAGAACCTGTGACAAGGTTCATTGCGTTGATTTTCATGGTTGTCCCTCCAGTTCGGATTTGACTCTCTTCATGACGTCTTTTGCTATAAACCTGATGGCGGTTTGAGTATTGTCTTCCACTTCCTGAAGGACACGGCTGTTAAAGAGGTTTATGGTCCCGTTCAGCGTGCACCAGATTTGAAGCATACGTAAGCGTAACATCCTGCCGGAAATAGTTTTTTTATTTTTAAATAAGTCGGAAATCACTCCGATAGCAATATCAGCCGACATGAGAGCCGTCTGCTTTTCATAAAAGGCTGTCGGTTCAATAGCTGTACCTTGATAATCAATGTACTTGGGCGTGTTGCGGCTGAACATTATTTCGTAGTACTCCGGATTATCCATGCCGAACTTCAGGTAAGCCCTAATGATGTTTTCCAACTTTTTTTCAGAGGATGCCGGTTTCTTTGACGCTTCATAAATAGCGTCATAGAGCATTTCAAATCCCCGCGTCTGAATTAAAAGATAAAGCTCATCCTTATTGGTAAAATAGTTATAGATGCTGGCAGCAGTAATGCGCAGCCTCGCGGCAAGCCTGCGCATACTGAAATGCATGAATCCGTCTTCGATGAGAAGCTTCAGGGCCGTCTCAAGAATACGGTCTTTGATTATTTTTACTTCTTCGGGGGAACGCGTTGTTCTGGGCATGCAAACCTCTTTTATTTGAACGGCGTTAATTTAACGCCGTTTATTTTTATTGTCAATCAGATTTTTATTGTGAAGGATTATTTTCGAAATATGGAAAGGGTTGGTGCGTTGAACATACGTTTGTCAATGTTTCCCGAACGGCCGCTTTCCCTGCACTTCCGAAATACCTGCCCGCATTTCAGGCAGGTATTGTCAGGGAAATATTTTGGGAATCTATATCCGCAAATTGCACATTCTTTAACTGCCATTTCAAAGCCTCATGAAACTTTAATTTACCACTCATCTGCGGATATAATTTTTTCACAAATTTGCATAACCGGAAATCGATGATTGGATTTAAAACAGACATTCAAATGACAAAAAGAAATAAGAGCTTTTGATTTGACTTTATGGCCCGGTATAGTTAATATTTTCGACATGAACACCTTGGAAAAATCTCTGAACAAAATTGCCGAAACCATTCTTCATCTCGATGAAGCTTCTCTTACGTCTTTATGGGATAAATATAAACATCAAGTCGAACACTTTTCTCATTCCGCCGAGTGGGAAAAAGCCGTCATTATCTTTTCGATCATTAACGGTGTCAGGGTCAAAAACTCTGTTTTCAATGAAAATTTATTAAAAAAATCTTCTTCCAAAAAGCCTGAATCACCGTCCGAATCTCCTAAAGCGAAACCTTATTTAAAGCTGGTTAAGTAATGAATAAACAAGACGATTTAAAAAGAATCGCTGAATTAAGAAAAACCGTCGAATATCACAATCAGCGTTATTATCAACAGGATGCTCCGGAAATATCCGATGCCGAATACGACCGCCTGATGCGCGAGCTTCAGGACCTGGAAAATCTTTATCCCGAGTCCTACTCGCCTTCCTCTCCCTCGCAGAGAGTCGGCGCCGCTCCCCTGACCAAGTTTGCATCACTCCATCATCCATCGCCGATGTTCAGCCTGGCCAATGCTTTTTCCAGCGAAGAAATCATTGAATTCGACCATCGGATTAAACGACTGACCGGGGTTGACGAGATAGTCTATGTCGCCGAACCGAAGCTGGACGGGCTGGCTGTAAATCTGATCTATGAGAACGGCTTCTTTATCAAAGGCGCAACACGCGGCGACGGTTCCACGGGAGAGGATGTAACATCCAATCTCAAAACCATCCCTTCCCTGCCATTAAAAATGAAACAAACAGATGGCCATCCGATGCCATCTTTCCTGGAAATTCGCGGCGAGGTTTACATTGAAAAGGAATCGTTTGAAAAACTCAATCTCCGGCGGATTAAAGAAGGCGAAGAACCCTTTGCCAATCCCCGCAATGCCGCCGCCGGGTCCCTCCGCCAGCTTGATTCCAAAATTACGGCGCGGCGTCCGTTAAACATTTTTCTCTACGGAATCGGAAACGTTAAAGACATAAACTTTTCAACCCATTGGGATGTGTTGAAGAGTATCGCCGCCTGGGGATTTCCCGTCAATCATTTCATCGAAAGAGCAACGGATATCAACGCCTGCATTCAATATTTTGAGCGCATCGGTTCCCAGCGAGAAAATCTGCCGTATGAAATTGACGGCGTCGTTATAAAAGTCGACAGTTTGAGTTTACAAAAAACACTGGGAAATGTATCGCGCAATCCCCGTTGGGCGCTCGCCTGTAAATTTCCGGCCGCCCAGGCCACCACCGTGGTCAGGGAAATATTTGTTGGAGTAGGACGCATGGGAACGCTAACACCCGTTGCCATCATGGAACCGGTTAATGTCGGCGGCGTCATGGTCAGCCGGGCAACGATGCATAATGAAGATGACGTGCGTAAAAAAGATGTTCGTGTGGGCGACACGGTAATCGTGCAGCGCGCGGGAGATGTGATTCCCGAAATCGTCAGGGTAATTTTGGAAAAAAGGCCGGAGGGCGCTGAACAATTTAAAATGCCCGACCGTTGCCCGGAATGCGGTTCGGAAATCGTCCGATATGAAGGCGAAGTGGCCCACCGTTGCGTGAACATGTCCTGTCCGGCTCAATTAAAAGAGCATATCCGCCATTTCGCGTCACGGGGCGCGATGGATATCGAAGGCCTGGGAGAAAAAATATCCGCTCAGCTTTTTGACGCCAAATTGATTGCCGACCCGGCGGATCTTTATTTTTTAACCAAAGAACAGCTCGTTGCGCTTGACCGGCAGGCGGAAAAATCTGCGCAAAACTTAATTGACGCCATTGCCGGATCAAAAAATCCGTCTCTGGATAAATTTATCTATGCTTTGGGTATCCGGCACGTCGGCGAACGCACCGCTAAACTTCTGGCTGATCATTTCGGTAGTATGGATGGTTTGATGTCCTCGACGCAGGAAGGTTTGACGGCCATCGATGAAATCGGTCCGGAAATCGCCGCGAGTATCGTTGATTTTTTTCATGAGCAGAAAAACATCCATGTCATAAACAAATTCAGCAGAGCCGGCGTTGTTCCCCGAAGCAGGACAAAGCAGGATCAAGCTTTCCTGAAGGGCCAATCATTTGTCTTTACCGGGACCCTGCAAACCCTCGCCAGAAATGAAGCGAAAGCGATTGTCGAAAATCTGGGCGGCGCTGTTCTAGCGGGCGTGACCAGGAAAACATCTTACGTTGTCGCCGGCAGCGATCCGGGGTCCAAACTGAACAAGGCAAGATCTTCCGGCATTAAAATCATCAGCGAAAATGAATTTTTAAAACTGATAGGCAGGCAACATTGAAACGTTTACATGTTCATGTTCGGGGCAGAGTTCAGGGAGTCTTTTTCCGGGCCGTCACTCAGGAAACGGCTAGAGGATTGAATCTGACCGGCTGGGTGCGCAACCGGCCCGATGGAAGCGTGGAAGCCGTCTTCGAAGGTGAAAACGACCCTGTGGACAAAATGCTGGCATGGTGTTATCAGGGTCCGCCAACCGCGCGCGTGGAAGAAGTCCTGGTTCAAGAAGAACCCTACGCCGGCTTATTCAAGAATTTCGATATCCAATACTGAAAAAATCCTTTGATAGGCTAGCCCTGGCGAATTGCTTAAAGCGGATGAAAGCCGACAAACATGGATGACACCGCATCCCGCGTAATCCGCATTGCTTATTGAAGATTAATTGCGTTTTTCTTCTCGAACAAACTGACGCAGTTTTTGCCCCTGTGTTTTGAAGCATAGAGTGCGGCATCCGCCGCGCGAATGAGTTCTTCCTTCTGTTCGGAATGATCGGGATACGTGGAAACACCCAGACTGATTGTGACATGCAATTTTTGATTTTCATAAGGTATTTCGATTTCCGCAACGCTCGCCCGTATTCTCTCGGCTAAAACCATAGCCTGCTTTGAATCCGTTTCCGGCAAAATGATGACAAATTCTTCACCGCCGTAACGGGCGGCGACATCCTCCGAACGCGATGTTCTTCTCGCCGCCGCCGCGACATCTTTCAATACTCTGTCGCCCAATTGATGTCCATACGTGTCATTGAAAGACTTAAAATTGTCAATATCCATCATCACGAGTGAAAACTTCCTGTTCTGACGTCGCGACCGTTTCATTTCCTGATCGAGCAAAAGCTGGAAATAACGATGGACATACAATTTGGTCATCCCGTCGGTCGTGGCCAATTCAAAGAGTCTGGCGTTTTCAATCGATATGGCAGCCTGTACGGAAAAACTTCTGAGAATTTCCAGACGTTCCGGCGTAAAAGCATTTTCCGTGAGATTGTTTTCCATATAAAGGATGCCGGATATTTTACCCTTGCTCATAATCGGCGTGCACAGAATGGATTTGCAGCGAACCCGCATAATGTAAGGATCGCTGGTGAAAAGTCCTTCTTTCACGGCATTGCCCAGAACAATATCCTCACCGCTGTGATAAACGTAATTGACGATGGAACGGCAGATATCTCCGCAATCTTTCAGGGGCAGGGATTGCATCACCTGGATCTCTCCTTTGTCCGTATCCTCGCTGGCTTCAATGGTAAGCTCGCCGTCGGATTCCAGAATCAAATAACCGCGCTGCGCTCCGGCATTGGTTATGGATTCATGCATGATTTTCTGCAGAAGACGGTCCAGCATGATTTCACTGGCGATGATCTGAGAAACTCTCATAGCGGTGGACAGATCAAGCATTTTTGTGCTGCTCGTGGTTTCCGTTGAGCCGCTGATGGTCATCGATCCCGAAGGACCGCTCACGGTAATGGTCCCGGTGCCTAATTTCTTTTGTTCCAGAGGAACGAGAGACGGGTACTTTTCCTCAAGGTCTCTGGCTTTCTCCGAAGCTCCCCAGGACAAATAGCATTGATGCGCTTGTTGCATGAAAAAGCCCGCTTCATCCCGGCAGGAATAATCGAGATACAACAGCGCGAGCCGTTCGCAGGCAATGGCCTCTTCCTGCTTATATGCATTTTCTCTGGCGCCTGCGATAGCCTTGTGATAAAGCTGCTGCGCGTCACGGAAGCGCCCTTTGTTTTTCATCATTTCCGCCGCCACAAGATCATACTTATGCCGGAAATTTTCCGGACAGGCTTTTGCCCACATGAGCATCTTCATCTGATTGGCCCGGAGGGATATTAAATATTTTGCCTTTTCCATCGGATCGGCTGCGGGATAAGATGCCGTCATGGTCAATGACGAATACAGATAGAATTCGGGTATGTGGAGATTACCCAGAGCCGTCTTCTTTTGGACAATCTTTCGCATATCGGGAAGAAGATCTCTGCACGCCGAATAATTGCCAAACAGATAATTGATTCTCAGTTGGACCAGCGAGAAGTAAAAAGTGCCCAGCATATTATTCTCTGCCTTATAATAATGGGCCTGTTCTTCCGCATCAAAGCCATCGCCGTTTAAACGGCCCCGGCTCTCGGTTAAACCTTTCAGACACAGGCACATGCGCGTATTTTCCATGTAATTGCGCGCAATAAAAGGATCCTTGCCTCCAAGCTGAAAGTCCTTATATTTTCCGTACTCTTCCAGAATATCATCAAGATTATCACCCAGCATGATCCGCGTCATGCCGATCAGATTGACATTATGCCCGCTGAAAATGAGATCGCCGTTTTCAATGCCGCTCTTATATGCGTTTCTGAAATAATCAAGATCATTGCGGGCATGTTTCTTCCAGTGCTGAATAAACATCGGGAAGGCAAATTCTATCCGGCATCTGTTCTTTGTATCGGCAATCTTCTCGTTGGTTTTTAAGGCTGCCAGCCCAAATCGGTAGCCATGCTGATAAAATCCCAGCGATGATCCCACAATGGATCCCAGGGCGATATAAGCAAACGGTGAATATTCGAAATTGATCTCATAGTCCAGCAGCCTGTAAACACCGTTGATGGCGATAAAAGCAAACAAGTTGGGATTGGCGTAAAATGCCACGGTTCCGGTGTGAATGGCCAGATACGCGTACGAAAGCATCTCCCAGAGTGTGACCTCCGGAGACGCCAATGATTTTTCGGGATGCATTTTCAGATATTCGGCAGCCATCTGCTTTGCTTCATCCAGCGTATTGGGCATGGAGATGTATTGCAGATCAATCAAATCTTCTATTTTTCGACGGCCGAACTTCAGCCTGAGTTTCAGCAGTTCCCAACCCACCCGGACATCGCTGACTTTTTCCGGCAGATGGACGCCGAGCATTTTCATGCCTTCTATGCCGACGCGCAGCGCCGCTTCATAGTTTCCCTGCGTTGTATATAAAATGATCATCAGGGTATGAACGTTGGCCCGGTCAATGTTCGATTTCACATGACTCACAACCACATCAAATATTTTTTCGGCCTCGCTGAAATTCAGATTGAGATATTCGCATTCAATGGCCTCCCGGTATATGGCATAGGTAAGATCGTAATGACTTTTCCAGGAATATTCGGGCAGAAGCCCCATCGCCGTTTTTAAATAAAATGAAGCGGAGGCATATGCCGTAGATTTTTTCGATTTCTGCGCAGCCTGCAAATTAAGCCTGGCCAGCATGATTTCCTCATCCGTTCCGCTGACAAGCTTGATTCCCCTGTTGAGCTGATCGACAATATAGAATATTTTCTCATGAAGATTTTTTTCTCCGGTTTTCTTAAGAACGTTGCTGCCGATGCGATAATGCATGGCTTCCTTTTCCGCTTCAGGAATCATGGAATATGCCGCTTCCTGGATCCGGTCATGAAGGAATTTATAAATATTCCCGTGAAGACTGATCATATCCTCCTGGATCGCGGACGTTAGATCAGACAGGGTTTCTTCTATGGATTTTCCGGAAACAACCGACAATAGCTCCAAATCAAATCGGTTGCCGATGCAGGCGCAGATTTTTAATATTTCCTGAGTATTCTTCGGGAAATGAGATATTTTTTCCGCCATGAATTCAATCACGTTCTCGGTCACCTGCATCTGGCGTATTTTGTCGATGTCCCATTCCCAGCCGGCGGAAGGATTCAGTTGAAGCAGGTGATTATCGTAAACATTTTTCAGGAACTGAATGACAAAAAAAGGATTGCCGGCCGTTTTCTTATTGATGAGTTCGGCCAGCGGCATGGATCTTTCAGTGTCGCACAACAGCACATTCATAATGATCATATTGATGCTGTTAACATTCAGAGGCCCCAGAGTAATGCTGTTTATTTTTCTGCCCTTTTTGCGAATTTTGTCCAGCGCAAGCGTCAGCGGATGCGCATCGTTTGTTTCATTATCGCGGTAAGCTCCGATTAAAAACAGATAGCTCGTTTCATACGTGGTCATCAGGTTTTCCAGTAATTTTAAACTGGCCTGATCCGCCCACTGGAGATCGTCCAGAAAAAGAGTCAGCGGGTGTTCTTCCGATGTGAAAACATTGATAAAATTCTGAAAGACCAGGTTGAACCTGTTCATGGATTCTTCCGGGCCCAGCACAGGCAATTCAGGCTGCTTGTGAATAACCATCTCCAGCTCCGGGATAACATCCGTGATAACTTTGCCGTTGGGCCCCAAAGCGTCAATAAGTTTTTCCCTCCAGCTCTGAATCTTTTCTTCACTTTCAGAGATGATCTGCCGGATGAGCCCCTGAAAAGACTGAATGATCGCACTGTAAGGAACATCCTTGCGAAACTGGTCATACTTGCCGAAAATAAAATATCCCTTCTTGGCAATGATCGGTTTGTAAATTTCATTGACCAGCGCTGACTTGCCTATGCCCGGCTGGCCGGTCACCAGCATCACCTCGCTGAGGCCCTTGCAGGTTCTCTCAAAGCATCTCATCAATTCAATCCGTTCGTTATCGCGATCCACCAGGGTACGCGGAATATTAAAACGGATGGAAATATCCTTTGTGGCTATCGGAAAATCGTCAACCCTTCCCTTTTGATTCAACTGATTCAGACACTCGTCAATATCCGCCATGAGTCCCAGACAATTCTGATACCTCTCCTCGGGATTCTTTGACAGCATTCTTAAAATAATAGCGGACAATACCGGCGGAATAGAAGGATTAAGATGATCCGGCGGCAAAGGCTGTCGCGCGATATGTGAATGAATGAGTTCCATGGGATCCTTGGATTTAAAAGGAACCTCACCGGTCAGCATTTCATAAATCGTCGCGCCCAGAGAATAGATATCCGTCCGGTAATCCACGCCGCGGTTCATCCGGCCCGTCTGCTCCGGCGACATGTAGGACAGGGTTCCTTCGATGACATCCGGATTGTACAATTCGTCATTCGCGTGAGTCAATACGGCGGAAATGCCGAAGTCGGCGATTTTGACTTCACCCTTTTCCGGATTAATTAAAATATTATCGGGTTTGATATCCAGATGAATAATGTTGCTTTTGTGAATTAATCCTAGGGTCTCGGATACTTTTGATGAAATCCGCAATAATGATTTTAAGTCGAGCTCTTTTTTTCTTAACGCATCCTTCAACGAAAGGCCGCCGAAATCTTCTTCGATAATGGCGTATTTGTTGTCATATTCCACCAGATCGAATATTTTTATAATGTTATCGATATCAAGATTTTTGACCAGACTATATTCCTGTTTGAAACGTGCAATTTCCGACGATGTTGGACTGGTGGTTTTTAGAAGTTTAATAATTAAAGGTTGATCTTCTGTCTCTTTACGACCGCGGAAAATGACAGAATTTCTGGTTTCGTATATTTTTTCACTCAGGATATAATTGGCAAATTTTTCCATAATTTTTATATGAACATGGAATGTATCATGTCATCCATGCCGGCATACTGGTTTAAATTGACGAAATGATTAAAATATTTATAACGCTTTTCTATCTTTCGAGCAAGCGTTAAATATCATTCCACGCTGCAGGGGAAATTCAGTCCACCACGGTAAATTTATACCGGGCAGTAATCCTGTACCGACCGGGACTGTATCTGTAAAATGCTCTCGCTTCGTAACTTCCCGGTCGCGGCGAGGCAAAAACCAGTTCTCCATGCCCTCGTCGCGGTATGTATTGATAATCTCCGGCATCGGTATTTCTTGATCCGACCGGCACGATGCATATCCAGTCTCTGGAATGACCCGGCGCATTGAAATAGTGCACGCGGATCCGATCACCATAGTTATACGTATCTTTATCGGTGCTGATGATTTGTTCGCTTGACGTATTTTCACCGCCTGTTTGAGCAAAACCTCTGTCCACAGCATTTTTACCGGAAGGTGTCATATCGGAACGGCCTGAGAAATATACATAAGCGACTGATCCTAGAACCGCTATAAAAAATACAGCAAGAACCGGTATCAATATTTTCAGGGACAGGATGCTCGTCCAAAAATCTTTGGAAGATTTATCCTTGCCGGTATCCGGTTTGAAGATGGCCGTTTTATAATTCCAGCCATTCTCACCGGCAATGGCTTTAACAACATCTTTGAGTTTACCGTATTCGAAACCATATGGACCGCCGAACAAAAGTTGTCCGTGAATTTTTTTGCTGACGTCGATTCCCTTTTGAACGGT
>DAOPVC010000030.1:0-22635 GCA_035350895.1 Smithella sp. | reverse complement strand
CGGTCTTCCGTCTGGCGGCGCTTGATGAAATAAACACGATTGTCGACGCCTACTGCGGGAGCGGTCTCTTTTCTATTTTTCTTTCGTCTCTGGCCAGAGTCACCGGTATTGAAATCAATGAACAAGCGGTGCAATACGCGCGAATCAACGCCGGGAATCATGGCATGCAAAACGTAGATTTCATCCAGGGTGATGTTGAGGCTGTGTTGTGCAAAAACTTTCGGGCGCCGGAGGGGAAAATAGATTTGTTTGTTCTGGATCCTCCCCGTGTCGGCTGTGAGCAGATCATGTTGAAATCAATGGTCGATCTGTGCCCGCGAAAAATTATTTATATTTCATGCAATCCGGCTACGCAGGCGCGGGACGTTAAGTATCTGAATGAATGCGGGTATCGGCTGCAAAGCCTGCAGCCCCTGGATATGTTTCCGCAAACCCGGCATATCGAAGTCATCGGCTATTTGGAATTGAGATAAAAAGCAGTCCTTTAGAAAAAATCATATTATCGGAAATAAAAATATAGATTTAAATAGAAAAAGTTGTTATTAAAAAACAATCTACAAATAAACAAGGAGATATAAGATGGCATCAAAAAGTAAGGATGTAAGAATTGAACAACTCCGAATGTTTGAAAAAAAATTGGCTTTGCGATTGGAACAGTTGGGAAAAAAAGGCGTCAGCCAGGAAAAACTCCAGAATGATCCCATGGTTAAAAACCTGAAATCAAAAATCAGACAGACCAAGGTAAGAATCGCAGTGTTCGATAAATTTGTTCAACAAACTCAGGCCTTAGCCCAGGCAAAAGCGGCCAAACTGGCTGCCGCCGTTAAAGAAGAAAAGACATCTGCAGAACCGGCGTCAGAAGCAAAACCGAAGGCTAAGAAGAAAGAAGACGGTGCCGAAAAGGAAACCAGGAAACAACCTGCTGCGGAAGACGGTGCCGCGCCGAAGAAAGCAAAAAAACAGCCGTCTGAAGCGGAAGAGGCAGCGCCGAAAAAAGCAAAGAAACCGCCGGCCGAAGGTGACGACGCGGCTCCTAAAAAGAAAGCAACCAAGAAAAAAGAAGAGTAACGGTGAAATTCAAATCCATAAAAAAGGGGTAAGTCCTTCAACTTACCCCTTTTTCTATTCCTGGATTTGGCGTCCCCACGCGGATTCGAACCGCGGTTACAGGCGTGAAAGGCCCGTGTCCTAGGCCTCTAGACGATGGGGACGTCCTTAAGCCGTTTCAAGCAAGTTGTGTCTTATATATTGATAAAATCAGAATGTCAAGCGTTGACTCAAAAAAATAACGGAAAGAATCCACTGTTTTTATGTAATCTTAAATATCCGGTTATCATCGGATTTTCCGGCCGTCGGCCATTATATTTCATTCCATAATAGGAAAGACAGATCATCCTCGATCCGCCTTTCCTATTGATTTATGGTTAAGGTAATGCTTATTTATGCCCGGATTTGACAAAATCCTCGGCCATCTTGTTGTACTTGGACGTTTTTGACGCTTCAATGTATTTTGATTTTTTCACCATCTTCATCATATTTTTTAACGTCTTAATCGGTGTTGATTTGATTTTGCTGTTGGCAATGCCGGAGGGCACCCCGGGACCCAGGTCCGGATCGACCATAAAGGTCACTCGGGTATGTTCCCGGTCTACCCACTGTAATGTGAACAGCGAATAGAATGAAGGCATACGAACGTATCCCTTGCCGGAATCATAGGGTATTTCCTTGGTGGAATCGGCATAGATCAGATTTGTTCCGTTTTGCATGTCAATGACCGTTTTGCTTTTCAGAATCATATCCCTGTCTGTCAGCAAGTCAATGTGCTGACGGAACCAGAAGATAAACACATCTTTTTCGTCGTCCACTGTTTTCAACATTTTGGTTTCTTTGCAATCATGCATCCATTCCGGATAGTTGGGTATATCTCTCAAAACCGTACCCAGCACTTCGATCCGGGCGGGTATGAGGCAGGTTGCTTTGGCTGCAATGTACCCTTTGCCGGCAACCGCGCTGGTGTAAACCTGGCAATTGTCTTCCGTATCGACAAGTTTCCACTGGTATTTGTCGGCGGAAAAACATGTTGTGGCGGCAATCAAAAGCATCAGTACGACAGTAATAATAACATTCCTTTTAGACATAAAAATCCTCCTGTTTGTTTTATTAATGATACTCTTCTTTTGACCTTTGTGGGGGAAAACAGTGTGCGAACTTATTGCATTTAGTAGTAAATTTGTCAAGTTATATGCATTGGCGTTGAATCAGAAGGGAAGCTATGGTATAAAAAGATCAAAGCCTGTTTAGTCATTCATTGCAAATTGATTCTCTAAAATAAAAAATTAAGGAGGTCTGTTGGCGATGTCGGAAGAAACCCATAAAAAAGATCATAAAGAACATGACGAGAAACATCTGGAGAAATTAACCGTCAAGGAGTTAAGGGAAATCGCCTCCGAATTTCCTCATGAGAAAGCGATTCATGAGATGAAGAAAGAGGAACTGATTGTCTTTATTAAAGAAGCCAAAGGCATCAAGGACGAAACGCCGGTAAAACAAAAGAAACATATCGGTAAAATCAAAATGTCCAAACCGGAATTAAAGGCAAAAATACGCGAACTGAAAGCATTAATGTTAACCGCACTGGCATCGAAGGAACGTGACAGAGCCGCATACTGCAGGCATCAGATCAGTCAGATGAAAAAGAAATTGCGGCGCCTGGCCGCGGTTTAATCGGTGTGCCTGTTTCATCGGAACCCATGAAAATATTTACAGTTTTTTATCATTGGCCGAGTGAAGAATTAAGGGCACAGCAAGACAGCAAAGGCAGTCACCGCACACCGGATGCGTGTTTCCGAAACAATCTTGCGTTTTGAGAGCATCTCTCAGGAAGTGAATGCAATTGTTTTTTAGGGTTTTATTTGCCTAAGGATATTCAAGGTCCCGATGAATAAAAATAGCCAACGCCTGTCATTATCATCTAACCTGTAACTTATATTAATCAATAAAGTTAAAAGAGCAGCACTAAATTGATACGACATAAATAGCAGTTGAATTAATCACGGGCATGTGGATAATATTTATACAGAAAAATGCGCATGTGTAAAATTTATCCATGCCGTAATAAGTGGCTGAGAATGAATAAAAGAAAGAAGAAATTTCGTTTTGATATATCTTTCTGGGTAGTCGTAAGTGCGATAGCTGTGTTGTCGGTCGTTTCAATCATTATGGCCATGGCTCAATTTCAAAAGCAGAAAACACACGCCGTTGAAATTTTTATGGAAAAAGGAGAGACCTTAATACAGTCGTTTGAAGCAGGATTGCCTGACATCTCTGATCATCAAAGCCGCGCTTTTGACATCCAGCGATTGCTGATGGTCATATCGCAACAACCCGATATTGACTACATGATTGTCACCGATGATCGGGGCAATATCCTGGCAGACAGTGACCCTTCCATGATTGCTCAGAAATACGGACTGGATTTGCAGACCGGACAAATCGCGCAAAACAGAAAACTCAACTGGCGTCAAACCGCAAATCTGCAGGGAGCCGATACCTTTGAAGTTTACCGTGGCTTTTTCCCCTCGTCTTTAAAACGTTCGGATACGCCCGTTGTAAAAGACCGGGATGGGAAATTTGTGGTTTATCTCGGCTTTAATATGGATAAAATTGAAAAGGCCGCTGCGCAGGATACGCGTAACACCATCATCCTGACGATTTTTCTTTTACTCATCGGTTCACTGGCTATCGTTTCTCTTTTTCTTGTTCAGGCCTATCGTTTGACACGAACATCTTTTTCGCGCATGAAAATATTTTCGGAAACTCTTGTCAAAAACATGCCCATTGGTCTGATCGCCATTGACGAAAGCGGGAAAGTCATCAGTTGCAACGAAAAAGCTCAGGAAATGCTTCAGACCTTTTGTTCGAGTGTTTCCGGCAAAAAAATCGACGATATTCTGCCCGTGAATCTGCAGGTCATGCTGAAAGAACTGCCTGCAACGGGCGGCCTGCTGGAACGCGATACGGATATCGTTACTCCGGCAGGCGATCATCAGAAATGGGAAGCGGTTGCCGCCGGTCTTGAGGATGATGACAGGGCTTCCGGGAAAATCCTACTGATACGCGACGTTACCCAAATACGAGATCTGGAGAAAGAGGTGGCTCGAAGCCGGCATCTGAAGTCTATTTCATCCCTTGCAGCCGGTGTGGCTCATGAAATTCGCAATCCGTTGAGTTCCATTAAAGGTTTTGCCGTTTATTTCAAACAAAGATTGTCCGGCGACAAAGAAGACGAACAGACGGCGGATGTCATGATTGCCGAGACGGAAAGACTCAATCGCGTGATCAGCCAGCTTATTGAATTTGCGAGGCCTCTCGAACTGAAAAAAGAAAACGTTCAGTTCATGGAATTGGTTCAGCATACAATCAAATTAATCGCGGGCGACGCCGGGAAAAACAATGTTGACGTTAAAATTCATGCCGTAGAAAATCTGCCGGAAATGGAAGTTGATCCTGATAAAATCAAGCAGGTTCTTCTCAATATCTTTCTCAATGCTATTGAGGCGCAAAAAGAAGGCGGCAATCTGACCATTCAGTTTGCACCGTCGGCCGACAGCCTGACCATGATCATTTCAGATGCCGGGAAAGGCATTGAATCAACGAATCTGTCTCACATCTATGATCCTTATTTTACATCCAAACCGGCGGGAACCGGTCTCGGTCTGGCCATTGTCCAGAAAATTATGGAGGCGCATGGAGGAAAAATTAATGTGGAAAGTACGGTAGGTCTCGGCACAAAAGTTTATTTGCATTTTCCATTGAATGGAAACAAATTCAACAAGGAATAAAAATGAATATTCACCAGACCATTTTAATTGTTGATGACGATCCGGCCCATCGCACCATGCTGAAGAAACTTCTGGGTGGCTGGGGCTATGTCATTGTTGAAGCGGAAGACGGCGCTGTGGCCATTGAAACGGTGCGCAACACATCCTTTGATCTGATTTTAATGGACATTCGAATGCTGAATGTTTCCGGGATTGAAGCCCTGGAGCAGATTAAAATAATCAATCCGGAAACTCCGGTAATTATAATGACGGCATACGCTTCGTTGGAAACGGCGGTCAGTGCGCTGAAGAAAGGGGCTTACGATTATCTGACCAAACCGCTGGATTTTGACGAGCTGAAAATATCCATCGAACGGGCGACAGAACATAACCGGCTGAAAAGGGAGAATGAATATTTAAGAGACCGTCTGGATGAGAAATTTAACCGTCAGAATCTGATCGGCCAGAGCCCGGCCATGGTTAAGCTTCTGGAGACCATAGCGCTGGTTGCGCAGACAGAAGCGACGGTATTAATTACCGGCGAATCGGGGACCGGCAAGGAATTGATTGCCAACGCGCTACATTACAACAGCCGGCGCAACGATGCATCGTTTATCAAGCTCAACTGTTCAGCGCTGACGGAGACACTTTTAGAGTCGGAGCTGTTCGGGCACGAGAAGGGAGCCTTTACCGGAGCGGAGCGGAGACGGGAGGGGAAATTCGTTCAGGCGCATGGCGGCAGCCTGTTTTTGGATGAAGTCAGCGAGATGTCCAAAGCGATGCAGGTAAAACTTTTGCGAGTTTTGCAGGAACGGGAGATAACGCGCGTGGGCGGTTCCGAAGAGATCAAAGTAGACGTTCGGGTCATTGCCGCTTCCAACAAGGATTTGCAGGCAGAAATTCGGAGCGGGAACTTTCGCGAGGATTTATTTTATCGTTTGAACGTTGTATCCCTGCATGTTCCGCCGTTGCGGGAAAGAAAAGAGGACATTCCGATTCTGGCGCAGCATTTTCTTCAGGTGTTTGCCGATCGCAATAAAAAGGTCATCAAAGCGTTCACCCCGGGGGCGATGGAAAAGCTTTTAGCCTATCACTGGCCGGGAAACATACGGGAGCTGATGAACGCCGTGGAACGATCGGTTGTCCTTGCGCGCACGGATGTGTTGGATGCCGATGCAATAGAGTTGATGATGGAAGGTGGCAAAAATAAATCCGGTTCCTTCGGGTCTGAGGAGCCGGCAAAAAATTTATCACTGGACGCTATCGAGAAAAAGAGTATTTTAGAAACGCTGGATGCCTGCGGCGGCAATAAAAGCGAAACGGCCCGGAGGCTCGGTATTACAAGAAAAACGCTCTGTACGAAACTGGATAAATACAAGGATGTTGACCCTTGATAGTGTAATATTATAGTTCTTCGGTAATCGATTTAAGAAGACCTGCTTGGTGAAAAACGGAATCTGAGATAATGGCATCGCGCCGAGCCGGACCGATGCATGGTCTTTGCGTCAGAACACATCCACCCAATTTTTTGAGAATTAATTGCAGTGATGGCAATGGCTCACTTCTGCTGAAGACGGCAGGAGTTGAATCGTCGTGTGGTTGATGCCATATTTGCGCATGAGCATTTCCTGAACGGCCTGAATGATTTCTTCATGATTGGGAGAATCATCCACGGATATCAGATGCGCGGAAAGTAATTTCTGTCTTGTCCCGGTCTGCCAGATATGCAAATCGTTGACCTCCGCCACAGAAGGGAGAGCCAGTAAATCGTTTTTGACTTCGTTAAAATTCACATCAGCAGGCACGGCATCCAGGAGCGCGTTGACTGTATGTCTGATAATCCGGAAGATTTCGACGGCGATGAACATGCAGATGAATATCGAAATGAGAGGGTCGATAAAACGCCAACCGAAGACTGTGATCATCAGTGCGCCGATAATAACGCCGAGAGAAAATAAAGCGTCCTGCAAAGAATGCAGCCATGCGCTTTTGATGTTGAAGTTTTGCCCCGAAATTTTTTTCAACAGCAGTGTGGCGGCGCCGTTTCCCGTAAATGCCACCACGGCGACCCAAAACATCGTTTTACCGGGAATGTCAGCGGGTGTCATCAGGCGTTGAATGGACTCCCAGAAGACGAAAGCAATGACCACGGAAAGGACGAGACTGTTCACAAAAGCGGCTATAAATTCGATTTTAAGATAACCGTAAGTCTTGCGCTCGTTTGCGGGACGGCGGGAAATCTTCTCTGCCCAATAAGTGAAACTCATGGCGGCAATGTCGCTTAGATTATGGACCGCGTCGGAAATTAACGCCATGCTGCCGATGATGATCCCGAAAGCCATTTCAAAGAAGACGATTATCCCGTTGATAATCATGGCAATAATCAGATTGGCAAGCGTCGCCTGCTGGTTATGATTGTGATGATGACTCATGATATTGATCTTTATTTTATGCTAGGTCATTATAAATCCGTATGCCATTCCGGCAATGGTTGAAAGCATTACGACTATAGAGCAGTAAACAATAGTTTTTTTAATGCCCATGATGGCGGCGATGGCAATCATGCTGGGCAGCGAAAGCGCCGGTCCGGCCAGAAGCAGAGCCAGGGCCGGTCCCTGGCCCATACCGGAACCAATGAGCCCCTGTAAAATAGGAACCTCAGTAAGTGTTGCAAAGTACATAAAAGCGCCAACAATGGAGGCGAAGAAGTTTGCCCACAGCGAATTGCCGCCGACAAGACTTTGGACATACTGTTCGGGAATTAACGCCGGATGGCCGGGACGTCCGAGAAGAAAACCGGCTACCAGTACGCCACCCAGCAAAAGCGGCAGTATCTGTTTGGCAAATCCCCATGTGGAATCCACCCAGCTTTTCAATTCCTCTTTGGCAAACCATTGCCTGAGCATTACGGCTAAAACAATCATCAGGGCAATTACGAGATACCATTTAAGGCTGAAAATCGTTCGCCAGACGATCCCATCGCTTTCGGTCGGTCGTGCGAACGAAGCGAACACAAGAATCAGCACCATGGTCAGCATATACAACGCATCCTGCCATAGGGCCCGTCCTTTTCCGTCATCTTCGGGAAGAAATAGTTCGCCTGTTTCACGATTAGCGTCATCTTTACGGAAAATGAACGCCATCAGCAAACCTGTCACCACGGCAAAAACGACGGCTCCGATAGCGCGCGCCAATCCCAACTGCCAGCCGAGTACTTTGGCGGTCAAAATGATGGCCAGCACGTTGATGGCCGGACCGGAATACAAAAATGCCGTGGCGGGGCCGATGCCTGCGCCGCGCGTATAGATTCCCGCAAAAAGAGGAAGCACGGTACAGGAACAGACCGCCAGTACCGAGCCGGAGATGGAGGCGACTGAATACGATAGAATTTTATTGGCCTTTGCGCCAAAATACTTGAGCACCGCCGCCTGCGAGACAAAAACGCTGATTGCGCCGGCAATAAAAAAGGCGGGAATCAGGCAGGTTAGCACATGCTGACGCGCATAATCCTGAAGCATCATAAACGCTTCCAGACCGGATTGTCGTATGAGAACGGAATCCCAGGGGATATAATATGCTCCCAGGAATATCCCGACAATCCACAAGAGTTTTTGCCATTCTTTCATCAATTGTTCCTTATAATGCGGTGCACTTCATTCACCTGTTTATTTTTTAGCGGTAAGAGAACCCTTTAGTTTTTTCAATTCACCCCATATTTCGGTATCGCCGACGAACGTTTTTGTGTCTTTGGCAGAATATCTGATGACGCAGGTCGGCGTGGCTCTCACTTTATTGTCTTTGGCGATGGCAGTCAGGATCGGGAAGACGGATTTTTCGTCCAACGGTTTAAGCTTTATATTTTTTTCCTTTATGAAAGCTAGCAGCCCGATTTCTTCCTGAATGTGCCTTCCCTGAGCGGCTTCAAAAAACAAATTCCTGACATTAAAAATATTATCCGCGCTGGCATCCGCATTGGCCGCATAAAGATAATACTTGGCGTAAACAGGAGTCGCTTGGGCAAAGGGAACATCGACAAAAGTAATTTTTACCTTGCCGGTTGCCAGCAATTCTTTCAATAGCGGTTCGGCTTTGGTGTCAATACGGCGGCAGGGCGGACAGAAATAATCAGTAAACATGATTATTTCATAATGTCCTTTGCCTATTGAGGGAACAGCATTTTCGTTGATCTGTCCGAACGCAGGGGTAACGGAACCGGAAAAAGTCAATAAAATGGTCAAATAACCCGCGATACTGAACAACAATAACGGCAACTTATATAATCTGAACATCGGAAAACTTACCTCCCCTAGAAAATATAGCCATATCCGGCGGCGGTTTTCCCGCCACGCGGAAGGAACTTCGTAGTTAATTAAAAACGATAAAATTAACATGACTGAAAACGCCAGACAAAAAGGACAGTAAACATCGTTTTCTATCTGAAAATAATACAGATAAACTTCAACGCCCAGACCGGCTGCCAGCAGCGCCCGGACAAAAGACATTTGTTTGAAAGCCGCAAAAAGGATGATGGCGGACATGTAAGTGATACCGACCCATTTGAGATCCATTCCCAAAATGTCGCCCTGAAGATAGCTGCATGCCGTATCACAATAGTCGTAATACGCCATCAAGCCAATGCCGATCAGCGCCAGTGCGATCGTAATGATATGGCGATTTTTTTTGATAAGCTCAACGATGTTCATTACAACGTATCCCCAAGCGTTTACTTTTGTTCACGTTTCCTCGGTCTAACTCCCTTTAATCTATTCACTATCAGCATATGAAGTCAATAATTTTGCGCATAAAAATGAAGTCTTCGAAAGCTAACCTTTCAGCCACCCTTTTATCTGTTCCAGCGACGGAAGTTTGCCCGCAGCCTTCACGTCGCCATTAACAACCAGCGCGGGTGTGGTCATGACGCCGTAGGTCATTATTTTTTTGAAATCTTCGATTTTGGAAATATCCGCATCAATGCCTTCTTTCGACGCGATATCTCGCACCATTTCCTCCAGTTTATGGCACTTTGCGCACCCCACGCCCAGTATTTCTATTTTCATTATTTTCTCCTTTGTCAGAATTTAGGTGTTGCATGCATCGGTAGCGGCCTTGTTATACCAGCCCCGCGAGCGGTTGCAGATATTGCAGACCGACAGCATCACGGGCACTTCCACCAGAACACCGACCACACAGGCAAGCGCCGCACCGGAACTTGGTCCGAATAGCGTAATGGCCACAGCCACGGCTAATTCGAAAAAATTACTTGCCCCAATGAGCGCGCCGGGAGAAGCTACATTATGCTGCACCTTGAAGAATCGCATCAGCATGTACGTCAGACTGGAATTGAAATAAACTTGAATAATGATCGGAATGGCGATCAGGATAACGGCAATCCATTTTGTGGTGAGGTTTTCCGCCTGAAACGCAAATATCAGAACAAGCGTCAAAAGCAGCGCCACCACCGTTACCGGATGAAACTTGGGCAAGAATCGCGTTTCAAACCACTCAGTGCCGTATTTTTTTAAAAGGAATTTTCTCACGATAAATCCCGCCGTCAGAGGAATGACAATGAACACAATCACCGAAATGAGCAACACATTGAAAGGAACAACGACATCTGCCACGCCCAGAAGAAACATGACAATCGGCGCGAAGGCCAGCAGCATGATTAAATCATTCACTGCCACCTGCACCAGCGTGTAAGCAGGATCGCCTTCGGTCAGATACGACCAGACAAAGACCATGGCCGTGCAGGGCGCCGCTGCCAGAATAATCAAACCAGCCATGTAGCTTTTGGCTGTTTCAGGATCAATCCAGACAGAAAATATATTCTGGATGAAGAGCCACGCCAAAAAAGCCATGCTGAATGGTTTCACCAGCCAGTTTACAAATAATGTTATCAGCAACCCCTTCGGTTTTTTCGCCACATTTCCAAGTGAGCCGAAATCAATTTTCAGCATCATCGGGAAAATCATCAACCAGATTAAGACAGCAATAGGCACATTAACCTGCGATCCTTCGCCGAATTCCATTGCGCTAAGTGACGCCGTTATCTCGGGCAGCAATTTTCCCAAAGCGACGCCGACAACCATACAAACCAGAACCCAGATGGTGAGGTAGCGTTCAAATACATTGAGCCGCCTGGGTTCGGCGACCTGTTTGCTTTGTTCATGAATTTTCGAAGCCCTATCTTTCATCAGCGGTTTCCTTCCCTCATTAATATTATTTGAAAATATACGGGCCGTTTTTACTCCATTTTTTCAGCGGCCTCGGCCAGCCACTGCCGGATTTTATTTTTTTCCGGCACGCTGCCTACCGCGACCACTTTCCCGTTGATAATCAGCGCGGGGGCACCCATGACGCCATACCTTCCGATTTCCTTTATGTCGGTCACATGCATCAGATCGCCGGCCAGGTTCATTTCAGCCATCACGTCGCGTACGTTCGTTTCCAGAGAAGAACACTGTGCGCAGCCCGGTCCCAGAATCACAACCTCCAGCCCGACAATCGGTTCTTCCTCCACGTCTTGGCCGATGGACTTTTTATATTCGCGTAACAGCGCCTTGCCATAGGCCTGTTTGATGGAAGAGGGGATATAGTTTCGTTTTTCGACACGGCTCAACAGCTCCGCGATAATTTCCCCGTCCGTTTTGCCATTGGCCCATTCGACGATGGCTGTGAGGGCAGATTCCAGGCCGACAACTCCCGTCGATCTTCCTTCCACCCGAATCTGCGTTATCGTGTTTTCCATTATCAATATTCCTATCTCAGAATACGTTATGCTTTTTTGCAAGCGGTGTGCCTTTTGACTTCCGGCAGATTCTTTTCCATTTTACGCAGCGCCGAATCATCGCACAGCCAGTGCCGGAGATTGCCCAGAATCGCCGCCGCGTAAGGATTTGAACTGCCGTAATCCAGCGCGTAGTTAACCCACAAGCCCTCCTTGCTTCCCCTAACCATCACGGCCTTTTCCAACACTTTCATGTGTTTGGAAACAGCCGGTTGAGGGATGGATAGAAGCTGTTGAAGCTCGCAGACGCAAAGAGGTTTGTTCTGAAGAAGTTTAATCATTCGCACCCGGTTTGGATCGGAAAGCGCTTTCATTACATTAATAAAATCGTCCATAAAGCATCATCCAGATATATTCTTATTTTGGAATATAGTTCTTCGGCCTGCTCTTGTCAAGGTAATTATTATAGCATGATCATATCGCGTGAAGATCAGCATCCGGTTTTGTTTTGCCCTTCTGCTGCTTTTAAGGTATGATCGCTCTCCAAAAGGCAGGCATTATGGCTAAAATATTAATCGTTTATCATTCACAGAGCGGCAACACCCAAATGATGGCCCATGCCGTTGCCGAGGGGGCAAGGTCCATCGAGGGCGTTGAGGTGATTTTAAAGAAAGCGTCTGAGACCACGACGGAAGATTTGTTGTCCGCCGATGGCCTGGCTATCGGCACGCCGGAAAATTTCGGTTACATGTCCGGAATGGTAAAAGATTTTTTCGACCGCACCTATTATGCCGCGCATGAAAAGGTCTTTCGTAAACCTTTTGTGATATTTATCAGCGCCGGAAATGACGGCAGCGGCGCGTTGAGAGCCGTCGAACGCATTGCGCTGGGTTATAAATTCAAGACCGTTTTTGCGCCGGTGATCGCCAAAGGAAAAATTACGCAGGGAATTCTTGATCAGTGCTTTGAGCTGGGCGCCACCATTGCCGGCGGCTGCCAGCTCAAAATATATTAAGATATGAAGAAAAGGAGCTTGTTGTTGATTTTATGAGGATCCGCGATGTTTTTTGACCACGTAACAATTTGTTTGCTCCGGTGAACTCCTCGAAACACCCTAACCTTTATCGAATTTCCTTCCTGAACTCCTTGTGTTTGTATATTTCCATCAATTCCTTATCGGACATTTCATTATAGCCTTTCCAGCCGCTGTGAAGAATTCGTTCCAGGAATCTGAGGCTTTTTTCTGCCGTCAGGCCGTTTAAATCAGCGGCTACCAGCTTTTTAATCATATCTTCTCTGCTTATTTCTTTCTGTGCCATAGGCCACTATCCTCCTTGTATAGAAAAATACTGCAAGGCTTTCATTCTTCCATAAAAGGTTTTACAAGAGAATCCCATTCCGTTTTGCTCTTCACCTCTTGATTAAGAAAAGCACACGCAACATGCTCTTCATCATCTATAGCGCCTACACAACTTCCATATTTTTTGTTTTCACTGACATCAAAAAGACTCACGGTCTGATAACCGCCCGATTGAAAAGACGTTATATAGATAAAACATTTATTCAGCCTGGTGTTGAAATGATTTTTATAGGTCAGTTTATCACCAGGATAATTTTGCTGATACGCTTTAAACCATTCTTCAGCCTGGTTGCCGCATTTCTCCAGTAATCCGTATTTTTCGCTCAGGTCCTGGTTCAATGCGGATGGTTGTTCGGGGGGCTGATTCCGACCGCATCCGGCCGAAAATATTGTGAAAAAAAATATTAGAAGAGCGACCCAATATGTTCTTTTCATTTCACAGTACCCCTCAATCGTCATATTAAGAAGTTATTTTCTGCTCGTCGAATAGATCATAGCATGATTCGTTTTTATTGGAAGAAGAAAAATACAGTGTTTGTTCAGATAACCTTAAAGCCGAGAACCGCTGCTTAAATGAATCGTTGAAAATACTGAACGTATTTGTAACCCGTAAAGAACAATAAAATTTTATGGAAACAGGTCTGTTTTATTTCATTTTTTCCAGCATGTCAGCCATCATTCTATGGATCAGGTTGATGGCTTTGAGTGGGCGAACCATGACTTTGAATGCTGTAATCTTTCCGTCGGCGTTCCAGGTGAGCATGTCGACGCCGTTAACGGTGATTCCGTCTATGACGGTGGTAAATTCCAGAACGGCATTGTTGCCGGAGGCGACTTCTCTCAAATATTTGAAACTGTCATTGACGAAAACATGAAGCGCTGCGGTAAGGTAAAGCGTGGTGATCAGCTTTCCCTCCTGGGGCGTGTGGACAACAGGGGAATAAAACACAACATTATCAGCCAGAATGTCATCCAATCCGGCTGCATCTTTTGTTTTGAGTAATTTGTGCCATGCGGCCACGGTGTCTTGAATCATGAGCAAATCCCGCAGAAATATTTTTTCGACGCATCGAGAATCTTATGGACTAAAATATACCTCATTTCGTTTTTTATGCAATAAGAAAATCCTCGTGCGGAGTCGTTAACCGGATAAAAAAGATGCCGTTATTTACATTCGAGCATGGTGCCCCGGCAGTTGGCGGCGCCGCAGAAACAGGCGTATTCTTTTTTGAGTTTTGCTGTTTTACGGGAGTCGATGATCAGGCTGTAATCGTAAGAAAGTTCTTCGCCTGTTTTTATATCCCGCAATGCTTTAAGGAAAACGCGATTGCCGTCCTGTTCTGCTTCCAGATTTGGCTTGCATGAATGATTAATCCATCTCGCGGAATTGCCGTTGTACTTGGCGTCGATGACGTGCCCGTCATCCAGATGAAAATAGAAGGTGTGATGGGGTTGGCTTTTGTCGTGCGGGTGACGGGCCAGAGCTTTTCTCCAGGTGATGATTTCGCCCTTGTATTCCAAAAGCGTTTCACCGGCCTTGATGGGACGAACGGCAAACACTCCCCTGCCGTGAATGCCAGATTGGCGTACCTGAATACGGCGTCTGCCGTTCGATGATGATTTGACATCAACCTTTTTTGTATTTGATCTTCTTATTTTTTCATGTCCCATGTATCTATGACCTGCCGAATGATTCATTTTGTGAGCGTGTATACAAAAGGTAAACCTGATGGTCAAGATGAAATTTGCTTAAAAGCAGATCATGGTCGCGGTATCAGGCTTTTGCTTCTAAAAATCTTTTCCTTTGGCCGGGAGAAAATCTTTCTATTGCATACCGCAGCATGGTGCGGGGCATGGTCCGGCAATGCTTTCGTAAGAAAAGTTCAGCGGTCTCGAGATCGCGTTTGCCGATTTCACGCAACATCCAGCCCGCAGCTTTGTGAATTAAATCTTCCTTATCTTTTAGCAGAATTTCTACGGTCTGCAGCGAATCATCGAACTGATTATTTTTGATGAAATAAAAAGTTGAAAGTACGGCAATGCGCCGCTCCCATAGATTTTGGGACTTGGCAAGTTTATACAGCGGTTTTCTGCTTTTTGTAAAAAGATACCTTCCCACAATGTTGGGCGCGGAAAGATCCACCAAATCCCAATTGTTGATGTAACGTGTATTTGCCAGGTAGAACTCATAAATTTTATTTTTCGCTGATTCATCAGCCGTGGCAAAGGCGTTGACAAGGGAGATAAGGGCGAAGAGCCTGATTTCATGATAAGGTGATTTCAGAAGGAATAAAACTTCTTTGAACGGTAATACTTTATATTCCCTGGCCAGCCTTCTCACCGCGGGAACACGAATACCCAGAAAGATATCTCCTTCGCCGTATTGTCCCGGACCGGTTTTGAAAAATCCCTGCAAAAAACGGGCGTCTTCCTGATTGCCCATTTCCTGCAGGCGTTTGCTGATTTCATTCGCGTTCATGATTTTTGATTTTTCGGCAGATAGTCTTCGCGCACGGGAGAAAAGACTTCAATGGCGACAGCGTCTTTCAGAATTTCGGCGCCGTGCTCCACATTGCCCGGGATGCACCAGCAGTCGCCTTCTTCAACATCGAATACCTGATCGCCGATGGTCAGACGGATTCTTCCTTTCGTGAGATAACCGGTCTGTTCATAAATGTGCGCGTGTTTGGGCAACACCGCGCCGGCATCCAATCTGAATTCGGTAAAAAGAGTCTTCTTCCCGTAAACAAGCGTTTTGAGTTTTATACCCGGCAATACGTCTTTAAATCCATCATCATTTGCTTTGTAAAACAATAGCCGTCTCCTCTTTATTTCCATAATTTCAATGAATGCACAATATTCTGACCGATTATCGGGTTTGAAGAAAGAATTTATTCATATCTTTGGTGACGATTTTCAGCCATTTTTTACGCATGTCTTCTGAACTGGTCACCATGACATTGAATATCCGGCGATGAAAGCGTGTGATGCCGCAGAGACCGAAGATGCAATTCTTCCAGATGGTTTCCAGGGGATCGCCGAAGGTTTCTTTTTCTCTTCGGGTTTTCGTATTTGATGTATTGTAAACCAGCGCGGCTTTAGCTTTGAGTAAACCATTGGGAACGCCTTCCCCCGAATCGCCTTCCAGAAATTCGTAAGCCACACCGGGACGAATGACGCGATCCACCCAGCCCTTCAGGATAGCTGGGGGCTGTCCCCACCAGTTGGGATGCACTATGATGATTCCATCGGCGGAAGCGATTTCTTTACAATGTTCTCTTATTTTCGCGGGCAACGTGGCGTCTTCACGTATTTCTTTTCCTGATAGTAGCGGATCGAATTTTTCTTTATACAAATCGTGAAAAAAAACTTTGTGACTATTTGCTTTCAGCGCTTTCACCGCCGTAAGCGCAATGGCGTGATTGAAACTTTTAGGATCAGGATGGGCGAGGATGACGGAGATTTGCATTTAATATTACCATTAATCTTCATATGGTCCGAGGAATCGTTCGCCGTTGAAATGAATCAAGTGCGTAGGTGATTCGGCAACCCAAACCTCGGTTTCCCAGGAAATGTCTGTTAAGTATTTCAACATGGCGTGTCGATCAAGAAAAGCTGTAACAAAAACCAGGCCGGCTGAAGATTTGGAAAACAATTTTTTTAATTCCTGTCTTCTTTTGGGATTAACCGGCCCGTGACTGGTTACAGCTTCAATGAGAACGAGCCAGTTCTTTTTTATATGATGTACAACAACATCAGGCATCTTGCCGTGTTCTTCTATCGTGACACCTAATGTTGCCACAGCTTTTGCGTCGTAAAGAGACCATTTTGATTGAGTATCTCCCACATATATAATTTTGCCGCCGGGAGTAAACAAGGCACAGAAATCCTCAATGATTTTCTTTACCAGAACATTTTGCCCACCCGGCGAAAGTTTGATTTTCTGGCCATCCGGTAGAATGACAGGCAAACGCTGCATTTCTCTTTCCCGCTCGTAAAGTTTTGTAAGCGTTTTTACTTTGCGTAAGTATTTCTGGAGATTTTTATTCCATCCCGGCGTATCGAAACTCCGCAGCAATTTCAGAGCAGACAGCTCAATTTGATAAACAGCTTTGGGGCTGTTTGTTGGTCTGGATGGTTTGTCCGGATTGGCAACTATTAACGCGGCTTGCAGAAATTGATGAACAGTTTGCCGACGTACTGTTTCACGGGTATTCGGGGCATATTTTTTTCCGTAGTGTTCAGAAAAGAAATCCATCATAGGCGTGATACCCATGAGTGGTTCACCTGCGTCCACCCATTTGCTTTCAGGCTCAAGGGCAAGCAAAGAAAGGAGTGTCAGCGCCGATCGTTCATTTAGCTGTTGCCTGGGCAAGCCCAGGGCCGTAAGTATATTTAAAGCGTCCTTTATTTTTTGTTCGGTTTTTTTCTTGTTCACTTTTTTAGGCACAGTTTCCACACTCCTCTTTTATGATGTCGTCAATAGCCTTTTGATCCGGCATTTGTTCCCGCACACAATCTCCAAATTTTATAAGCTGTTTTTCAGTAGGATAGGGAATCTTACGTAAATCTGTAGCGTTAACCTGCGTATGACCGCTAAATAGTCTAAAATATTGATCAACAACCGAAGAGTTCAGATAGAGGGCAAGCCCTTTTGCCAGTGTTCCGGGTAAGCCTTTGTCATTCCGATGAAAATAATTAACGTGATTCTCAAAGCTTACAAGAGGAGCATCAATTCTTGAAGGATCGAATATGGCTGCCATAAGACGGCGTTTCTGTTCTTTTGAGGAGAATCTTTTGATTAGAACGTAATAACCCTTTTCTAAGAAAAGATCAGACGTCTCATCCGATTTAATGATGGCATTTGGTTTTTTACCTGTTTTCAGAGGCCAGCTAATGAAGCCTTCTTGAAAATGACCGGGATATATTAATGGCGCGGTGTTTTCCTGTGGGTGCTGACGCAGATATTCCTTTGCTCTGAAATCCACAGTGCGTCCAGTAGAAACACTTAAATTCAGCTTGTCCAGAGTTGATTTGAAACACTGCATTTGATTCATAATGTTGATAGTGCTGTCATCAATGCCGAGATGAATAAAATAATCCCGATCATCTGGATGTACAATTTGGTCATAAGGGATGGTGAGAGTGTTCGCGTTATTGAAATCGTCGCTTTCCGATGCTGAAACGATAACCTTGTTAGGATTACTTTTGTTTCGTATGGCGTAATAGATAATATTCTCCTGTAAAACGTTATCATCGCCGAAAACCTTATTACGAGAGGTAAACACATGAATGTGTCTGAGATTCAACATATCCAGAAAAGCAATACGAAATTTTTTAAAATAAGGCCCGTTACAAAAACTTCGCGGTGTAATGGCGACTATCTGCCCATCCGGTTCAAGTAAGCGCACAGACAGCCACACAAAAGCGGCGTAAAGATTTGCTACCTCAATGCCTGCTGAATAGAGCATAGTTCTTGTTTCTGTCTCGCCGTTGATTTTCTTGTAGGGTGGATTAAGGATAACGTGAGTGAATCGGTTGATTGGTGCCGAAAAAAGTGATTCTTCTGTTTCGGAAATTGCGGAAGAAATAAAATCATCCTCGTTGATCATTCCTGTGAAGGGCACTTTTTTATCTTTACATAACTCTGCGCACTGATTCATTGTTTCTTGAAGATAACGCAAAATAGCTCTATCTGTTTCATAGGCAGCGACTTCTATAGAAGCCGGCAGTGCTTTCTGTGAAAGTAATTTCTTCACACAAGTTGCAAACAAAACGCCTGCGCCTGCGCCGGGGTCAAGAATTCTGACTTTTTTTGTTCTTGGTTCAAACAAGGATGACATGAAATCGGCAATTGGGACAGGAGTGAGGAATTGGCCAATCTCCAAACGATCAGTTCTGCTCGTCGCAGCATTAAATGATTGACGAACATAATCCAGCTTATTTAAAGATTCAGTCTTCATAAAAATCACTGGATTCCCGATCAGGTCGGGAATGACAAAAAAAGAATATGCGTATTTATTACTTAGCCAGCAACTTTTCCAGCGCGGGAAATACTTTGCTCAAATTTTCCGGCTGGGAACCGCCGGCCTGGGCCATGTCGGGACGGCCGCCGCCGCTGCCGCCAACCAGGGGCGCCAGTTCCTTGATGATGTTGCCGGCATGATATTTACCGGTTAAATCCTTGGTCACCATGCAAAGCAGCATGACTTTTTCGCCGGCCTTGCTGCCCAGAAGAATGATGCCGGAGCCCAGCTTGTCGCGCAGTTTGTCGCCGAAATCACGCAATGTTTTGGCATCGGTGATGTTGACTTCCGTCGCCAGCACTTTCACGCCGCTGATTTCTTTTGCCTGACCGAGCAGGTCGCCGGAATCCTTGGCGGCGAGCTTTCCTTTGAACGTTTCAATTTCTTTTTCCAGTTCTTTAACGTGTTTTTGCATTTTTTCGGCGCGGTCATAAACTTCCAACTGACTCGCTTTGAACAATCCCGCCGCGCGTTTCAATTCTTCTTCAGCTCGTTGGAAGTGTTTGAAAGCTTCTCTGCCGGTGACGGCTTCAATTCGGCGTACGCCCGCTGCAATGGCTGATTCATGAACAACTTTCAAAAGACCGATATCGCCGGTGCGTTTCACATGCGTGCCGCCGCAAAGTTCCATGCTCATTTTGCCCATTTTCACAATGCGCACAGTTGCGCCGTATTTTTCATCGAACACGGCCGTCGCGCCGGTTTTGAGCGCATCTTCGAGCGCGCAGACTTCCGTTTTGACATCCACATTTTTACGGATCATCTCGTTGGCGATTTCTTCAATCCGCTTCATCTCCTCATCGCTGATTTTGGAAAAATGGGTGAAGTCGAACCGCAATCCTTCCGCCGTGACCTGCGAACCGGACTGCTTGATGTGATCCCCGAGAACCGCTTTGAGGGCAGCCTGCAAAATATGCGTGCCGGAATGGTTGGCGGCAATGGCTTTTCGTCTTTCTTCGTCAACAACCAGTTTTGCCTTTGCACCAACTTTAATTTCACCCTTGCTGACCACGCCTTTGTGCACGATGAAATTCTCGACGGGCTTTTTCGTATCTTCGACGGTGAAATTAAATCCGGCCCCCTTGAGGAAACCGGTATCTCCGGTCTGACCGCCGGCTTCTCCGTAAAAAGGTGTATTGTCCAGAACGATTTCCGCCTGCTGACCTTCAGCTGCTGTTTCCACCGGTTTGCCGTCAACAAATATCGCCCTGACTTCCGCATTGTCTTTTTTGATTTTTTCATAACCGCAGAATTCAGTGATAACACCGGAACTGGAAACTTTGAGATAGCATTCAGCCACCGCTTCTTCGCCGCTGCCCCTCCAGGCGCCGCGGGCTCGTTCGCGCTGCGCTTCCATTTCTTTTTCAAAGCCTTCATTGTCCAGCGTAAAACTGTCGCGTTTGACGATATCCGCCGTCAAATCGGTGGGGAAACCGTAGGTGTCATAGAGTTTGAAAACCAGTGTGCCGGGAAGAACCGATTTGCCCTCTTTCTTCAGAGCTTCCGTTTCTTCATTCAGAATGCGCAGACCTGCATCAAGTGTTTCCATAAAACGCTGCTCTTCATTTAAAATCATTTTGGTGATGAAGGAGGCTTTCTCCACCAGATCGGGATAAACGCCTTTCATCATGTCAATGACGACCTGCGCGCATTCATTCAGGAACGGTTTATTGATGCCGAGCATTTTGCCGTGGCGGGCGGCACGGCGCAGAATTCTTCTCAAGACATAACCGCGTCCCTCGTTGCTGGGCGTGATGCCGTCGCCGATTAAAAAAGTAACCGCGCGGCTGTGATCGGCAATGACCCGGATGGAAATGTCGTCTTCAGTATTCTGGCCGTAAGTCTTGCCCGATATTTTTTCCACAAACCTGATAATCGGTGTGAACAGGTCGGTGTCGTAATTGCTTTTCTTGCCCTGAATGACGGCGGTGAGCCGCTCCAGACCCATGCCTGTATCGATGTTGGGTTTGGGCAAAGGGGTCAGCTTCCCGCTCTCATCGCGGTCGAACTGTGTAAAGACGAGATTCCATATTTCCAGATGACGATCGCAATCGCAGTGGACATCGCATTCCGGACGGCCGCAGCCTGTGCCTTCGCCTTGATCAAACAGGATTTCAGAACAGGGGCCGCAGGGGCCGGTTTCGCCCATCATCCAGAAATTGCTTTTCTCACCCATGCGAACGATGCGATCCGCGGGAACGTTCATCTTTTTATTCCAGATTTCGAAAGCCTCATTGTCATCTTTGAAAATTGTTATCCAGAGTTTTTCTTTAGGAAGTTTGACGACGTCAATCAAATATTCCCATGCCCAGGCGATAGCTTCTTCCTTGAAATAATCGCCGAAGGAAAAATTGCCGAGCATTTCGAAAAAGGTATGATGACGGGCGGTGACGCCGACGTTTTCCAGGTCGTTGTGTTTGCCTCCGGCGCGCGCACATTTCTGGCAGGTTACCGCCCGGGTGTAGCCCCGGTTTTCCAGCCCCAGGAACGCATTTTTAAACTGAACCATGCCCGCGTTGGTGAAAAGCAGCGTGGGGTCGTCTTTGGGGATCAGCGATGAACTCGCCACGATCGTGTGCCCCTTGCTTTCAAAAAATTTTAAAAAACTTTCCCTGATTTCATTGCCCGTCTTCGCCATCAATATCTTCCTTTTTTATCATCCTTAGTTTATTTAGAATCAGTCCCGGCGGGAAACCTCGTCCCATCAGGCTCTGAAAAATCTTTTGTTTTTCCTTAACATCCAAAGCAGCCGATTGGTTTTTTGCAGTTTTCTTTTTAATTAATATTTCAAGCGCTGCTTCTTCCGGCAACTCCTCACGCGCCTTTTCAATGGATGAATCGGTCAGTTCGGCGGCGACACCTTTTTCCCGCAAGCTCGCGATGATCTTCTTGTTTCCCCAGAGTTTGTTGACGGCAAGATTGCGCGCCCACTGGTTTGCAAAAGACGCGTCATTGAGATACTTCAAATCGTGGAGTTTTTCCAGTGTTTCTTTAATGACAACTGCGGGAAAACCTTTTTCCCGCAGCTTCTTATCCAGCTCTTTTTCCGAGTGCGGCCGCAAAGACAAAAGACGAAACGCCTTTTGCTTTGCCGCCTCTAAATCCAGAACTTTCACTTCTCCTCTTCCTGATCTTTGGGCAGGGCGCCCAGTTTGACGCGGACCTCGTTTTCGACCTGCGCCAGCACATCGGGATTCTCCTTGAGGAAAATTCTGGAGTTATCCCTTCCCTGGCCGATGCGGTCGCCCTTGTAGGAGTACCACGCGCCGCTCTTTTCAATGATGCCGTTTTCCGCCGCCAGATCCAGCACGTCGCCTTCCTTGGAGATGCCTTCGCCAAAGATGATGTCGAATTCTGCTTCCCGGAAAGGCGGGGCCATCTTGTTTTTGACAACCTTGACTTTAGTTCTGAAGCCGATGACATCCTGACCGTTTTTGATGGACGTCATCTTGCGGATATCGAGGCGCTGGGAGGAATAGAATTTCAGCGCGTTGCCGCCGGTGGTCGTTTCGGGATTGCCGAAAAAGACGCCGATTTTCATACGCAACTGATTGATGAAAATCACGGTGGTTTTGGATTTGCTGATCGAACCGGTGAGTTTGCGCAGCGCCTGCGACATAAGCCGTGCCTGCAAACCCATCTGGGCATCGCCCATGTCGCCTTCCAGTTCCGCCTTGGGAACCAGCGCGGCGACGGAATCCA
>DAOPVC010000029.1:0-22757 GCA_035350895.1 Smithella sp. | reverse complement strand
TGTCATAGAGCGGTCCTGGAGGAAGACCCTGAAATCTGGAAAACGGCGCCTCGTTCAATCGCGAATAACTGTAAGAGGTGCTGAATTTAGGCAAAAATCCCGTAACCGCCTCCATCTTCTGGGCGGTAGCGCTTTTTAATCCTTCCTTCGCAATATTCAGCACGATGCTGTTTTTCAAAGCAAGGTCGATGCTTTCCTCCAGAGTCATGAATTCTCCGGCAAAACCGGGACGAACGGAGAAGATGATTGTCAGTAACATTAATATAACGAATGAAGATTTTTTATCGGCCATGATTTTTCACTCCATGAAAGAAAATGTCCAGAACAAACCCCTTCTTGGCGGAGGGCGACTCGTTTCTCGACAACAGGATCCATTCCATCGATACGGCTCGGATTAAATACACCAGAGATTGAGCCATATCATGGGCCGGCATGTTTCTCAGCACCCCTTTTTCGATGCCTTCTTTTAACAAATTTTCAATGAAACGGACATAATTTAAGTAGTCTTCAATAAGTTTTTTCCGCAGCGCAGTCATGGCTTCCGTCAACGCTGCATTTTCGCCTTTAAAAAGGGAACGGCAAAAATCGGCGTTTTTTTCCATAAATTGCAGTTGAGAATCGACCAGCATCTCGATTTTCTCAGTGACATTTTCGGTCCGCTCGGTTGCCTCCCTGATTTCCGTATACATTAAATCGAGTTTTTCGGTGATCATCGATGTGTAAAGATTTTCCTTGCCTTCGAAAAACTGATAAAGAGACCCCGTAGAAAAACCGGAAGCGCTGGCGATTTCAGCCATCGTGACATTATGATAACTTTTGACGGAGAATATTTTCTCCGCCTGCGCCAGAATATATGCCCGGCGCATATTAAATTCACGTTCTTTTCTTTCCAGTCTTTCCATCGCTGAAAACCGATATCATGAATGATTGTTCAAATTTTGAATGGTGGTTCATAATTATCGAATATGAATTGTTTGTCAAGATAAATATTAAAAAATGTGAAAATATTTTCCATTAAAGAATTATTAAATATTTTTTTGTATTTTCCCCTGGAATTTAACGTTTCTTTAAACATTATAAAGAGTGACGGCAATGTTTATCTTTTAGAAGATATAAAATATCATATTATATATTAATTACTTATAATAAATTAATATTTTCCATAAAAGTTGGCATATTTATTTCATAAACAATGACCAAGAGTTTTAAGATTGTCCAAAAGGAGATAAAACGAGCTATGAGAAAATTAATGCAAACAACCCTCTTGACTGCTTTCGTCGTTTTGGTAACCGCTTCTTTCAGCTATGCCGAATTCAGCGTTACCGGAAACACCAATTTCCCGTTCTTTCACCTTGGTTGCTTAATTGTTGGCGGCTTAATTATCATTTCTCTGAAAAGAAAATACACCAAGCTGTATATGAGTGAAGCAATAGGATCTTTTGCTCTTTATGCTTTGCTGATTTCAATATTTACAGCACCGGTCGTTGACGCTCTTAAAAACTTGATCAACTAACCCCTTTTCCCCTTCAAAGATATACCCTTCAGGAACCCCGTGAAGTTTTGCGGGGTTCTGCCTTATAATGAGACTCGCTGAGAACGAGCAAAGCGATGATCGAAGCGTTAGTCGAATTATCCCCGAAGCGAAGCGAATGGGGATTGGAGACTTGCTGATAGTGAGCCAAGCTGAAAACGAATCCCGACGAGTCGGGATGAAGTTTAAAGCGTAAGGTGAACTATACCAGGCGCATAGTACCGTGGTAGAACGAGCAAAGCGATGTTCGTCCCTGCCACCTGACAGTGGGGGGATAATTTACTCTGAGATTTTCCGATCACTTCGTGTCGGAAAACCAAGGTTCATTCAGGCGTTAGTCGAATTAGTGAGTCCCACATTTCAGAAGCGCATAACCTAAAGGTCACTATAGGCGCACTGAATTTTGTTGAACGAACTATCCTTTGTGCGAAACACATAGGGATGTTCCCGGAGCGGGAGAGGGAATAAGACTCAAGTTTCACAATCGCGGTGGGCCGAAATGTGTGAGGGGGTTCGTCAATTGCGAAGTCCCGGTATTGGAAACTTTCCCGGGAGTAAGGCGATGCGCGGCAATAAGCATCCCTGCTAACGTTTCTTCGCCAGCTTGTTTGCAGGTCCCAGCGCTTTGACTCTGGCCGTGACGCCCTTGATCACCTGAGCGAATCGGTCACCTTATTCGTAATGACGTTTCGCATGAAGCATTTGGGCTAACGAATTTGCATCTGACCGTGCAGCTTCGGAAATGGGGGCCTGCTTCCGAAAACGTCTGGTTTCGTAAAAGTCGAGTCCACTAATTTTTCCTCTTCGAGAAAAAGGGCTTGCCGAATTTATGGAAGGATTATCGCGGCGCGGAGATCAGCGAGGGAAAGATTTTGGACAATAAGATCCGAAAATCATGTTGGGCATCTCGCACAGGAAGCACCCGGTAAGAACTGGTGGACGGAATATTCCAGACCGTCTCACCATCATAGAAATATAAGACGGCAACCATATTAGAACCGTCCGTATCGGAAGACCATTGGAGTGCGCGGGTTATCGTGATAAAATCAATAATGTGATAACCCGATGTTTGTTCCTTGCCGTGATCGTATAAATCCGCCAGTTCATCGATCGTCGGCATGCGCCAGTCGGTGTAGCTTCCGCCGTTGTATTGTTCGCAATATAACTTGGCGTCATGCCAGTTGATGTTTGCGCCATTATCTTTACTGGCCCACATGAGATTGGTTTTTTTGTCCAGGACCGTTCCGTTTTCAAGGGCAACAAAATTATCATCACGGCTATGGTCAGTCGCGGGTGATCTGCCGATGGAATCCGTTTGCGGTTGCAACTCGTCAGCAAGGCTCCCATCATCTTGCGTATCCCGGACAGACTGGCCTATGGTCGTACTGTTATTATGCCATTGCTTTTCAGGAACGCCGGCACACGACAGAATCAAACCTAACATCGATGTAAAAACGCTTGTAACAATGAATAGCGCAGCCTTATCTTTGATCGTACTACTCTGAACATTTCTGATTTCCATCATGTCTTATCCAACAATGAATATTCAAACGCCGTTTTTATTCCTGCAAGGACCATAGAGATAATCCCGTATCCTCATCAAATCTTCTTTCCAGCATCAACCCGTCAAACGTCTTTATAATAAATTCACAGGCAAAGACAATCGTTCCCGGGGCAAGATGACCGCCATAAACGTTGCCCGTGGAATCGGCCAGGGTTACGTGCGCGTGTACAAAAGGTTTTCCGTCCTTGATTGAAATATTCCCGGTTAAGCTTGTCATCTCCAGCGGTTCATTAATGGTCATGATTACATAGTCTCGTTTGGTCTGATTGTAGAACGCGATGGACGCCTTTTGGACCGCACCGATTGCCTCAATGCTGCCCAGGTGAATGTTTCTTTCCTGACATATTTTTGTAATTTCTTTCAACAGGTCGACGCCATGCTTCATCGTGCCCATGAATTTTTCTTTCTGTCTGATTTGAATGATAGCGGTCATTTTATTTCTCCGTACCCGCGAACTAAAGAAGCTCATCCAGACGTGAAGATAATCTGCGGGAGAGTTTCTGCAAAAGACCTGTCTCCATGTCAGGCGAATAACGGCTTTGGGCGGCGTCACCGTTATTCCAGCTTCCCGTCACTTCCCCGTTGATTTTGAACGGCACCATCGCCAGTGATTTGATGAAATATTTTTGATTTGCCGGAAACAATTTGTAATAGGGCCTGAGATTCTTGTTGACCAGAATCGGTTGCAGTCCGGAATAGAAAATTTCACGAAAAGAATCGGCTTTCATCACGCTGAACCGGTCTTTTAGAAAACCGGAGGATTTTGCCGCTTCGATAACGGGCAGAGCTTTTGCCGTATCAGCCAATGTCATCCAGACAAAGGGAATATGGAATTCTTCTTCGATTTGCGTAAACAAAATTTCAAAAAGCTCCGCGATACCGGAGGCGTCCGACAATGCCTTGTCGATTTTTTCAAAACCTGACGCAATTTTTGTATTGATGCGGTCGATATTTTCTTTTTTACTCATTTCTTTCCCTTACCATTGCGCGTAAAGAATAAGGTGATCGGACGGCTTGTCCTGCAGACGTGATTCCAAGTCAATGGTGCAACTTTTCGATTTTGCGGCCAGCGTTTGCGTGGCCAAGATATGATCAACGCGCCAGCCCAGCTTGCGACTGACCGAATCTCTGATGCGGTAGTCAAAAAAAGTGTACTGGCCGGCGACACCCGGATAGTGCTTGCGAAAGACATCCGTCAGGCCCCATGATTTTATGTCTTCGAAGGCCTTCCAGACTTCCGGGTTGAAGCAGACGTGTCCCAGCAATCTTTTCGGGTCGTGCACGTCGATCGGCTCCGGGGCAATATTCAGATCGCCGCACCAGATGACCTCATTCCCGGGCTGAAAATTTTTCTGCAGATATTTTTTAAAACGGTCGAGCCATTTCAGCTTATAGGCAAATTGTTCACTTCCCATTTCCTGTCCCTGCGGGACATAGGTATTGACGATCGTCAGATCATGGTATTGCGCGATGATCATGCGATCGGCATCGGCCGGTTCAGAATCAAAGCCGCAAGTAACTTTCTGCGGTTTCTGCTTTGATACGATGGCCACACCCTTGTATTGTTTATCGCCTTTGAAGACTGCGTTGTAGCCCAGAGCCTCAAACTCCGCCGCAGGGAAGCCGGCGTCGGCAACCTTTGTTTCCTGCATACAGAAATAATCGGGACTGTTGGCCCTGAGCCACGGCAAAACAATATGCAGACGGGAACGGATGGAGTTTACGTTATACGTGGCAATTTTCAAATGTTCCACCGCCTTGGGTAATTTTTTAAATTAATATCATGAGCATTCATTGCACTCAAGTTCTTTTGTCTGATGATGCGTGTTTTTATTGCATGAAAAATCTTCAAGAAAGAGAGCGTTTTTCTTTGAAAAGGCCGAATATTCATGTTGACAGCATCCCCGCCTTACCTTATAAAATCCGAATAAATCAAACGGACGAGGTTGATCGTATGAAAAAATTTTGGTTATTTTTTGCAATAGTGTCTTTTTTTGTTTTTCAGATTTGTGCCTGCGGCAGCGATGACTCCTCCAAAATCAAAATAGGCGTTATTGCCGAACTGACCGGCGATGTTCCGGCCGTCGGTGCCTCCTGCAAGAACGCCGCCGAAATGGCCGTTGACGAAATCAACGCTGCCGGCGGCATTCAACTGGGTGACAAGAAATATCAGATTAAGTTGATTATCGAAGACAACGCCGGCAAGGCCGATCAATCGGCCGCCGCCGCGCAGAAACTGATTACACAGCAGAAGGTCGTGGCCATCGTCGGACCCAACGCCAGCCGCTACGCGCTGCCCGCCGCGGAAATCGCCGAAACCAGCAAGACGGTTTTGATTACACCCTGGTCCACCGCGCCTAAAGCCACCCTGGATTCCAAGACCAACGTTCCCAAAAAATACGTTTTCCGCGCCTGCTTTATCGATCCGTTCCAGGGAGGGGTGCTGGCAAAATTCGTTTTGAACGATCTCAAACTGAAAAAAACAGCGGTGCTTTACGACGTCGCTTCCGAGTACAACAAAGGCATTGCCGAAATATTCAAGGATGTTTATGAAAAAAACGGCGGCAAGATTGTTGCGTTTGAAACCTACACCACCAACGACAAGGATTTCTCGTCTCAGTTGACCAAGATCAAACAGGCCGCGCCGGAAATAATTTTCCTGCCCAACTATTACAGCGAAGTGCCCCTGCAGATTCAGCAGGCAAAACGTCTGGGTATTACTGCGCCGTTTATCGGCTCGGATTCCTGGGGTTCCGAAGAACTCGTGAAACTCTGCGGAGCGGATTGCAATGATTATTACTTCAGCACGCATTATGCAGCCGACTCGGCCAGCGACACAACCAGGAAATTTATCGCCAACTACAAGGCTAAATACGGAACAACGCCGGATGACGTGGCCGCTCTGACCTATGATTCTTTCGGCCTTTTGTGGCAGGCCATCAAAACCGCCGGCAATAAAGACCGTCAGACGGTGCGAGACGCATTGGCCAGAATTCCAAAGTATGAAGGCGTGACCGGCAATATGCAGTTTCAGGAAGGCTCCGGCGACCCGATCAAAAGCGCGGTGATTTTGAAAATAAAGGATGGGAAGTTTACGTGGTTTGCGAATGCCAAGCCTTGACGGCTTTCTAAAATGTCCGCATACGGCGTTGCGCTTCAGCTTTAGTCACTGCGACCTACGCAAAAGCAGGCCATTCCTAAAGCCTCGCGCGCTTTGTCTGCGAACATTTTATTTAAGCCGCAAAAAATAGCCATACCGGGGCAGGAGGCCGGCCATGTTGCCCGCAAGGGTATTGCAGTTTCAAAAATAACTCCCGGATGCCGGATCGAGTCCGGCATGACAGGGTAAAGGAAGGATTTTTTATACCATTTAAATCAAAGATGATATCACGGCCGCAGTGAAACTCAAATTACAGTAACGAAGTGAACTGGAATTTGAAAGTTGAACCGTCCCGCTTCAGCGGGACGAGGAGGAGGCGCTGGAGGCGTATATGTCAATACGTTGAGGACGCCGACGACGAAGCAACAAAGATAGCCTTTTGATTTAAATGCGTATGCATCTATGGCCTATATTTTCCAGCAAATTTTAAACGCCCTGCAACTCGGCAGCATCTATGCGCTGATTGCTCTGGGCTACACGATGGTTTACGGCATTCTGACCATGATCAACTTCGCGCACGGCGATTTATTCATGATCGGCGCTTTTTTCTGCTTTCTCATTGCCGTTTATTTCAAGCTTTCTTTTATCCCGACGCTGCTTTTATCCATGCTGGGCGTTGCCTTCCTCGGTGTCATCATCGAACGGCTGGCCTACAAGCCTTTGCGCAACGCGCCGCGCGTGTCCGCCATTATCACGGCGCTGGGCGTCGGCCTTTTCCTGGAAAATTTTACGCTGGCGCTTTCACCGTATCCCAAACATATTCCGCAGCTTCTGGAAAATACGACCTGGACTGTCGGCTCCCTTTCTATTTCCTCGCTCCAGATTCTCATTATTGTCCTTTCACTCGCGCTGATGGTGGTTCTCGATTTTATCGTGCAGCACACTAAAGCAGGCATGGCCATGCGCGCCATTTCCTGGGACAAGACTATTGTTCCGCTGATGGGCGTGTCGGTCAATAAAATCATCTCACTGACATTTGCCATCGGCACAGGCCTTGGCGGTGCGGCCGGTGTGATGTACGGGCTTGCTTATCCGGTGATTGATCCCTACATGGGCATCATGGTCGGCTGGAAAGCGTTTATCTGCGCCGTCGTGGGCGGTATCGGCAATATCCGAGGCGCCATGATCGGCGGTTTCATTTTGGGCATGGTGGAAATTATGGTGGGCGCTTTTTTCCCGTCAACATATCGTGATTTTGTGGCCTTCACGCTGCTTCTGATTCTTTTAATTGTCCGTCCCTACGGCATTCTGGGCAAGCCGCAGCCGCAAAAGGTGTAGCCATGTCTCAACGTTCTTCGACATACGATACAATCATCAAACGCTGGCAAGCGCTCACCGATTATAAATATTTCTGGCCGATATTCCTGTTTGTGGGCGTTGGATTCTGCATGGCCGCGTCAGCGTTTGAATTTCTGGATTTATACCTGCAACTGATTTTAATTTATGTGGGCATCAACATCATTCTCACCGTCAGTCTGAATTTAATCAACGGCTACATGGGTGAATTTTCCGTGGGTCACGCCGGTTTCATGGCGGTCGGCGCTTACGTGGCATCACTTCTAACCGTTCATGTATTTCCATCCGGCGCTCAAAATATGCTTTTTCCGCTGGCGATACTGGCCGGAGGACTGGCAGCCGCGCTGGTCGGTTTTCTGGTCGCGATTCCCTCTTTTAAAACACGCGGCGACTATCTGGCCATTGTCACCCTGGCCTTCTGCATGATTGTCAAATCCGTTCTCGAAAATATCGATGTCGTCGGCGGTCCGCGCGGTCTCCTGGGCATGGAAAAACTCACCACGCTGCCGTGGGTTTTTTTCTGGACGGCGCTCAGCGTCTGGGTGATCCGCAATCTGGTGTATTCCAATTTCGGCCGCGGCGTTTTATCCATCCGCGAAGATGAAATTGCCAGCGACCTGATGAGCGTCAACACGCGTCAGGTCAAAATCATCGCCTTTGTCGTTTCATCGTTCTTTGCGGGCATTGCCGGGGGATTGTTCGCCCACGCCCTCCAGTTCATTAATCCACGCATGTTCGACATCATCAAATCCACCGACATTCTGATCATGGTCTATCTGGGCGGCATTGCCTCCATCGCCGGGTCGATTGTCGGCGCAATTATTTACACCATCCTGCTGGAAGTGTTGAGACCGCTGGGCGTCTGGCGCATGGTCTTCATGCCGCTGATGCTTGTGCTGCTGATGATCTACCGTCCACGCGGCATCATGGGTTTGAAGGAAGCCCGCATGTTCATGCCGCTGCGCGACTGGGTAACAGAAAAACTCTGGCGGAAGAAGAAAAAGGAGGCCGGCGATGCCACTCCTTAAAATCGAAAAACTGACCCATCGTTTTGCGGGACTTTGCGCCGTCTCCGATTTCAACCTGGCCGTTGAGCCGCATGAACTCATCGGCATCATCGGTCCCAACGGTGCGGGCAAGACCACCGTTTTTAATTTAATTACCGGGGTCTATCGCGCAAGCGAGGGCGGCATTAGACTGGACGGCCAGGAACTGGTCGGCCTGACGCCGCATCAAATCACTACACGAGGCATTGCCCGGACGTTTCAGAACATACGGCTCTTCAGGGAACTGAGCGTCTTGGATAATGTCCGCACCGCGCATTACGGACGCATCAACTACTCGCCGGTCGAGGCGCTGCTGCACATCGGCCGTTTTTGCGCCGAGGAGCGGCGCATTACCAATCAGGCGTTGGATCTGCTGGCTGTCTTCAAGCTGGACAACCTTGCCGGTGAAAAGGCAAAAAATCTGCCTTACGGTCTGCAGCGACGGCTGGAAATCGCCCGCGCGCTGGCCACCGAACCGAAACTGCTGCTTCTGGATGAACCGGCCGCCGGGATGAATCCCAACGAAATCATCCAGCTTATGGAATTTATCAGCTGGATTCGCAAAACGTTTTCAGTAACGATCATTCTGATTGAACACCAGATGCGCCTTGTTATGGGTATTTGCGAACGGCTGGTGGTGCTGGATTTCGGCGCGACCATTGCCACCGGTCTGCCCGCCGAGATTCAAAACAATCCGAAAGTTCTGGAAGCTTATCTCGGCGAGGAGGTGGCTGTATGACGACTGCAGAAAAAATCCTGACGGTTGATCATCTGAACGTTTCCTACGACAGCATTCATGCGGTTGACGATATTACTTTCGACGTAGGCAGGGGAGAAATCGTTACGCTTATCGGCGCCAACGGCGCGGGGAAATCATCCATCCTGCGCGCGATTTCCGGCCTCGTTTCCTATGGCGGCATCATCCGCTATGCCGGCAGGGACATGAAAAACATCGCCGCCGATCGGATTGTCGCCGCGGGAATCGCTCACGTACCCGAGGGCCGCGGCATCTTCGGCAATCTGACTGTCATGGAAAATTTGAAACTCGCCACCTGGCAACGGAAGGATAAAGAGCAGGTTGCCAGAGATTTCGAAAATGTTTTCTCGCTGTTTCCGCGCCTCCGGGAAAGAAGAAAGCAGCAGGGCGGGATGCTCTCCGGCGGTGAACAGCAAATGCTGGCTTTTGGCCGCGCGCTGATGACCGATGCGCAAACATTGCTGCTCGACGAACCGTCGATGGGACTTGCTCCGGTCCTGGTGCGCGAAATTTTCAAAATCATTCAGGACATCAACAGAGCGGGGAAAACCATTCTGCTGGTCGAACAGAACGCCAATATGTCGTTGCACATTGCTTCGCGCGGTTACGTTCTGGAAACGGGCCGCATCGTTCTTTCCGGCACCGGCAAAGAACTGACCGGAAACCCGCGGGTGAAGCAGGCTTATCTGGGGGGATAGGGGCACGGAACTGCGTGTGAAGGTATAACCGGGCAACAGTATCCTCTCGTGATCGGAGGTTACCTTCCCGTCTTATTTTCGTCCGTCATTTTTTTGCGGGCAGGTAGGGCTTGAAACCGTTCTTAATAATCTCACTGAAATTTACGGCTAATTCATCGAGCGACATTTTGATTTTATAATTAAACCAGTCCTGATAAAGACCGACAAATCCGGACGCAAACAGATCGACGCAAATGATGAACTGATCCTTGTTTTTGATTGCCGACATCTTTTTTTCGTCGCTGCGTATTTTATTAACAAACAACCTCTTGAGTTTATTCAAAAAGATGATGGAACTCTGCGAATTGATCAATATCCGGTAAAACTCCAGATCTTCTTCCAGAAAGCGTGAAATTTTTCTGAGAAAGGGCAGGGGATTTTCAATCATCCGGGAATCTTTAAATTCATCAAGAAATTCAAACAAAGCCGAAACGATTTCACTTCCGATCTGTTCGGAGACGGCGTTAATGCTGTTGTAATGCGCATAAAAGGTTCCTCGGTTAATATCGGCCTTGGTGACAACGTCCTTGATGGTGATTTTATCAATATCTTTCTCCTTGATCAGTTCCACATACGCCTGTTTGATCAATTTTCTTGATCGAATCGCGCTCCGATATTCCGCTTTCGCATGCACATCCTTTTTGATCATTTTCCATCTCCTGCAAAATTTTTAGCTAAAGTCAGACAGAACAATCAAAATTTGTTCAATATCATACAAAAAAACAGAATATTGACTATTGACTCTGACACAGACGCACTATATTGTACTTATGTCCAAAATTCAACACTTGTTTTACTTTGATTGAAATTATTTTAGAGGTGATCAGAGAAGATAAAAAATAAAAAAAGCCTTTCCCAGCGGGTAAACCGCTTCTTTTTCGTTCCCGTCGTAATGACCCCCCCACGGTTACAAGATCGGGAACTCATTCACCATCCCTCCAGCAATGGAGGGATGGCGTCATTAAAACATCGGACATAACGTTTCACGTTGGACAACCGCATCCGTATGGATGATCCACCGAAGACAAATCTGTTTTGACAGCCGGATTCTCCCTGTGTTACAAATGAACCGTGAAAAATAAAGAATTTTTCCCAACCGACATTAAGCCGCTGAAAAATCCGGAAGTACGAAACAATACCGTGTGCGCTGAGGTAAGCAAAACACGTGAATCGTTGCGCGTCTGGTGGAGCGCATTCCGCTATCATTTTACGCCTGCCAGTTTTTTGCCGGCCATCCTGGGAGGTGTCGTTGCCTGGACGCAAACGGGATTGATGAATCTGTGGTTTTTCTTTCTGACCGTTCTGGGCGTGACGCTGAACCATCTTGCACTGAACATGACCGACGATTATTTCGATTATCACGCCGCCGTCGACGGTAAAAATGACGAAAAAGAAAATCCGTTCTCCGGCGGCAGCGGCGTCCTGACCGGCGGCGCTATCCAACACGCGCAGATGCGCCGGGTCTTCATGTCCCTTTATGGTCTGACCATTGGCATCGGCCTCTATCTGTGCGCGGCTCAAACCTGGTGGATCATGGCCTTCGGCCTGTTTGGCATGGCATGCTCCTATTTTTATACGGCGCCGCCTGTGCGTTACGGCTATCATGGTTTCGGGGAATTATCACAACTGATAAATTTCAGTTTCACCATCGGCATGGGCGCTTATGTTCTGCAGACGATTTCATTTTCCGGTGAGGCGTTTATTATCCTGTTGCCGCTGGGTTTGATGATGTTCGCCATGATCGTCATCAATGAAATTCCGGACAGGCCCAATGACGCCGCGGCCGGTAAAAATAATCTGGTTGTAAAATTCGGGGTAAAAAACGCGGTGTGGCTTTACGGCATCGCCCTGACGCTGGCCTATGCGATCATGCTGCTGGCGCCGCTGTTCGGCATGGCGAGTTTCTGGATTTACCTGACGCTCCTGACGCTGCCCTGGTCTTTCCGGGCTTTCATTATCATGAAAAAACACTCCAGCGAACCGGCGCGAATGACGCCAGCCAATCTGCTGACCATCCGCGTGCACAATCTGACGGGCATTTTATTGATTATTGCCTGCCTGATTCAGGGGCTGCAAAATCAGCGGGCCGTTCCGCCAGCCGTTTTTGCCATACTGCTGCTGACGGTTTTTTATCTGCCCGCCGCTGTTTCTGTTTTTTTAAAGAAAATACCGGACCACGGACAGCTCGAAACGCGATAATATTCCGAACATCGGGGCTTGAAAATCAGATCAGAAATCCATAAAATTAAGCAAAGGAGGGCGATGGTATGGAATTCGACCGTGAAACGCTATCGAAACACGACGGAAAAGAAGGCCGCGAGGCTTTTGTCGCGGTGGACGGGAAAGTCTATGATGTGACGGGCAACCGCCTGTGGAAAAAAGGCGTGCATATGAACAGGCACCAGGCGGGTGTCGATCTGACGGAAGCCATTGCTGCCTCACCGCACGGCAAGGACGTTCTGGCGAAGATCCGGGAAAAGGGCACGCTGATTAAAGCGAAAGAAGAAAAGCCGCCGTTTCTTCCGGAATGGCTGATGCAGTTTATGGAGGCCTATCCTTTTTTCAAGCGACATCCGCATCCCATGGTCGTGCACTTTCCCATGGCGGTCTTTATCATCGCTCCGCTGTTTCTTGCCTGGTATTATTTGATCAGTCCTGCGCCGGGACTCCTCGACGCTGTTTTCTACCTCTACATTCTGGGAAGTCTCTCCCTGCCGGCAGCCATCGGCACGGGCATTCTGGCCTGGCTTGTTAATTATTCGGGGAAGCCCAATCCCCTCATCGTGCGTAAAACGGTTTTTTCTTTTTTGCTGCTGCTGTCCGACACCATCATCATGGTGGTGCTCGTGGTCAACCCCGGGGTCCTGCAAAACCCTTCAGGCGTGGAACGGATTGTGCCGGTGCTCGTATTTTTCTGCCTGCCGCTGGTATCTATTATCGGGGAGCACGGCGGCAGACTGGTATTTCCTGTGCTGAAAAGTAAATAACCGGCCATACGGGAAATATTGCGGTTTGTCCCGTTGCGGTAAGAACATTCATTTCATAAAGTCTAAAAGCCACGCGCTGTAATCTTGATGGCCGGCATTGTCCGCTTCGGGAAAAGGAAACAAATGGAATGAGCAGCCAAGATTCCCTTGACATCAAAACGCGGCTACCATAAACTTACCCCCGGTAAAAAAATCCACTAAATATTTCCTGAGCAGAAAATTTTATTGAGAGCCCTTTTCGATCAAAAACAGGCAGACAGGAGTTTTCAATGAGCGATTTTGACAAGAGAAAATATATCCGATATCCCGCAGAGCCGAACGAACTGGTGACCCTTTATTATCTTGACGAAAAAACCAGGAAAACGGGACAGCGCGTGGGATTGGGAGAAAATGAAAGTTTCAAGGGCTGTTGTGCAATATTTGTGGGAGAAATGAACTTACAACAGGGCCAGGAAGTGCTTTGCCAGTGCGGCACACTGCCCAAAACGAAAGCCAAAATAGCCTGGATCAGCAAGCTGGAAAATCAGGTCACCAAAGTAGGCATTACTTTTCTCTAATCAGAAAAATTCCGAACACGTTGTCCCGCCGAACAATGTTGCGCCCTATTGTCTTATATTTCTTAAATTTTATTTTTACTTTACGGCTTCAAAATACGCATCGGTCACATTGTCCAGAAGCTGCAGGGCGGTGACTTTGATGACGACGATGCGGGCGTCGGGATGGTTGAAAAAATCCTTCAAACCGGGATGCTTTTTGATCAGCGTTTCCCGAATCTGTTCTAATCTTTTGTCATGATCTGCGGCCTGAAAAACGCCGGTGACCGTCAGCGCCCTGGTTTTGTCCCGTGGCGATGCATCCCGCGTATCGATCAGCAGACTGACTGTCGGATTGGCGATAAGATTGCGGTACTTCTTCGTGTCCTTGAACGTGGCCATGTAGATTTCACGGCAGTCCCTGCTCGTTGCGTAAGACATCAGAGAGCAATGCGGAGCGCCGTCCGCAGCGGTGGCCATCACACATACGTTATTTCCCGAAATCATTTTTTGAATATCACCGCGCATAACCATGACTCCTTTGATATAAGATGAGGCAGTGATTTACCCCGCAGAGCGCGCGGGAAAGAACGGCATTCTTTCTCCCCGCAATGTTTCTATCTTAGTACCATCCATTGCTCTCGAAATGTCAAGAATAAAAATTTATCTCCTGATTGCCTTGATTCCTTGTCTTTTATCCCGAAAATAATAAATATATCTCTCAAAAGGCTTAGCATCGTAATGTTTGGAAAGTGTATAAAGAGCCGGATAAAACAAAGAAGACCAGTGACGCTCGTTGAGAGCCCATTCGGCATTGAATATTTTCCGGGGAGTGCCGGGTCTTAGGACAGCGGGCAACCTCCTATATTCTCATAGCGGAGCGGGATAGACAACCGCCTAACATCGAAACGTTTAGAAATAATCATTTTTATCCTGTCGTTCCTGAGTCCTCGATAAAGACAAAAACACCTCCTTTCAATTCGAATAAACATCATTTACACGAGATAAGCAATATTGAACGAAGGCTTTTTGCTTGATAAAAAATAGAAAAAGGAATATTAATAACTCAACTAAAATTGTATGTTTCCCCTCTCTTTTCTGTACGTTTCTGTGTGTCAACAAAGTAACATTTGGTTGCCAGGCTGCTTTTGGCTCAACCAATAATTAAAATATTTGTTCGTGAATATTAACCCATCAACTTAACCATCAACTTCTGGAGTCCTAAAGGATTGATCAGACCCTTCCCGTTGAATTTGAAGGGTATCGTTAAAGTTTAAATAGTTTTTTCGAGAAATTATTGATTAAAACTGAAACGAAAGGAGAATGTTATGAAAAGATTATTGATGGTATCTTTAATGGTAATGATGATATCATTTGTTCCGGTCGCACAGGCGGCTGCGGATGATGTCATTTGCGACTCTTGCGCTGATTCCGACAGAGATGGAGTCAATAATTGTCAGGATAAATGTCCCGGTACCATTCGAGATTGTGCGGTCGATGCAGAGGGCTGTCTCCTGGATTCCGACAAAGACGGCGTGATTGACTGCAAGGACACGTGTCCCGATACACCGGCCGGCTGCAAAGTCGACAGTTATTATGGTTGCCCCTATGATTCAGATAAGGACAGCGTGATTGACTGCCGGGACAGATGTCCCGATACCCCCCACGGGTGTGCTGTGGACCATGACGGCTGTCCCGTCGATTTAGACCATGACGGCGTGATTGACTGCCAGGACAAATGCATATGCTGTGAAACCCAGGGGTGTCCTGTAGATCCAGAGGGTTGTCCTGTTGATTCCGACAAGGATGGAGTTTTTGACTGCAGAGATAAATGCCCCGGTACGCCTGCCGGCTTTAAAGTAGATAAAGACGGTTGTATGCGTGCAAAGGCCACCGTCGAACTGATGGTTCAATTCGACACCGACAAATCATTTGTCAAAGATGAATATCGTGACGACATCAGGAAAGTTGCTGATTTCATGAAAGAGTATCCCAATACAAAAGCTGTGATAGAAGGGCATACCGACAGTGTTGCTTCGGACGCTTACAACCTCAGGTTATCGAACGACCGCTCTAATAGCGTACGCCAGTATTTGATAAAAGAATTCGGTGTCGAGCCTTCTCGTCTTACTTCTAGAGGTTATGGAGAATCTAGGCCGATAGCCACCAATGATACCGATGAAGGACGTCAGAAAAACCGCAGAGTTTGGGCTGTTATTGAAGAGATAGAAATAAAATAAGAATTTAACTCGTTAACTTGTTGATTAAAAAAGGCTTCATGACCGTTGTAAGGTTATGGGGCCTTTTTGTTTTACAAATTGTGCCGGGTATTCAGGGTAAATCCAGTATCATATTCCTCGAAAGAGGGATTGATTTATTCACAATTCACTCTTCACTTTTCACAGTTATTCAAAGTTTTTCTTGAAATGTAATTTTAAAAGCGTATTATTCGCCAAACTAAACTATTCCGATCACTGGAATTGTTTTGTTGAAGTCCCACAAAATGCGGCGGGCATGGATGATGTCTTTGATTCTGCATGTTTCACTAAAATAAATTTGTAATGCTGATGGGGGGCTGAAAACTTATATTTCAAGACCTGGTCCTATGCACTTCCTTTCGCAGTTATGGCAGCTAAGACGTTACAGACATTTCTGACAAAAGACGATATCCGATTAGAGGTCCTGGGCGCCGTGCCGGAAAATCCTGTAGCCTGTATGGTCGTTTGGCCCTGTATGGGCGGTGCGGTGCAGATGTACCGGGTGCCGGTGGAAAACTTTACAGACCGGGGCATAGCCTGTATCCTTTATAATCCGCGCGGTCACGGCCGTTCCGGGGGCGAAATGGAAATACGGTCTGCGTTGAGCGATCTGGAGGAAATTATCCAAATCCATATTCCGTCTAAAACGTCCCTGGTCATCGTCGGTCATAGCGCGGGGGCAAATGCCTGCCTGCAATTTGCGGCACACTATCGCCCGCCGGAAAAATTCGTGTTGATCGCGCCGGTGCTGGATTCCCGCGAATCATTGTTTTCCATGTATTCAAGAAAGACCATTGCCGAGTTCATTGACATCCTGTGCGCTTACGCCCAAGACGACGCCATTGTGCGGAAGGTGCTTGCCGACGAGCAATGGCTTGATGTTGAAATATGGAAATCGCACGGCTACAGACAAATGCTCGACAATGTCCCCTCACGCATTCATCTGGGCACATTCCTGGAAAACCTCTTTCTGCCCGGACATAATGCCTTTGAGGAGTTGAGAAGGTTTGCGGGGCGCACGCGCATCTTCATGGCCGGGGAAGACACCTGGTATCCGGCGGCAACCACCAGGGGCCTGGCTGAAAAATACGGCATTCCCATTCAAACCATTCCGGAAGCGCAAAATCACTTTTTCATGGGCGCTTGGGAACGTATGTGGGAGGAGGTCTTAAGTTTGATTGGAGCGAAGACAGGTTGAACCATGAATGAAATAGGGGAGAATAGGCTCAGGGCTTCAAATATGAGTTTCTCCAATCTGCAATCATTACACACATCGAGCATTACGATTGCCGGGCTACGAGGTGTTTTTATTTAAAGGATAACTAATATGTCGCTTGTACACAATGTCACCGGAGAACAAAATCCATTCAGACGTTTCACGCTCTTTATCTTTGCCCGGTTTATCGAGGTTCCGCTCCTGAAACTTTGCTTTCATATTTTAAGGGGCAAATACCGACGGTTCGGCAAAATGCGCTGGGTGCGCGTTCTTGCCGGCTTCCTGCTTGCCCGGCCTTTCGGCTATCTCGGCGATACGGCCAAACCGATGCCCTATGACGAAGTGCTGTCTCTGTTGGATACCCTGGACGGTCCGATTGCCGTGGGTGCCTGCCGCTGCCGCATCGGCCACAAATCATGCTCCCACCCGCTGGAGACGGACATTGTTATGCGCACCGGATACGAGGCCTGGATGAAAGCATTCCCCCGGGACTACCGTCAGATTTCGAAAGAAGAGGCCAAGGCGATCATCAAGCATACTCACGAACTCGGCATGTTTCACATGATCTTTGTTCATTGCCCGGTAAATTTATATAATGAATATGTCATCTGCAACTGCTGTACCTGCGGCTGCGTGCCCTACATCATCAATCGCGAACTCACGCAGGAAAACTATCCCCTGATCGACGGTTACTTTATGGCGCAGACCGACCGGCAACGCTGCAAGGCCTGCGGCAAATGCATCGAGGTGTGCCCCTTCTCGGCCCGTCAGATGGTCGAAGACAGGAGCAAGACGACCGGAAACTGCTTCGGTTGCGGCTTGTGCTCCTATGTCTGTCCGGAAAAAACCATAACGCTCCGGCGCCTGCGCGATCCGATTCTTCCGCGCGACGAACACGGCCATGCTCCGCCGCATCATCACGCGCATCTGTATCATCAACACGCCCCTTATAAGGAAAATTAAAAATATGGGGGCCTACATCCTCTTTATTCTGAAGATACCCCATAACCTGGCGGTCATCTGCGACGGAAATGACAGAGAAACTGGTAATCACAGAGGAATGATGTTATTGATAATACGCATGTTAGCTCTCTAATATCAGGAAAAGAATGTTTAACCTTAAAAGGATATTTTATATCGGCGTTCCGTCCGACATGGATCCGATAGAAGCAAAGTATGTCGGGATGTGCAATATCAGCGCTTTATTCTTCATTGTAACCAATCCCATCTACATGATCTATTTCTATTCTAATAACTGGATGTTGTTATTTTATGAAATGTTCATTTTCATGGCGGCTTTAGGTTTTACCTTCCTGTTTAATTTGAAAGGGAAATATACGTTGGCGCTGGTATGGTTCGGCTCGATATTAAATTATCACTTAATCTTTCTGTCTGTAATTTTTGGATGGGAGGTAAAAATTTATTATCTGATATTTTTTACGGCCGGCGGCGCCATTATGTTGTTCAGGCGTCGCGCCTCGTTTTTGATCGTGCCCTCTGTTTTTGCGACTTTGGTTTTTTACTACATGGCTTATTTTCTCTCGCGGCACATCGCTCCCGTTTATCATTTAAGTGAGTATCAGATTGCAGTAACAAATTCCGTCATCGAAATAACTTTTTTTATGCTTGTGGTGATCAATGCCTATCTCGGACGATACGGTTCCATTGCCAGCGAAGATCAGTTGAAACTGGAAATTACTCGCTCCAACGGTCTACTGGAAAAACTGCAGAAATTGGACCGTCAGAAAACAATGTTTTTTCAAAACATCTCGCACGAAATCCGCACGCCTTTGACGCTGATACTCGGGCCGCTGGAAATGATATCCGCCGGGAAATTCGGCCGGCTGGAGCAGTCATTAAAAAATCAGCTTACTGTTGTTCAGCGTAATGCTGGCCGTCTGCTCGGTCTGATCAATCAACTGCTTGATTTGTCAAAGCTTGATGAGAACAAAATGCCTCTCAAGATTACAAGCGGCAATATATCAGCTCTTGTTTCCGATATTATAAGTTCTTTTGAAGCCTACGCGGACAAATTGGGGATCGCGTTGACGCTGACCGACGAATCAAAAACAGTGGAGATGGATTTTGACCGGCAGATGATGGAGAAAGTTCTGATTAATCTGATTTCCAATGCCCTTAAGTTCACGCCGGTCGGGGGCCGGATTAATGTTTCCATCGCCCGAATCAATGACGGCAAGAATATTGTTATTAGTGTGAAAGATTCCGGCAGAGGAATTCCGCAGGAAGAACTGCCCTATATCTTCGACAGATTCCATCAGGTCGACGGAACCATGACCAGAAATCAGGATGGGACGGGCATCGGCCTCAGTCTGGTCAAGGAATTTGTCGAACTTCATGGGGGTAGGATAGAAGTCGATTCGGTCGTGAATGAAGGCTCGGAGTTCAGAGTGATGCTTCCGAAAGAGACCGCTCTTGAAAAGTATGAACAGCAGGAATTGTTCCCGGCGGCAAAGGATGAAAAAAATATTGATTATCAAGAAAAAGTCGTTCCGGAAAAAGAAGAGCTGAGCCGGGAAACAGAACGCATGGCCAAAGTGCTGATCATCGATGACAACGAAGATATGCGGGATTACATCAGGCAGGCGTTAAGCGCTGATTACTGGATCGCGGAAGCATCCGACGGTCGGGAAGGTTTGAAAAAGATTCGCGAGAATATGCCCGATATTATCATCAGCGATGTCATGATGCCGCAGATGGATGGTTACGAACTGTGCCGGCAGATAAACAGCAGTGATGCTTTAAAAAACATACCGGTGATTCTGGTGACGGCCCGGGCATCGGAAGCAATGACCATTGAAGGCATTGAAGCAGGCGCCTACGACTATGTCACCAAACCTTTCTCTCCGAAAATTCTACTGGCGAAAATAGACAATATTCTGGAGAGACAGGAACGCCATAAGAAACAAATCCAATATGACAGCCTGACCGGATTACTCAACCGCGAAGCGTGGGAAACCCGGGTTCTTCAGGAACTGGAAAAAAACAAACGCTACGGTAATGTTTTCAGTATTGCGTTTGTTGACTTGGATGATTTTAAAAATGTAAATGACACATACAATCATCATACCGGGGATGAGGTGCTGAAAACATTATCCTCGCTCTTAACGAAAAATCTTCGCATGTCCGATATAGCGGGAAGATTCGGAGGCGAGGAATTTGTCATTTATTTCCCCGAAGCAACCGGCGGGACCGCAGCGGATTCACTGGAAAGAGTCCTGAAGCTTTTCAGTAAACAGAACGTGGAAGATAAAAAAATTCATTGTACTTTCAGCGCAGGTGTGGTGGAAAGAAACACCTTGCGGGAACTTACGTTGAATGAATATCTGGCACTTGCCGATCAGAGTATGTATGTGGCCAAGAAAAGTGGCAAGGCTCGAATAATGTTATATAATGCGTAAATGTGGAGGGCCGCTGGCGGCAGCGGGTCATTTTTTCAATCAAATAAACAAGGGTAAGGTGTGATGATGAGCGATACGGTTTTAAAGGAATTAAAGGACGGTGTTTTATTGTTGACATTGAACCGCCCCAACTCAAAGAATTCGTTCAACCAGGAACAGTGGACGGCTTTTGCCGCGGAGCTGGATGCGGCGCGTGTTGACGATGATGTTACGGCAGTCGTTATCACCGGCGCGGGTAATGATTTTTCGGCGGGCCAGGACTTGAAAGATTACGGAGTTTCCGGCGCGGCGCACAGTTATCAAATTACGGAACGTGCGGTTGTTGATTTTGATAAACCGCTCATTGGCGCGGCCAAAGGAGTCGCCGTCGGAGGAGGCGCGACCATGCTGTTTCATTGCGACGTGCTCTACGTCGGAGAAAGCCTGCGCATGCGTCTGCCCTTCAACAGCCTGGGTATGGCGCCTGAATTTGCCAGCAGTTATATGCTACAGATGCTCATCGGACCGCAGCGGGCGGCCGAACTGCTTTTTACCACGGAATGGATCGACGCGGATAAAGCGCTCGAGACGGGCATAGCCTCCCGTAAGTTCAAGGATGATGAGCTTTTGCCAAACGCGATGGCAAAAGCCGCTGAGATAGCCCAGTTGCCTTTGAGTTCCCTGATGGAAACGAAAAGATGCCTCAGAACGGCGCATAAAGCGGGTATTGAAGCGGCCCTGAAGATTGAACGCGAGGCCATGGACAGATTGGCGGGAGGACCGGCAAGTATGGAGGCCATGATGGCATTTATGGAGAAACGAAAACCGAATTTCCGCACCCTGAAGAAAAAATAGTTCTCAAATTTTCCTTTCTTCTGAAGCCGGGAATCGATATTGCGGATGATCCTAATCGAGGCAGACCAGTCGGCTTTCTTTTTCTCTTGAGGTCAGCATTACTTCTGTTTTCAGATCGCTTCTCTTTTCGATGAAATGCTTGAAGGCGCCCAAAGCGAGCCGGGGCGTGTTATTGTTTGCGGAAAGATGAGACAGGAAGATGTGCTTCAGCCTGCCGGAAGCGTGCTTCAACGCAAGCTGGGCCGCCTGAGTGTTGGACAGATGGCCTCTGTCGGAAGCGATCCTTTTTTTCAGATGGGCAGGATAAAATCCCGTTTTCAGCATCTGGTCATCATAGTTGGATTCCAGAAATACGGCATCGGCATGCCTGAAATGAGCGATGACGTTTTCACATTCGAATCCGATGTCCGTCATCACGGCAACATTCCTGTTTCCGGAAGATACTGAAAAGCTGCAAGGTTCCACCGCGTCATGTGATTTAAGAAACGGGATTACACAGATATTGCCGATTTTGACCGGCTGGCCCGGTGCAAAAAAATTGAGCAGGGAATCGCTGACAACGCGGCCATAGGACACATACGTCTTTTCCGTCATGAAAACCGGGACAGCATGTTTCCTGCAAAAGACATCCAGGCCGCGAACGTGATCGGAATGCTCGTGGGAGATGAACACGCCCCGCAACCGGGACAATGAGAGCCCGAGCCTCGTCATCCTTTCCACGATCTGTCTGGCGCTGATGCCGGCATCGACAAGAATGGCCTCATCGTCATTCCCCAGATAATAACAGTTGCCGTTACTGCCGGAAGCTATGGACGCAATTTTCAAAGCAAGTATCTCCTTTAAGACCCGTCAACTGTTGAAGCCGGGTATCGTGCGAACAGGAATCCTGAGTTGATCGCGGTGGCCTTTGTTTGTGTGGTGTTTGCGGTTTTTACCGGAAAATGTCAAGACAAATTCATCCATTGGGCAGACCGGCCATAAGAGTGTCACGACTACAAGCCGGACATCCTATGCGCATTTTATGTGCTTGATAGAATACCGGCAAACATGTAAAGTTAACACGGTGATTTTGTCCCAAACGACAGATCAAGAGGAATCGGAACATGCGTTTATTACTGATTGAGGACGATCGCAAGATCGCTAATTTTGTCAGACGCGGCTTGCGTGAAGCCGGTTTTGTGGTTGACCATGCCGAAAATGGCGTCGACGGTCTGGATCTGCTGCTGACAGAACCCTATGATGCGGCCGTCATCGACATCATGTTACCCGGTCTGGACGGTCTGAGCATTATAGAGAAGATGCGCAACCGCCGCATGAAGATCCCGGTTCTGGTCCTGAGCGCCAAGGGCACGGTGGATGACCGTATCAAGGGCCTGCAGACCGGCGCGGACGATTATCTGACCAAACCGTTTTCATTTT
>DAOPVC010000028.1:0-23076 GCA_035350895.1 Smithella sp. | reverse complement strand
AAATTATAATCAGGGAGTTCGTAATGCAAAACCCGTATATACCGTATCCCGTTGTCGTGGATAAAATCATTACCGAGGTCGATACCAAAGACATCAAAACATTCCGCTTCAAATTTGTTAATCCGGAAGATGAACAGAAATACGCTTATATTCCCGGACAATTCGGAGAACTTTCCATTTTCGGGAAAGGCGAATCGCCCATCGGCATAGCGTCCTCTCCGACGCAGAAAGGCTACGTGGAATTCACCGTGCAGAAGGCCGGCGTCGTCACCACGGCTTTGCATGAAATGGAAGAAGGCACGGTGATGGGTATCCGCGGGCCATTGGGCAATTCCTGGCCGCTGGATTTTCTGGCAGGAAAAAATATCGTCATCGTCGGCGGCGGTTTCGCCTTCACCACTCTGCGGTCGCTCATCAATTACATGCTTTTTGAAGACAACCGCAAACGCTTCGGCAATATTACGGTCATTTACGGCGCCCGAAATCCCGGCCTGCTTCTTTACAAGGATGAACTGGTCGAATGGGGCAAAAGAGCAGATATCAATCTGAATGTTACGGTTGATAAAGGCGACGCGACCTGGAAGGGCAAAGAAGGTTTTGTCCCCGCAGTGTGCAAAGAGGTCGCGCCCAGCAAGGAAAACGCCGTAGCAGTGATCTGCGGACCTCCGGTTATGATCCGTTTCACCCTGCCGGTATTTTTCGACCTGGGCTTTTCCAAAGAAAACATTCTCACGTCCTTGGAAATGAGAATGAAATGCGGTATCGGCAAATGCGGACGCTGCAATGTGGGGAGCAAATATGTCTGCAAAGACGGTCCGGTATTTTCTCTGGCGGAACTGGACAAACTGACACCGGAATATTAAAAAACGTTTCAGCAAAGAATCTGCGATATAAAGAACTGTTCAATCTTGGAATGGCTGGCAGGTGGTGCTGTTTTTTTACCTTGACTTTTTTTTCACGTTAAAATTTAATAACGACAAACACCTGTTTTTTTCATGGAGGGGAATTTAAGCTTGAATAAAATTATTGAAAAAGTAAATTTGTCCGAAAACGTTGTCAGAATGGTGCTGGAAGCTCCGGCGATCGCTCAAAAGAGAAAGGCCGGACAATTCATTGTTCTGAAGATCAACGAAAAGGGGGAGCGTATTCCCCTGACCATCGTTGATTCCGACGCACAGAAGGGAACGATCACCATTATTTTTCAGATTGTAGGAAAAACAACGGCGCAGCTGGCCGGAATGAAGGCGGGGGAATCGCTTCAGGATGTTCAGGGACCGTTGGGCAATCCGACGGAAATCGAAAAATACGGCCGGGTCGTCTGTGTCGGCGGCGGCGTGGGTGTCGGGGTTGTTTATCCGCTGATCGTCGCCCTGAAGAAAGCGGGCAATGAGGTCGTTTCGATCATCGGATCGCGTACGAAGGATTTGCTCATTCTGGAAAAGGAAGTGGGTGAAAATTCCGATCGTCTGGTGGTTACCACCGATGACGGAAGTTACGGTGTTCACGGTTTTGTCAGCAATGTTCTTCAGGAGATGATTGACAAGGGCGAAAAGATCGACCGCGTCTTTGCCATCGGACCCGTTCCCATGATGCGGGTTGTCTGCGATGTGACCAAACCGCACGGTATCAAAACGATTGTCAGTCTAAATTCGATCATGGTGGATGCCACGGGAATGTGCGGCGCCTGCCGCGTCGCCGTCGGCGGAAAAACAAAATTTACCTGTGTGGACGGTCCCGAATTTGACGGTCATGAAGTGGATTTTAAACTGTTAGCCAACCGCCTGAGGATGTATTGCGACCAGGAGCGCGAGGCTTATGAAAAACATAAGTGTGGGTGCGATGGAAACTAAAGATACGAAAGTGAAAAAAGAAAAAGTGCCGCGGCAGAAAATGCCGGAGCAGAATCCGCAGAAAAGAATTCACAACTTCGAGGAAGTTCCTTTCGGCTATTCCGAAGAAACGGCAATGACCGAAGCCAAGCGTTGTATCCAGTGCAAAAAACCGGGTTGTGTCGGCGGATGTCCCGTGGATGTCAAGATTCCCGAATTTATCAAAGAAATTTCCGAAGGCCGTTTTATTGAAGCCGCTTTGAAATTAAAGGAAACAAACGGCCTGCCCGCCGTCTGTGGCCGTGTTTGTCCGCAGGAAGATCAGTGCGAGAAAGAATGTATCCTGGGTAAAAAGGGCGAGCCGGTCGCCATCGGGCGTCTGGAGCGTTTCGCTGCCGATTATGAGCGCAACAGCGGCAAAGTTTCCATTCCGCCAGCGGTTAAGTCCAACGGCAAGAAAGTCGCCATCGCCGGAGCCGGTCCTTCTGGGCTGACTATTGCGGGCGATCTGGTCAAGCTGGGTTATGAAGTGACTATTTTTGAGGCGCTGCATAAAGCCGGCGGCGTGCTGGTTTACGGGATTCCGGAATTCCGTCTGCCCAAGGCGATTGTCGAAGCGGAAGTACAATATCTGAAAAAACTGGGCGTCAAGATAGAAACCAATTTTGTCATTGGCCGCACCAAAACCATTGACGAACTTTTTGCCGAAGGCTTCCAGGCCGTTTTTATCGGTGTGGGCGCGGGCGCTCCCGTGTTTATGAATATTCCCGGCGAAAACCTGATGGGCATCTATTCGGCCAACGAATATCTGACGCGATCCAATCTGATGAAGGCCTATTTGTTCCCCGAATACGATACGCCCATTGTCCGCGGCAAAAAAGTCGCCGTGGTCGGCGGCGGCAATGTGGCGATGGATTCCGTCCGCACGGCTTTAAGACTGGGCGCTGAAAAAGCGATGATTGTTTACCGCCGCACCGAAGTGGAGATGCCCGCCCGTAAAGAGGAGGTCCATCACGCGCAGGAGGAAGGCGTGGAATTCCTGATGCTGCACAATCCCGTGGAATACATCGGCAACGAAGCGGGCTGGGTGACCGGCATGAAATGCATCAGAATGGAACTGGGCGAACCGGATGCGTCCGGCAGACGAAGTCCCGTTCCCATTAAAGGATCCGAATTTGTGATTGATGTGGATACCGTTGTCGTTGCCGTCGGCACCATGGCCAATCCGATTGTTCCCGCAACCACCACCGGTTTGGAAACGAATAAAAAAGGATATATTCTAACCAAGGATGAATCGGGACGGACCAGTCGCGAAGGCATTTATGCCGGAGGCGATATCGTCACCGGATCGGCCACCGTTATTCTGGCGATGGGCGCAGGCCGCAAGGCTGCCCAGGCCATCCATGAATATCTCTCCCGTAAATAAGTCGATCTAACCGCCCGGACAACGGTCCGGGCTGTTAACGCATCATGAGAGTTCCCGCCCTGAATAAGAAATAAAATCCGAAAACGATCAGAAACAGTCCGGCAATAAGGGAGATCATCCTCACCATTTTATCGTTGATGATTCTCTTGCCCCAGTGCAGAGCGCTTGACAGAAACACCACCCAGAGAAAACATCCCAGCAGAATCGAAAGACACGACCAAAAAGTGGAGAAGCTTGTTTGCCTGCCGGTTTGCGCGGTCAGCAGAGCGCCGAAAACGCCCGTCCACCAGACGATGGTCATCGGACTGGAAATGGCCAGGACATAACCGGTGATGAAGGAGTTCTTGAACAAGCGTCCGCTGTTGGTTTCCGCCGTGGCTGCTTCGCGAAAGAAATCTTTTACGCTGAGAAAGCCCAGGTAAATCAGAATCAAACTTCCAGCCAGCCCGAGTGTAATTTTCATCAAGGTGATATTCAAAAAAGAAACAAGGCCGAAAAAAATGAGTGTCAGATAAGTCGCATCGGCACTCATCGCGCCTACACCGGTCAGCAAGGCCTGCCGGAATCCCGACTGCAATCCGCGCTTGATGATTTCCAGATTGACCGGTCCGATCGGCGCCGCCAGCGTCAGGCCCAGCAGTATATTTTGCAGCAGAGTATATTTCATATGCGGTGAGATATCACAAAGCAACCGCCTTTGCCATATTTCATCGGCATTGAACGGTTACCTGCCGACATGGGCATATCGGACGTCGATCATGAAATGCCATCAGCGCGATTCCTTGACTCGAGCAGATACGGACAGCGTTGAACTGATCCGGGGCGATGAACAATTTGCGAGAATAAATGCTTGCGGCAACGATTTAATATTCGCATTTTTCGTGCTTAACAAATCAAATTTAAAGCTTGATTTGTCGCGTGGGAGCATCTGTCGAAAAAATATTTAATAATTAAATATTTCAATAACATACGATAATACTTGACCGTCTTTGATGGTCAAGGTACAATTATTCAAGCTATTATTGCACAATGAATCAGGAGGGCAGAAAAATGGCTAAATTTGAATATAACGAGGAAGCGGTCAAGAATCTGAAATTACGTGACACATCCGTTTTGGATCGCTTGATAGATTTCGAATCGGCGCGCGAAGCGCATTCGAAAAAAGAACACGCTAAGAAAGACAAACGAATGACCATAGGTGAAGCTGTTGCGACATTTGTGCAGGATGGCGACATCATCACCGATGGCGGCTTTTCTTACGTCCGAACTCCCCATCAAGCCTTTCACGAAGTGATCAGGCAGGGTAAAAAGAATTTGCAGATGATCGGATCACCCAATACGAATCAGAGTTTTTTTATCTTTTACGGATGTGTGGATTATTCCCACAATTCATACTCCGGGGCGGAGATGCGCGGGATTGACAGACTCTATGACCGCGCTCTGAAGCAGGAAAAGGTTAAAATTCTTTCCGAGTGGAGTCACGGCGGCATGGCTCAAGGGTTCAAGGCCGCTCAACTGGGTTCCCCGGGTGTTGCCAGCAAGCAGATGATCGGCAGTGACCTTGTCCGCTATAATCCTTATCTCAAGGTCATCCAGAATCCCTTAAAGAAGGATAAGGATCCCGTTGTGTTCGTTCCAGCTTTGTATCCCGATGTTTCTTTTATTCATTGTCACGCGGCGGACAAGTACGGCAACGCGTATATCTATGGCCCGGCTGTGAATGATCTGGCGATGGCCGCCGCCGCCCGCAAAGTCATCATTACCGCGGAAGAGATCGTGCCCGAAAGCGATATCCGTTACAACAAGCAGGGGCAGATCATTCCGTTCTTTTATGCAGATGCCGTAGTGGAAATGCCTTTCGGGGCGCTTCCCGGAAGCATGCCCGGATGTTACTACTGGCCGAGGCAGTGGTGGGAAAAGTGTATGCGGTGGGCCACATTGAACGACGAAAACGCTAAAGAGTTTCTAGACTACTGGATTATCAATACTAAGAATCAGTTTGAATTCGTTGAAAAACTGGGAGGCGCGAAGTGGATCGCCGAAGCCCGTCGCCAGACAAAAGCCGCCGAAGGTGATAATGAAGACATTGATTTCTCTTACGAGGAATTTACCCTGAAGCATGATTCAGGACTCTACTACTAGAAAGGAGAAAACCATGCGAGACTTAAATGCACCAGCCAATCCTCTGGAAACATTGGCTTATATTATTGCGCAGCAGATTCACGATCATTCGATCGTATACATAGGAACAGGACTTCCCATGGTCGCGGGGATTCTGGCCAAGAAAACCCATGCTCCCAATATCACCATCGTCTATGAATCGGGCGGCCAGGACCCCATTGAGGGTGATATGCCCTGGTCGGTCGGTTGTCCCTTTACCTGGCGCAAATCACCAATCGTTATGGAAATGGCTTATTCCTTCGCCCAGTGTTATAACGGGTACGTCGATATCGGATTCCTTGGTTTCGCCCAGGTGGATATGTACGGCAACGTGAATACCCACATGATCGGCAAGGATTTTCATCATCCTAAAGTTCGTCTGACCGGCAGCGGCGGCAACAACGATCTTTCGTCGTTGATGAGCAATATGGTTCTGGTCGGACTCCAGACACCGGATAAATTTCCCGAGAAAGTTGATTTCGTCACCTCGGTGGGACATTTAACCGGCGGCAACTCCCGCCAGGAAGCCGGTCTCATCGGCAACGGTCCCAGCGCAGTCATCAGCCCCTGGGGTGTTTATGATTTTCATCCGGTCAGTAAGCGTATGCGCGTCAAATCCCTGACGCCCGGTGTCACGTTTGAAATCGCACAATCCCTGACCGGTTTTGAACTGCTCAAACCGGAAGGAGAAATTCCGCAGACGAAACTGATTACCGACGAAGCGTTAAAGATCATCCGCACCCAGGTGGATCCGCGCGGCGTTTTCACCACCATGCCGACATAGCCGGTAAACGGGAGGCAGCCGAGATGGTAACGGAAGCGGTTTTAACGCCGTCTGAAGATATGAAGTCGAGATGATGCAATGGCAATGTTTTTGGTAGAAATAGAAACATCAAAATCACAGTAATTAAAATTTTAATTCAGGAGGACGATGATGGAAAATACCAAAAAAATTCTGGCTGTCAGTTGGGTTACGCAGTATTGTCAGGCAACGGTGTGCGCGGCGATTGCGGTGGCAAACAGATTTGATGCCGAGCTGACCGTGATTCATGTCGTAGATACACAATTGCTACAGGGCTGGAATCTGCCCTTCAAGTTTCATGAAGCAGAGCACCAGAAAGAGCTGGAACGCATCAGAGCGGAGTTGAATACCATTGTCAATCGTGAGAAAAAGGAAGGGATGAAAGTTAAAACGGTTGTCAAGGAAGGCAATCCCGTTGAAGAGATATTGAAATATGTTGAAAAAGAGAAAATTGATCTTGTTGTCCTGCGAGAGCATGAAAAAAGCCGGCTCGAACAGTTTATGGTCGGCAGCAGCAACGATGAAATCATCCGCAAGATGCCCTGTTCGATTTTGTTGTTGAAAAACGAGCCTTCGAAGAAAGGCGTCCGGTTTAAAGCTTGATTTCGATACGAATGTCTGTTAAAGCCGGACCACGGACCAATCAATGACAGCGTAAATTCAGGGGGGCAATGCGCTGATCGTTCAAACACAAGACGTAACGGAGCGCGGATGTGATTGTTATGAGCATCACACGACGCGGAACAATGAACTGTTTTTAGTATAAGGAGTATCTGATGAATTATTTAGTGCAGCCGAAAAAATATCAAAGTCTCATGGCTGATGAGGGTTCCAGGGCCATCATGGACAAAACAATCGCTTTTTTCGAGAAGATGGGCAAAGAACGCCTGCTCGATGATTATAATAAGAAAGTCTGGTATCGCGAATTTGTTGATTTCATCGGCAAAGAGCAGATTTTTGCCAAGTTGCTGACGCCCAGCCAGTACGGCGGCGGCGATCCTGATTGCCGCTGGGACACCGCCCGCAACAGCGAATACAGCGAACTGCTGGCTTTTTACGGCCTTGGCTACTGGTACTGCTTCCAGGTTACCATCCTCGGCCTGGGCCCCATCTGGATGAGCCCCAATGAAAAAGCCAAAAAGAAGGCTGCGGAACTGCTCAAGAAGGGCGCGATCTTCGCTTTCGGTCTTTCCGAACGGACACACGGCGCGGACATCTATTCCACGGAAACGGCGCTCACGCCGGCTAAAAACGGTACATGGGTGGCCAACGGCGAGAAATATTACATCGGCAACGGCAACGAAGCGGAAATGGTCTCCACGCTGGGCAAGGTCAAAGACGGCACCGACGATTACACTTTCTTTGTCACCAATTACAAGCATAAAGCGTATGAACTGAAAAAGAACGTCATCTCACATCAGGAATACGTTTCCAACTTTGCGCTTCATGACTATCCCATCACCGAAGACGATATTCTGTCCCGCGGGTCACATGCCTGGGATTCCGCTCTCAATACCGTGAATATCGGCAAGTTCAATATCGGTCCGGCATCCATCGGCGTCGTGGAACACTGTTTCTACGAAGCCATTACCCATGCCGCCAACCGTATACTCTATGGCCTGCGAGTGACGGACATGCCGCATGTGCGCAAAAATTTCATGGATGCATGGCTGAGGCTGGTTGCCATGAAACTGTATCAGCGGCGTTCCACCGATTATTTCCGCAATGCCAATGAAAAAGACAGACGCTATCTGCTGTATAACCCTACCAGCAAGATGAAAGTGACCCTGCAATCGGAAGACGTTCTGAATCTGCTCTGGGATGTTATTGCCGCCAAAGGTTTTGAAAAGGATACCTATTTCCATATGGCCGCCGCCGATATCCGCGGGCCATCCAAACTGGAAGGCACCGTCCATGTGAACGTCCAGCTCATCCGCAAATTCATGAAGAATTACTTCTTCAGTCCGGCGTCTTATGCTCCCGTCGCGCCTGATTTTTCCACCAAAGACGATTTGTTCCTGTTCAATCAGGGGCCGACCAAGGGTCTGGGTTCTGTTCAGTTCCACGACTACAAACCCGTTTTTGAAGCCAGCAAACAGCTCCCGAATGTAGGCATCTTCATTCAGCAGATTAATCTTTTTAAGGAAATGCTGGAGAAGGCCGGACCGGACAAGGCGCAGGATATGGATCCGTCGTGGTCGCTGCCGCTGGGCGAAATGTTTTCCATCGTCGTTTACGGGCAGTTGATTCTGGAGCAGGCTGCGTTCGACAAGGTCGATACCGACATCATTAATCAAATTTTCGATTTCATGGTGCGGGATTTCTCGCGCTTCGCTCTTCAGATTTACGGCATGCAAAACACCAAAGACGATCAGCGGGCCTACTGCAAGGAAATCATGCTGATTAGAAGCCAGGGTGACGACGCGCAATACAACAAAGTCTGGAAGGAATACGTTTTCGCTTTAAACGGCGAATACGCGATGAGTGAAAAGTAAGTCGAAAATCATTTTGTAATTTGGATACGGGGGATGATCGCCTGATCATCTGAAGGTAGATAGAAAATTTAAACGGTGCCGTCCGACGATTTGTAAAACACCGGGCGGCACCGTTCGTTTAGGATATTTCCTCGATGCCGAACGGATACTTCGACATCAGCTCGCAGCCGTCTTTGGTGATGAGAAGATCATTTTCATAACGGAAGCCGATATTATCTTCCGGCGCGGCATACTGCATCGCCAGAACAACCATTTCATTTTCCTGATAAACATGATTCGGATCGGTCCAGTAGGGCATGGCGGGATTGATGGTCGCGCCCACGCGCCATTCATCGCCGAACATTCCGATGCCGTGTTCGCAGCCGGGCAGAATCTGAAATTCACAGTCGCGGGATCGTGCCAGATCGACCATGATTTCCACCAGCTTGCCGGGCGTGATCCCCGCGCGGTAATTATCCATTACGATCTGAACCAGGGCGATAAAATTATCCGCGTGCCAGCGCTGGCGTTTGGTCGCGGGCGCGATCAGGTAATTGTGTGAATGATCGCCCATCGTCAGTTTGAACAGCGAATGCAGGTCCAGCATCAGCGGCTCGCCCGCTTTGATTTCCTTGGTGGTCGGAGGCGTACAGGCGCCCAGTCCGGTGCGGTATCCGCTGGAAATTTCATTCAGCCCCGCGAAATTCCATTCCGATACGCTGCCCGCTTTGCGCATGGCCAGCGCGGCGATACCTCCGATGACGGTTTCCGTCATGCCCTTGTAACCGCCGTTTTCCAGCGCGGCCCGACAGGCCTTGTGTCCTTCGTCCACCATCAGCGACGCGGTGCGGAACCGCTCAATCGTGCCCTTGTCTTTGATGATGGAGAGACCATCAATGATGTCGTGCGCATTCACCCATTCGAAGCCGGGAAGGGCGTCTTTAAAATGCGTAAATTCCCAGTGCGAAAGATTTCCTTCCGCTGTGTACGTGGAAATACCGTCCTCATAGCCGATGCGTCCCTTCTTGAGGCCGAGATTGAGTTTGATGAAGTTGGTAATCGCGGAGACCTGATCGATGCCTTCGAGGGGGCCATAGGCGCTCATATGATCCCTGTCCAGCCATGTCTCATCGGCCACGCGCGCCGCGTCGATAATGAACGTAAAAAACGTCGGCAGCCCCTCGGACGGAATAATGATGTAGCTTCGCCAGGGGCAGAAGGCATCCATGACAAAACTCATGGTGCGGATGCGTGAGCCGAGGTACACGTCAATGCCGCGTTTGTGCATTTCGGCCTGAATCGCTTTAACGCGGCCCGGATTGTCAATGTAATACTTGTCGTTTGGATCTAATGTTCTGGACATATTTGGCCTCCCTTTCATATTGAGTTGGAATCATCATTGAAACTTCATTCAGGCTGTCCGGCACAACCGCGGATTTGAGCGCTTCCTCATGCCATGCCGGACCTCAGTGGGTGAATAGCTCTGACATGCTGATGCCTCCTGCGTTGTCTGATTTTGAGCAGCATGGGCATGCCGCCCGGGTGGATTTTGTTTATGGATTGCGCCTCTTCTTCAAAACGATTGAACAACGAATCTTTTTAACAGTCAAAATTATAAGAGCAAAAGGCGGGTATGTCAACTTACATTATTCGGCGGGGATTTGCGCCTGCGTTATATAAAATGACAAAGGGCGCAAAGACCTTTTTTGATTCTGGTCTTTGCGCCCTGAATATGAAATGGAAACGTTGCGCTTATTTGCCGAGCATCGAAGCTTTTAATTTATTGTCGGCCGGTTTGTTGCTGAGCCATATACCGAAAAGGATTTTTTTGAAATCCAGGCCTTTGGTCGTGCTCTTTAACTGTTTGTTCTTGTAGGCTTTGACGCCCTCGCCAGGAACGTAAATCATATCATACACATCACCCAGTTTAATGTTGTCCTTAAAAACCCCGACAAAGGCGTCGATCCTGTCTTTGTAAGGCGCCATGTTGCCGTTTGTCGAATTTTTGAATCCTTCCATGACGGTTTCTTTCATCTTGTCGCTCGTGATCATATTGGAAATCACCTGGAGTTTGATCGCCATCGGTTCATCGGCGTTCATGATCGCGTTGGCATCGCCGCCTTTCTGTTTAAGATACAGCCCGCTGACATAAACCTTGATGAAATACTTTGTGCGGATACCGGCTCCGTTTAACACCAGCGTATCGCTGCCGGCGGCGAGAGTGTCCGGCATGTTGATTCCGCCGACTTCTTTTGCGTAGCCTGCGGAGGTAAGGATAAGGACGACTGAACACAACAGCAATAATTTTTTAAACATAATGACACCTCTCTTTTTTATTTTAGCCTTTCACAGGCCGGGTTGATATTGATGATGAAATTGTTTCGATGATGGAGAGCTTCCGCTCTTCCGGGCGGCAGTATAGGAACAAAGCCGCTGCCCTGTCAATTGTTAATTTAAAATGGTTTATTGCCGGCCGGCCTGCGTTCCGAGTAAATCAAGCAGTTCTTTGTTCTCCGGTATATCGGCCATCGAATGGCTGTAATGGACGAAGCGAACCTTGCCGGACTTATCCATGATGACCTGCGCGGGCATCCGGCCCAGTTTGAAAATCTTGACCTCCTGGCCGTACAATTTCAACACATGATGATCGGGGTCGGGCAGGCCGACAAAAGGCAGCTTTTCTTTCTCCCAGTATTTCTTAAACGCTTCGGCGTTTTCCGGTCCGGCGACAAGAATTTCCGTATCCAGCGCAACGAATTTATCATAATCCCGGCGCAACTGCGCCATGTGCGCGCGGCAGAACGGTCAGATAAAACCGCGGTTGAAAACCAGCATCACATTCTTTTTGTTTTGATAATCGGAAAGCGAAACGCTGTTGCCGTTGAAATCCTTCAACGTAAAATCCGGCGCTGGAACATTGAGTTCAGCTCTGGCCATGATGAGTACCCCTTAGTCTTTATTTTTTGCGCATTCCAAGCTGCCAATTATTATATCTAAAAAAATCTCTCAGACTGAGATGATTAATTCCAAAATGTTCACATACGGCGGGTATTTTATGTGGGCTTCCAATCTTTTCTTCACTAACAATGAAATATTCTTTTTCTGAGATAAATAAACCATGTTTTGATTTTTCTTCTAACACTAGAGCTATCAGCCATGGATCGGCTTGATCCTTCTCACTTTTTGCATCTATCAGGCCCGGGAAACTTTTAATGATATCTGAAACATATATTGCTTGATTACTGGTCATCTTTTTAAAATTACGCTTTTTAGATGATGCCCATTTGGATAAAGCATCTTTTTTAGTACTCGTGGTTAGCTCTTCGAAAACTACTTCATGTGATATAATCTGATCATCATTAAAATATCTTTCCAATTCTATCCATATATCTGGTATTAGATCTTCGCCGTAGTAGCGATGCAGTATAATAAAAGAGGATGAATCGAAACAAAATATTTCTTCTTTTTTCTTTTGAGCCATTCGCATTAAGTCGTTAATATATGGTTTATTTTTATACCAAGCACATCGGATGCATGACTATAAGTTATTCTATTCAGCCGTGCTGCATCAACTACTGTATAGAAAAACTTTTGACCTCTTGAGTTAAGACTTTTTTGTAAAGGACTGGATATTGCGAATCCTTTTTTCTTTGGTTTTACTGCTTGGTGAATATCATCAAGAAGGGCAAAGAAATCTTTTTTATTTATTAAATTCAAGCTTCTTAATCGCCTTAAGTAAACTTCACTGCTAACCTTTAATTTCCTCGAATAGGAAAAGATGTCGTTTGCATCAAATAAAGGTTGCATTATATCTTCAGGAAGCAATGTTCGACCAGCAAAAGAGTTGCATTCCAATTCTTCTTCTTTATCTTCAAACGCCAAATCGGGTAAACACATAGCTGATTGTTTCTTTAATATATGACCTAATTCATGAAACAATGTGAATATTTTTGAGGCTGTTGAATAATTATTATTTACGACAATACAGTAGGGAAATGAATCGGCGTAGCAGAAACCTTGAACTTCTTCTGTAGGCATACTAAACTGAAATGTATAAATACCCAAATTATTTTCGAAAGACTGCCGCCAATTTTTATATGATTTTTCGATATTAGTATCAGAAATTTGATTATTAACAGTATATTGTAATTTTTCTCTGACCCAACTTGAGACATTACCCTTTAACAAAGATTGATTCCCAAATTGATTTTTGAATTCATTCAGCCACTCATATTTTTCAGAATAGAAGTTGTTATCGTTTAACTCTTTGAGAACATCTAAATACCTTTGCGCACGCCTGAATACTAGATGCGTTTCAGGTGACAAGGAATCATCCATTAGATTTCTGAAGTCTTTTGGTTTCTTTGTACTTTGAGGAATGTCAGAAAGAAAGAAAAAAGCTATTTGTCTTTTGAGTAATTTAGCTAAACTTTTTAATTTGCTAAAAGGGATTTCACTATCTTGATCTTCCCATAAAATATAAGTTTGCTGCTCAATATCAATTTTTCTTGCTATATAATCAATAGAATAACCAGATTCTACTCTAGCCCATTTTAAAATTTCTGGATTAATTCTTAATCTACTAGTTGTATTCATCTATACCCGTTTATCACATATTAGGTAATTGAGCGAAACATGCTATTTTGTTAAAAAACGGGAAACATATAAAATATACTCTTAATTTTTTAAATTTCAAATCGTTTTTTTAAGATTGCCACGTTCACTGTCGTGAACTCGCAATGACAATTAGGTGATGGATCCCCCAGTCAAGTAACCGGAAGGCCATCTACGGCCGGGGAATGACTGTCGTGAGTGTTTATTTGATTTTATCAAGAAGATTACGGAAGGTTTCGATCGGTTGAGCTCCGGTGATTTGATGTTTGTTCTCAACGATGAACAGGGGAATACCTGTTAAACCAAGCAACTCTCCTTCTTTTCTGGCTTCATTCAAACGTGATGCATAACGGCCATCACGAACGGCATGGAGCGTTTCCTTTTCATCCAGTCCGCTTTTCTTCGCAACGGCGGCGATCACATCCGGCTTGCCGATATCCAGGCCTTCGGTAAAGTAGGCATGAAACATGTTTTCATGAAACGCATCGTATTGGCCCTGATCGCGCGCATATTCGGAGGCCATCAGCGCCAGTCTGGAATTGGAAAGAATGGAATGCGTGTTGAACACAACACCGACTTCTTTGCCTTGCCGGCGGAGTTGTTCGTAAAAAGAAGAGAGATCATAACCCTTGAATCTTTCGGAAAGCAGCATTCCCGCGGGCGGTGTTTCCGGATGCAGTTCAAAACTTACCCAGTCATCATGGATGGGATAGTTTGTTTTCAGCCGGTCGACAATGCCCTTGCCGATATAGCAAAAGGGTCAGATATAGTCGGAATATATTTTAAAGTTGACGGTCATTTTATGCCTCGAGGAACGTAATTCATTATACTCGCATTGATCTTATTTTTACATCATTTTTTGTTAAAGAAGCATTGCAATATTTGATAAAAGACAGTAATAATGACTGCAATCAAAAATTATTTTCGTATCGGATAAAATTTTAGCGCTGTAGATTACCTGTTGTTTTTGAATTGGTTTGATCGGTCCAGAGGAAGTCTGTGTGCCATGTGCAACACAGAAAGATGAGTTCCAGTCATATTCATTCTGAACGTTGAGAGGGGATGCACGATGCGCGACGAGATCATAGTGGAGTATAATCAGGAAGGTTACGTTCATGTAAGGCACTACGGTAAAAACAATTACGACATTTCGCTTGAAGTGTGGCGGCGAATCATGGCGCTATGCAAGGAACGTAATTGTTTTAAAATTCTCGGAGAGAACTTCACCGCAGAAGAACTCTCCACAATGGACGCTTTCAATCATCTCGATATATTGGAATTGGTCGGACTGACCCCACGGCATCGTGTCGCCTGGGTGAATCATGTGAGGGAAGCCGCCAGAGGGCTCGAATTTGTGGAGACGGTTGTCGTGAAAAATCGCGGCTTGGCAAACGGCAAATTATTCCAGACGATTGAAGAAGCCAGACGCTGGTTGCTGGGGAAAGAGAACGGATAACGGATGGTCGCAATGGCATCCGGGCGTCGCCGCTGAGTTCAAACGCTGTAAATCTTCAAGATCAATACGGAGAGAATGATGGGAAAAAGCGAACAGGCAATGGCCAAATTTGTCGGCGGTTTCAACTGCGCGCAGTCGGTTCTTTTTGCTTTTTGCGACGATCTCGGCCTGGATAAAAATCAGGCGCTCAAGATGTCCTGCGGGTTCGGCGCGGGCATGGGCAGAAAGGAAGAAGTCTGCGGAGCAGTGAGCGGCGGCATCATGGTCATCGGCGTCAAATACGGCCGGGGCGAAAATGATGAACGTCAATCAACAGAAGCGACTTACGCAAAAATCAGGGAACTGATGGATCGGTTTTCTCAGCAACACGGCACTTATCTTTGCCGACGGTTGCTCAGCGGCTGTGACCTGACGACCGATGAAGGCCAAACCATTTATCTGGGCAACGATTATTTTAATAAAGTATGCAAGCCGTGTGTGAAGAGCGTGGTGGAAATACTTGAAACAATCATCTGAAACTCCCGCAAAATTTTATCTGATTCCGTTCGTCAGCTTCTTCATCACGGCCTATCTGGCCGTGGTTCAGAAATGGTCGGTGCAGGAATTCTGCTGGTGCGTGTGGCTGGCCGGACTTTTTTACTCGTGGACGTGTGTTGTCACGGCAGCCATTCAAATTATGCTGACGGCCGGAACGAACAAGAAATGCTATGATGCGGAGGCACCGTTCATTCAAAGCATTTCCCCCGAAGTGTTCGCGCTGGCCATTATTCCGGTGACCTTACTGGCGGGATTCGTTGCGCTCTATATTTATTGCTGGCTGTTTTCCTTCTACGGCCTTTTCTTGTCCGTTTTTGCCGAGATGCCGCCCCTGGATCTTTTCGGGCGAAACGGTTTTATCAATTCCGATTTTTTCACGCCGGTGACGTATCTGGCGGAGCGGTACTGGCCGATGATTGCTGCCACACTCATTGCGAACGCCGATGATTTTATGCGTCGCCAGGCCTGGGAACGGATTGTGCTGCCATTCAGAGACAATCAGATTTTGCGCATTCACATCATGACGCTTGCTCTGCCTTTTTTGATGATGCTCACCTGGGCTTTGTTCCGGGATGCGTATCAGCAGTTGACAATTGTCATTCTCATTGGTATTTTCTTTTTGATTCCAAAGAAACAATTCAGAAGAAAGAATATCGCCGATCATGATTCAGAACATCCATAAAAAGATTATCGAACAGACGCCTTTCGGCCCGGTTGCTATTATCTGGTCTGTTTCCGGTAAATCTCCCGGGATTATCAGTGTTTTACTTTCCCGCCCGGCATTGCCGGCGGGGAAGCAGGCCGCCGGACTTTTTCCTGAATCAAAAATATCTTCCTGCGCCGAAATCGATCGTGTTGCTTCTTCCATCAAAGCCTATCTTGAGGGCGAGGATATAACGTTTAATCTGAATCTTGTTGATTTGTCGCCTTTCTCAAAATTCCAGCAGTCGGTTTTGCGGGCGCAGCATGCGATTCCGCGAGGCAGGGTCAGCACGTACGGACTCATTGCCGCTCACGTGGGAGCGCCCGGTGGCGCACGGGCGGTGGGAAATGTGATGGCGGGAAATCCTTTTCCCCTGATTGTGCCCTGTCACCGAACCATTCTTTCCAACGGCTGTCTCGGTGGTTTTCAAAGCGGATCTGAAATAAAAAGAGCCTTGTTGAAAAACGAAGGGGTGATGTTTGATGATGCGGGGCGCGCTGTTGGCCCTCGATTTTATTTTTAAGAATTATGCCCCCGACCTCAATGTATCAAAGGAGGCGGTTTATTCCATGAAAGCCAGTAAAGTCCCAGCACTTTAACCGCTTCCATGAATTCGTTAAAGTCAACCGGCTTGGGGATATAACTGTTGGCGCCCAGTGTATAGCTGGCGAGCAGATCTTCATTCCGGTTGGAGGATGTGATGACGACGACCGGCAGCAGTCTGGTCATCTCGTTTTGACGGATGGCCGTGAGCACTTCCAATCCGTTGATCTTGGGAAGATTTAAATCCAGCATGATGAGTACGGGCAGGTCTTTTATATCCCGTTCCTGATAAATTCCCCTGCCAAAAAGATAGTCCAGGGCTTCCAAACCGTTCGGGGCGACGATCAACTTGTTGACGATATGATTTTTCTTGAAAGCGCGAAGGGTTAATTCAACGTCGTCGGGATTATCCTCCACCAGAAGAATAATTTTATCTTTCATCGTAAATCTCCTTCGTCGGCGGTGAATGGTGAATCGTGAATATTGAAAGGTACAGCGTATTTCGTATTGCACGCTTTTTCATTCCGGAAGTGTGAAGAAGAAGGTCGCGCCTTTTCCCGCTTCTCCTTCCGCCCAGATTTGACCCCCGTGGCGGGTGATAATTCGTTTTACGGTCGCCAGCCCGATGCCCGTGCCGGGGAATTCGTTCTGTCCGTGTAATCGTTGAAACGCGCCGAACAGTTTGTTCACATAAGCCATATCAAAGCCCACGCCGTTATCCCGGACAAAAAATATTTTTCCCTGTTCGGTGAGATTCATGCCGAATTCAATGAGTGGATTGTTTTGTTTCCCGGTGAACTTCCACGCGTTTTCCAGCAGATTGGTCATGGCGATCTCCATGAAGTTGCGGTCACCATGGACAACAATGTCTTTCTGGATATCGATTCGCACATCTTTGTCGGGATTGCTCTGCCGCAGGCTATCCGCAATGGATTGAACGATTTTGCTCAAATTGATTGATTCATGATGGAATTCGGCATGGGTGATTCTCGAGAGTTTCAACATGTCTTCGATAAGAGAGCCCATATGCTGTGTGGCCGCCCGGATTTTGTTGAGGTAATGTCTGCCCGTTTCATCAAGTTTTTCCTGGTAGTCCTCCAGCAGCGCCAGACTGAATCCGTCGATGCTTCTCAGCGGAGCGCGCAAGTCGTGGGAGACGGAATAGCTGAACGCCGCAAGCTCTTTGTTGGTTTCCTCCAGCTTCCGGTTGATCAAATCCGTGTTTTTTGCGCTTTGGTTCAGATCGTCCACCAGATTCAACAGCGCCAGCTGGCTGTCCCGCAATTCTTTGGTCCGTTCAGCCACTTTCTTCTCCAGTTCTATGTTCAGCAGGTGAACTTCCTCGAGGGCGGTCTGTCTTTGGATCTCTGCCTGTTTCAGTTCTGTAATGTCCATAACGGTTCCGATGATCGAAGTGAGTTCGCCCTGTGCGTCGTAGTTGCCCTGGAATGTCGAATAGTAATACCCGATCGTTTTATCCGGACGAAGAAATCTTTGTTCATAAGAACCCTGGGCATGATTTTCAGTCGCGCGTTTGACCAACTCCTTGTCGCGCTGATGATCCTCCGGCCAGGGCGATAATGCCTGAATGGAATCAATCTGAGGCGTGAATTCTTTGGGATCAAGGCGAAATATTTTATAGACTTCCTCCGACCATTCCACATCTCCCGTCTTCACGTTCCAGATCCATGAACCCAGACGGGCCATTTCTTGAACTTCTCTTAATTTTCTTTCGTTTTCTCTCAGCTTTTCCTCCATTTTCGTGCGTTCTGTAATGTCGATAATGGTGGTGATGAAAAAAAGAGGCTTGCGATGAATATCCCGATGCGTTGCAATGCTGATATCCGCCCAGATATAAGAACCGTTTTTATGCGTATACCGTTTGTTGAACCGGGTTAAATCGTTCTTGCCCTGAAAAAGCGAGTCTAACTTATTTTGAGTTAGCTCAATATCCTCTGCCGGAGTAATATCCTGCCATGTCTTGCCCTTGAGTTCTTCGCGGGTATAACCAAGCATGTCACATAAAGCCTGGTTGACATTTATTTCACCTGAGGGGAGCGTAATGGATTTGCCGACATTGGCCGCTTCAAATACTTGTTTGTATTTCTCCTCACTGATCCTCAATGCTTCGACATACTGAATGGCCGATAGCTGATCCGAAAGAATTTTGCCGACAAGAATGGTCGCTAACGGAAACAGCAACATGATCGGCATGCCGATGCGCGTCACAACTTGCAGACCGGCGTTTCCCGGAAGGGTGAACATCGTGACGAGCATGGCGAGGTGAACAACCAGGCCAAACAGGTAGAGAGTCCAGGTTGACGGCGGCTTTTTCGTCGGGTTCAGCCGGACATGGGCCGCAATACCGATGCCCAGTGATGAAAGAATGACCAACACGCCGGTAATCATTCCCATGCCTCCCAGCCAGATGCGGCAGGTGATGGTCATCAAACCGGCAACGGAAGCGGCCCAGGGGCCGAAAAAGAAGGCGCAAAGGCTGACCATGACGGAACGCCCGTCAAAGATCAGACCGGGGCCCATATCCAGCGGGCGCAGCATGCCGATGATGGACGTTCCGCCGAAGAGAATTCCCTGCAACAAAACACCGGGCCGGGTGCTTCGAGACCAGCGTTTGTCAATAAAACCGGAGACAACGCTGAGCGCCACCAGCAAAGTCAGATTGATAATCAAATCCAGGTAAATCATATTCCAAAACCATTGCGATTTGTATTACGAGATGCGTTTTACGTGTTCTTCCGCTTTACGCTTCACCCTTCACCTTTTACCCTTCACGTTTTCTGCTTTTCCAACTCTGCCACTCGCTTTTTGAGCTCCGCCATTTTCAGTTCTCTGCCCACGAATACCCTGTTGAGTTCCTCGAGTTGAGCGATTGTTTCCGTGAGTCGGGCTGTTCGTTCACTGATCTTCCGCTCCAGGTCTTCGTTGAGCCTGCGGATTTCTTCGAGCGCTGTCTTGCTTTGGTTTTCCGCCTGTTTTCTCGCTGCAATTTCGGCTTCCAGCGTCTTATTGGCCTTCTCCAGGCTTAACATCTTCTGCTCGAGTTTGTTGATTAAGACCTCATTATACTCTTTAAGGATTAAGTCATCTTCTGTCTTTTGTTCTTGCGTTGCATGGAGCTTCCCATCTTTATTTGCGTCGAGTATTGCTTCAATGCGCCGCATGAATTCATCCGGGTCCGCCGGCTTGACGATAAAAGCGGTCACGCCCATATCCAGGGCAAGCTTCTCATCCCTTACGTCGGTGTAGGTTGCCGTGTAGAATATCAACGGGATATGTTTTAACCGGTCGTCCGCTTTTAACGCTCTGCAAAGCGTGAACCCATCCATAACCGGCATCAGGATGTCCGATATGATCATGTCTTGCTTGCCCGCTCGTGCTTTGTCCAGCGCTTCGCTGCCGTTGGCGGCCTGTTCCACGTCATAGCCGCGACCCTCCAGCAGCACACGCAACAGATAGAGATTCTCCTCGTTATCATCGACGATCAGAATATGTTTCATGGTTTCTATCCAATTCGGCAATCCGTTTCTTCAACGCTCGCATCCGTAATTCCCGGTCCACGAACACTTTATTGATCCGCTCCAATTCGTTGGTTTTGGCCGTCAATTCAGCGGTACGTTGGGCAACTCGCTGTTCGAGGTCTTCGTTTAATTTTTTTATTTCCTCCTCTGTCTGCTTGATGATGGTAATATCGCGGGCGGAAGAAAGCGCTCCGATTACATTTCCCTGCACGTCTTTGATGGCCCGGCACCACCAGGCCAGCAGCCTCTCTTGTCCGTCTTGGCGTTTCTGCCAGCTTTCCAGATAGATAAGATCATTGCTGCCGTTGAAAATAGGCTGGACCCTGTCGTACGTATCCTGTTCCCGGACAAAATAAAAATCAGCGGTTTTGCCGATCACGTCCTTCCCGAAAAATTTGATACCGGGCCCGTTGGCCCATGTGTAAATTTTATTGATATCCACTTCCATAATAATGTCTGGAATCGCATCCAGAAGCGTCTGCTGGTGAAGGGAAAGCTTCTTGATCTCTTCCTCTACTTTTTTACGTTCGGAGATTTCTGTTTGCAAATTTCTGACCGACGTATAGGATTGATTCAGTTTCGCCGTTGTTTCATTGACAGCCCGGGCTAAATCCGCCAGTTCATCATTTCCGGTCGCGGCGATTTTATGATCCAGATTGCCATGGCCGATAACCCGGATCCCCTGCGTAAGGGTTGACACCCCTTTGGCGACGATTCTGTTCAGGAACATTGAATTGATGACGATTGCCGAAATGCCTCCCACGATGAAGAAAAAAATCATCACCAGCATGATGTCGCGGGCGGTTTCCGCTTCTTTTAATAAATGCTCCCTTAATCTGCTGATGCTGTCATTTAAAGAATAGGCTTTTAAAAGAACCTGGTTGAGCATTCTTAGTTCCGTCTCGGAATAAGCAAATCGCTCGTTGGGGTCGCGTTCTTCCCGCTGATGTTTGTCTAAAATTGCATCGAATAAAACATGCGTCGTCTCAAAGTGCTGTATGGCTTCTCGCAGCAGTTCCCGGGATTTTTTACTTTTGAATCTGGGGAGCGCCGATTCCAGGAGTTGACGGAGGGATTCCGTCTTCGCATACCATTGAATTTTTGCCCGGTCTTCCCGGTGCAGGATCCAATCGTCCCGCAAGATGATACGCTCCAGGGCGGCTTTTTGTATTTCCTGCGCCAGTGTTACATTCTGGTCGGCCAGATTTGCTTCTCTGAACGCCCATCCCAGAAAAACAATCAGGAGTATTATCGCGGCCAGGGACAACCATGTATTGAGTTTTAGCCGGGTTCGGATCTTCATTTTATTCCCGTGTCGTATCGTGTCCTTCGTGGAGATCAGAAATGCATTACGCTTTACATCGGCTGCTAATGAATGATGCTTACCGCCTCGGGTTTAATGGACTTCAGTCCGTCAATGTAAATGAAATCAAGATAATTGGGCATGTTGTGATTTCCGGTGAGGTGTTGTTTTATCGCCCATCGCGTCTGGTCTTCAAGGTCCATCAGCAGAGCCTGATCGAGGACCACCCGGAAAGTGAACAGATCCCACATGTCATCAAGCAGAGTTTTATCTACCTTGATGAATTCGGCGACGCGCTGCCGGGCCGCTTCGGGATGTTGCTGCACAAATGTTTCAGCCTTGATCAGAGCGCGCAAAACTTTTTTTACCGCTGCGGGGTTCTTATTGGCATATTCCTGCCCGGCGACCAGGCAGAAGTTTTCAGTGTAGAGTGATTCACCGAAAAATATGATTCCGTTTCTTCCCAGTTTATTTTTAATTTGTGTCAAGTTGGGATTCCATGTGCAGACGGCGTCAACGTCTCCTGTTTCCAGAGCATGAGCCATTTTATCGGGCGCCAAGTCAATCATGTTGACCTGCTTGCTGTCGATATTGTGGAGTTGCAGGAATGAATCCGTAAAAAAATGACCCGTTGTGCCCGGCGTGAGGCCGATTTTTTTCCCTTTTAAGTCCACGGGCCGGGCAATTCCTTTGTCCAGTCTCGCTACGATAGCTGTGTTTCTGTTGGACGTCTGGAGCACCGCCAGCGCCGTGATGGGTTTGCCGTCCATAACGGCAAACACAATCGGCGTATCCGCCACGGTTGCCAGATCAGCCTTGCCCTCGATGACCGCCTGGAGCGCCGGTTTCCCGAAAGCATGTGACTGCGGCGCAGCATCCAAGCCTTCTTCTTTAAAAAAACCGTTAGCAAAAGCGATATGTACAATAACCGGATTGATATTTGTCGTGTAGGCGATGGTGATCTTTTCCAACGGACTCTTTTTCTGCTGTTCACAGCCGATCAGTGTCAGCAGGGTCAGCAGAGGGATGATGATCAGGAAAGAAGCAAGATGAAAATGTTTCCGGAACGGAACCATATTCTTTTCCTCCCTTACTTAAAATCAGGCGGTTAGTTAATATGATGGTTATGCTTGACCCTGGCTTCTTTCCCCGTTTATATTGATTTTACTACGGAAATATTTAAAGTCAATCCTAATCTTGATCATCGTTTGGCCAAAACATTCTTGACATACATCTTCGAAATTCGTATCGTGTTTCCCGTAAACACAGACTCCTGTGGAGCTTGTGAAGCTGCCCGCGTATTACGGCGCAAATCAGTATAAGAAGGAACGAAAAATGCCCATCACAGAAATTCTGACCCGCAACGCCGCCCTGTACGGTGAAGACATAAGCCTTGTCGAAATCAATCCGCAAATCCAGGAAGTTAAAGCAAACTGGAAAGATTACGAACTTGTTGAAACCAACCCGGAGAATCGTTACCGGCGGGAAATGACCTGGCGCGAATTTGACGACAAGGCCAACCGTTTGGCTAATTTTTTGCTCGGAAGAGGTCTGGAAAAAGGACACAAGGTTGGAATCTTGCTGATGAACTGTCTGGAGTGGCTGCCGGTCTATTTCGGTATTCTGAAAATAGGCGCGCTGGCCGTGCCGCTCAACTACCGTTATACCGAGGATGAAATCAAATACTGCC
>DAOPVC010000027.1:0-23902 GCA_035350895.1 Smithella sp. | reverse complement strand
TGTATCTGCTAAACAAGATTCACTTTAAACACGCGGATTTAACCTATGAAAGCCATTTTCATTTCCGATGCGCATTTACGAAAAGCCGGCGATGAACGATATAAGAAACTGCTAAATTTTTTTGATGCCGTTCAGGCAGGCCATGTGATGACGGCAGCCGATCCGGGCGCAAAATCCGACGGGAGAACGTTGATCGATCATCTTTACATTGCCGGAGACTTGTTTGATTTCTGGTTCTGTCCGAAAGAGAAAGTCAATCCGGAATTTGAACCCGTGATTGACAAATTAAAAGAGATGAAAAATTCCGGCATCGGCATTCACTTATGCGAAGGCAATCACGATTTTTTTATGAGAGATTATTTCGCCGATGTGCTGGGATTGGATATCGCCGAGGAATTCATGGAAGCCAGGCTGGATCATCTGAAGGTGTTGATCGCCCACGGCGACACTGCGGATAGCACCAATTCCAAATACCTGATGTTGCGTAAAATTCTGCGCAGCAACGTTTTTTACAACCTCCAGCGTTTGATCCCGGCGTCCGTCCGCTGGTCCCTGGCGGGGCTGTTTTCTACGGCCAGCAAGGAGCTCACGACGGAAGACGGCAACGCTCTGGTTAAAAAAATGGAGCCGTTCGCCCTGAACAAATTTCGTGACGGCTTTGATGCCGTTATTCTCGGCCACTGTCATGTGCCGGTCATCAATAGTTATGATGTGGACGGCCGGGAAAGAACGTTTGTAACCCTTGGCGACTGGATAACACATTATTCCTTTGTCTATTATGAGAATAATAATTTTGTTATCCATCGTTACCGGGGCTGATGACCCCAACCGAATTTAATTTAAGAAAGGATGACCATAATGAATTTTGGAGGAATTTATCCCGCGCACTCCCTGCGCGAAGCAACATTTGTCGTGGTGCCGGTTCCCTATGATCTGACGTCGACATATCAACCGGGAAGCCGCCGCGGACCGATAGCCATCATCGAGGCGTCCACCAACATGGAGCTCTATGATGAGGAATTGAAGAAAGAAACGTATCTGGCCGGAATTCACACGACGCTTCCGGTCGATGTTGACGCCCGCGGGCCGAAAAACATGATCGCTGCCGTGCGGAAAAAGATTTCCAAAATTGTCGCGCTGGATAAAATACCCGTCATGCTGGGCGGAGAACACAGCATCAGTCTGGGAGCGGTGCAGGCGCTGAAAGAAAAATATCCCGGACTTTCCGTTCTGCAACTGGACGCTCATGCCGATTTAAGAGACAGTTACCAGGGAAGCCCTTACAGCCATGCTTCCGTCGCCCGAAGAATTTCGGAGCTCTGCCCGCTCGTTCAGGTCGGCATCCGGAGCATGAGCAAGGAAGAAGGCGATTTTTTGCCGACCAGTGACGTGAAATCCTACAGCGCGGACTTTGTCGCGGAAAGAAAAGACTGGTGCGAGAAAATCTGCAGGGACATCAAAGGCGATATCTTTGTCACCATCGATCTGGATGTTTTCGATCCTTCCATCATGGCGTCCACCGGGACACCGGAACCGGGAGGTTTGTACTGGAGGGATGTGCTGCGCCTGCTTAAATCCGTTTCACGCACCTGCAAGATCCGCGGCTTCGACGTCGTGGAACTGGCTCCGATTTCCGGCAATATCGCGCCTGATTTCATGGCAGCCAAACTGATTTATCGCTTCATGGGTTATATCACTGCATGAAAATGTAAATCCGTGGAAAGCAATCAGGATATTAATAAAATAACTCCTTGACAAACAAGGGAGATAATGGTGTAAAGTCAACGTTTTTGTAATGTCGCGGGGTGGAGCAGTCCGGTAGCTCGTTGGGCTCATAACCCAAAGGTCAGAGGTTCGAATCCTCTCCCCGCTACCAATTAAATCAAGGGCTTAGCGAGTTTTCGTTAAACCCTTTTTCTTTCCGTGCTACCGTCCTGCTACCAGCATTTTTATTTTACCAATCCAAAAGGCGGATCGTGTCCGCCTTTTGGATTTGATATTATTTATTTTCTTTTTTACTGCCCGGTCATCCTCTTTACCATATCATTTTTAGAAAGACCGTCATATACAGACTTTCCTCCTTTAAGCTCTTTTTCAAGCAGTTTTTTTATCTCTTTACGCTCCTTTATCATATCAAACAATTTTTTATCATACTTTGGCCCGATAATGTTCATTGCTTCTAATTTTTTTCTCTGAGTATCGGGAAGTTTATCTATACGGCTAATTATTTTTATGAGCTTGTCCTGTAACTTCATTTCCTTTTTTAGTGCGTTTAATACTTCAGCATTCATTTTATTACCTCCCTTTCTTTTTTTTAATTAACAGGGCCAGTTAATCCGGCCCTTGTTCGTGGTCTGCTACGTCGCCGCTTCTGCCTTTTTGGGCACGATATACGCTGCTATTATCTGTCCTTTTTCCAACGGCCAACAAGATTTTGCGCAATCCAGTTTTATGGTTCCGATCTGCCCGTTAATCGTGTCACAAATATAGCTTATCTGTTCTTCGGCCTCTTCGATCAAGTGATCCAGTAAAAAATAAATTGCGGGTGGCTCATCTTCATTGTTTAAAATGTCTTTAAGGTTAGAGAGCGGATAAAGGCTTTGGTGTAGAAGATCAACCAAATGCTCCGGGTAAATCTTCAAAGTTTCTACATGATCTACACCTTCCCGTTCAACCTCATAACACCTCTGTATGCCGTCATCCGCCTGTCTTGTCACTTTGGTTTTACGCCCCGTCCGATCGTACAACACTGCGTCTTTTTTTTCTTCTTCATTCTTCATAGTTCAATCCTCCATAAAATAAAAGAGGTCATGGAACGCTTAAGGCTCTATTAAAGCCTTCCGGCCCTTACGGGTGACGGATTCCATGACCAGATTTAAGTTTATACCACAAACAAAAATAGACAACTAACGGGTGTCCTTTCCGTAATAGATTATAAGCTTTTTCAGAATAGCGCTTTTTTAAAGAAAATCAAGTTTAATTTTAAAACGCTATTCGTTTTTTTATTTGCTCTTTTGTCAGGCCATCATATACGGATTTTGCCTGATCCTTGAAAGCCTCTGAATATTTCTTTGTCATATGTTTTATCTTTTTGCTGATGATTCTGTGATCGACATTAAACATTGTAGCCACTTCCATTTGACTGAACCCGAAAACATGAACCAGTAAAAATATTTTTTGATCGTCGGTAAATCTCTGTGGTTTCATTGCTTTGATTCCCTCCTTCCGTGCATCCAATGTCTTTATGATTTTATCCAGCCTTTCAACTGCATTTTTATACATGCAAACGATAGTGTTTTCTTTCACTCCATAACGTTCGGCTAATATCTTACAGGGCACCTTATTAAAGAAACGCTCAACAAAAACCTTTGTTTGTGTAAAGCTCATATCCCCGCTACTCCACGGTATAACATCTGATTCCGATATTTGGTCTTGCTGTTTGTCTGTCAATTCACAAAAATGCCGTTCTTTGGCATTGCCCGGAAAAACGATGATAGCATCTGAAAAATGCTTTTCCATGACGTGATTATCCTTCCACAAGATTTTATTAACGGCCTCACATGGTTTTTTGCATTGATCCCGTTTATCACATTCGTTGCATGTCATAGGAATGCCCTCTTTATAGAACTTTCGGTTCTGATAAACGGTTCATATTCTCAAGCTGTCTGACTTCATCAACGGTTAGGAATCCGGCCTCAATGGCGATTTTATACGACTCATAGCGGGTCTTTGTATCCGCTCGCAAGAAACCCTGTGTTAAGTGCTCAATAAGATATTTTTCTTTTTCTTTTTGCGTCAAAAGACTTTTGGCCATTGCCTGTTCGATCCGGGAAAGCCACGGCTGCAAGGTATGCGTTAAAAAACTGCGGTTCTGTTCGGTCACATTGGAATAGGTGCTGCGTTCATAGTCCATAACTAAATTTAACGGCACCCGGTAAACGCGGGCAATTTCCACAACTGAAAATTTCTGTGATTCGATAAGCTGGGAATCCTGCGGAGACACACCGACGGATTGCCATTTAAGGTCATTATCCATTATAGCCACCCGGTGATGCTTCCCTTTTCCTGAATGCCCCGTTGACCATGCGTTTCTTAAATCCGCCTTGCTCTGTGTATTTAAAGCGTTCGGCGTTGATAAGATTCCGCCCGGTGAAGCATCATTCTTGAAATAGCTGCTTGAATATTCCTGAACAGCTTTACTGTATCCAAAAGAATCTTTAAGCAGCGTCAAAGGTGAATAGCCGATAATGCCGTCGGTAGATAAGCCCCGGATATGCAGAATGTCCGCCATGCTGTAAGTTTTCTCGGTGCCGTCATTTTGATGTTTATAAATCAATTCCCGGCCAGACAATTCCACGGTCACTTTATCAGGATGTAAAGGCCATAATGCCACTACTTCGCCATTGTCGCGCTCAATGAAGCAATAGGCATTGCCTCGAAGGCATAAATGCCCGACAAGCAATTCTCGAAGCTCAAAAGAAGTCATTAACGGATTAGGTGCATCATGTAGAATGCTATACAGTGAAAAGCCTTTGGCCCGTTCTTTGTCTCCGTTGTCGAACCGTTCATAAGTAATCAGCGGTAAAGATGCTATGGCCTCGGTCAAGACTCTGATACAGGCATAAACCGCCGGTATCCCCAGCGCCACGGTTTCATTGATATGAATGCCGCTGGATGTGTCGCGGCCCTCGAAGGCGTCTAAATTCGCCCAGGAAGCCGCTCTTTTCTTAAAAAATGGAAAGTTCATGTTTTTATCCTTATGGTTAAGGCAGCCCCGAAGGGCCGCCTATGTTAAATGATTAACGTGTTGCCAGACCGACACACCATGACAAACTATTGCCATTTTTCGGGGTAATAGCCGCATTCCAAGTTCCTTGACCGTCAAATCGAAGCAAGGCCCGGTAACTCATTAAATCCTGTGTCCAACCGGGGATATTAGACCTTTCAAGCTGAAGCCCTCGACGAATACCGATTGCATATTGAGATAAATCAACAAACATTATATCGTCGGCGTCTCCCAGCGTCGGCATGTGACTTGTGAATATTACCGGACGGCCTAAAATTTTGAACTGTCCATTGCTTTCGGTCATTACCGGGACGTGTGCGCCAGCGGTTCCCATAGTTATTGAAAGTGAAAGCAACTGGGGGATAGTGTCATCATTAGCCAACCAGATTGCACGCTGCCGCCCCGCCGGATACATACGGGAAAACATCTTTGTTAAATTTGTATAAATTATAGTATCTGCGGTTTGTCCCGTTTCTTTGGCAACTGTGATCTTTGCCGGGTCGTTTCTAATTCCCAGTGGCTGTCCTGCTCCCGATCCGCCGATGAAATAAGCGTCCATGCCGTAACCGATGGAAGTTTTCATTGCACGGTCAAGCTGTGCCTCAAAGCCTTGCCCGTCTTCCCGAAGCTCGTTTGATATGTCAACAAAGATAGCGCCTTTTTTAGCCGCAAGCTGAATTACTCTAAGTTTGCCGGTCTGTTTATTCCCGGTGCCTTCCTCTGCTAAAAACTCCATAGCGAATCCGCCGAAGAGGGTGCCGCCTGTCTGATCCGCTGCATCCCAGCCGGGTACCTTGCGCGTAGCTGATTCCATCGGCCACACGGTCGCCCGCGGGCGGATGATTTCGGATTCGATATTGTCATCAAGCCACTGTGCGGCCAACGGTTCGGGCACGGAAAAACCACCAGCGGACGGCGTACCTTCTACCATAGACGCCCGGAAAGCTCTGATTTCCTCTTCATTGACTTCCAGTTTTCGCCCCTGATTGAACATGCCGGCATAAGTGCGGTCTTTAGCAGGGCCGCCGATTACTTCAATGATCGCACGTTCTTCTTTTTTAACGTCGGGAACAAAAGTTTTTAAATCTTTTTTCCCAGCTTCGGCCATATCCAGCGCCTCAAGTCTGCTGTCAAAAGCCCGGATTTCGCCCTTTAACTCTTCCATGCGTTCGACATTTTCGCCGCTCTTTGCCAGTTCTGCCAGTTCTTCAACTGCTGCCTTTTTACTTTTCAATAAATCGTTTCTGTCCATTTTCTTAATTTCTCCTTTTTGGTTAATTGATCGGTTTATTCCGACTGTGTTGTCTGCTGGGGCCGCTACAAGTGAGCACTCGTAAGGCATCCACTTTGTGGCAATGTAGCCCCGCTTTGTTTTCTGCTTTTCTGTGATTTGATAACCGATTGACAGATTTCTAAGAATGCCGTCTTGAATGTCCCGCCATAAAGACTCCTGATTTGCTGAAAGTCTTATGGTGCCTCTCAACTTTCCGTCTGCTACTGCCAACCCTTCCACGACGCCCACCGGCAAAGCTGTGTTGTTATGACTGCAAAGCAGGGGAAGGGGCGCCCGGCTTAGGTCAACCGCTCCTGGCTTATGGGAAAGCACTTCTTCACCGTCATAACGCTTCACCGGGGTTTCACTCGATAGACTTGCTTGAACTGTGCGTGTCTCCGCCCGGATGCTGCCGACATCAATTTCAAAACTTCTTTTTTCCATTTATCCTCCTTTGTAACCGCTGGTTACTTTTGATTGCAGGCAACAAAAAAGGCACGTCGATGTGTCGGCACCGACATGCCTTAATTTGCTTTAGTGATGGATAGCTAGTCCGCCACTGCCTGATTGTTAATGTCTCCCATTGGGAGACAAATATTTAAAACATCATATCCAACAAATTGTTGGAGTAATTTCCTTCTTTCGGTTCCTTAATGATCCATCAAGTGCCATGATCGTACTTACAACCATGTCAATTTTTTCCCGGCTCAATTTCTTTGACGGTTTCACATTTCCGGCGGCGTCTGTTTCTGCAATCACATTTGAAAAACACCATTTCAGTGCCGGATTATCCGGAAAGACTATCTTTCGAGCTAAAATCAATTTTTCCATTTCTTTGGAAGGCGGAGACATCGAAGCAAAGCCTTGACCAAATTCTATAACTGTCAGGTTCATGTCTTCTAAATCTTTTATGATCTTTGTAGCGCCCCAGCGGTCAAATAAAATTCCCTTCAATAAGAATTGTTTTGAAATAGCTTCTATTCGTTTCAAAATATAACTGTAATCAACAACGCTGCCCGGTGTAGCTTCTATATGTCCCTGCTTATGCCAAAGGTCATAAGGTACCCGATCAGCCTTAGAACGGGTTTTTATCGCATTTAAGGGGCACCACGCATAATGAAGAGTATAAAAAGGTTCATTTTCTTCTAGTGGTGCAAAACATAGTGACAAGGCGCTTAAATCCTGCGTAGATGATAGGTCAAGGCCCGCGTAACATTCACGGCCCGATAAATCCGGCATTTCATCGATGCACGCCTCAAAGTCATTCGATGAAATCCATTTTGCAACCGGATCAACACGCATATTCAGGTATAAATTTTTAAAGACTGATTCTTTTGCCGGTATCTTTTTTGCTTGCTCTGCAAATATCCGCATTTCTTCCAGTGATCGGAAATCATCAAGCGCCGGGTTACAATCAAACCAGAGTTTTTCATCCCACGGATCACAGTCATCCGGGGCCGCATAGATACAGCCGTAAAAAGTGGGATCATCCGGCAAGGTGCCGTCTTTTATTTTCAAGGCATAGTCAACAAGTTCACTCATAATATGGTTAGGGTCGGCGCTCTGGGTGCTGATAACAATCATTAAAGGTTCTTTACGGGCGCCGGTTCCTGTAACTAAGTTGTCGTAAAGTTCCCGGTCATTGCTTTGGGCAAGCTCATCATAGACCATGAAAGATGGGCTCAAACCGTGCGCTTTCCGTCCATCGGATGTCATTGCCCGGTAAACACTGCCTGTTACTGTGTCGCTAATCGTTTTATGAAAAGATTGAATATGACATCTTGATTCAAATTCCGGCACTCTCAAAATCATTGCTTCCATTTCCCGATAGATAATTGAAGCTTGTTCCCGGTCGCTTGCTGCTGAAAATATTTGCCCTCTGGGTTCGGATTCCGGTCCCAAAAGGTGACACAATGCCAGTGCCGCCGCTAAAGCAGTTTTTCCGTTTTTTCGGGGAAGGGTGACAAGGGCCGTTCTGATAATTCGTAATCCGTCGGCATCGGTCGCATAAATAGCCCTTACAATGTCTTTTTGCCACGGTCGAAGCTTTAACTTATGCCCAGCATGAATTCCGGCTGTAATCGGCAAAAATTCACAAAAGGCAATTACTTTTTCCGCACGGGTAAGCTTTTTCTTTTCCCACGGCAAACATTTTGCCCGACTTGCCCGTCTGGGTTTAATTGCTTTGCTTGCCGGTGATTGAATGCCACGTCTTCCCATTTAATAAGTCTCCGTCCGACTACCAGCGCGGTTATCTTTCCTAGATTTCCGATGATTTTTTGCCTTTGCAGTTTTGATCCCGTGACACTTCCAACATAATGACATGGCGTTTGATTCGTCTGTCAATGCTCCGCCGTCCTTAATTTCAATGATATGATCCACCATATCAGCTTTAATCAATCGGCCTTCACGTTCGCACTGTTCGCATAAGGGGTGATTTGTTAAATACCACGCTCTAAACCTTCGCCATACAGGGGATAAATAAAAGGGGTCAGTCTCTTTCAGTGCTGCTGCCGGTTTATGTTCAGCACAATAAGCGCCATAAACAGCAAGGTTAGAACACGGGAAGGCAGCACAATATTTTTTCGATTTATTTGTCATAATCTATTCCTTCCAATCACTGACTGGAATAAACTTCGCACCATTGGCAAGTTTATATTGTCGGTACATTCCACGCGGATTCGTATTTTTGCGCCATGCTTTCGCATCAACTATTTTGACTTGATTAATTTTCTTGTCATGCAGATAGTCAAGACTAAGATACAGCCGCGCTTTTTCCTTTGAGAAGTCACCGCCCCGGCCATTGTCGCGGCCTTCCGATTTCTGCAAGGCAATGATACAGATTCCATCTTTTAGTTTCTTATGGATTTCTTGAATGTATTGCGCAACCTTCCAAAAGTCTGTTGTCACTTCCAGAAAATCGACAATAAAGATTTTCTTTTCCGGAGTGATTAAATCGGCAAAGTTAGACGACCTATGATATGCTCGAAACTTCCAATCTGAAAGCGGCGTTCCAAAGAGTTCAAGCCGTTTCCGAAATTCAGTGTCACCCATTTCAGAATTGAGATAAACAATTTCATGTTGTGGATTGTCTTTTACTATATTTAAAAGGAAAGCAGTTTTCCCGGCGCTTTTACTTCCGGCAACCATTATAATATTTCCCGGATAAAGTATGCAGTAATCAGAAACACCCATCGGTATATTGATTTTAAATTCACCTGTGGGCGCTGTCAGGAAATTTACGGGTTCAATATCGGTTTCAATTTTACGGTAACAGCCGTCTTTATTGCCGTGTTTTTCAATGATTCCTTCTTTCTTCAATCGTAAAAGATTTAAGACAACATTCTTCTTTTCCTGTCGTGAAGTCACTTGAAGTCGGTTGAAGACATCTGAAGTCAGAAAGAAGCCATTTGAAGTCACTACAAAATCTCTGACCTCTTGTGAAAAGTTTATTTCTCGCTTCTCCGCACGCTGTAAAGCACTTTGTATTTTTGTTTCTATCCATTTTTGATCCGGGGTTTCACCCCATGAAATAATAAGATGTTCAAGCACTTGCACGATTTCATGTTCCGGCATCCCACCTTTTGTCAGGATATTTGCAATATGAAAAAGATCGTTATCACGCCTTCCATTCTCAAACATTTTGAAGTCACTTGAAGTCACTTGAAGCCGTTTGAAGTCACTGACTTCAGTTTTGACTTCATCTCTATATATAGAATTATTTATATTATTATTTATTGCGCTTAGAAGCGCATTAGGCACCGGCGGCGGCTCGACGTCGGAAAGTGAAAGCCCATCCATCCAAATATAACCTTTATCGGATGGCGGCAAAATAGTACAGGAACCTTTTCCCCTGAAATCCAATCCGGGAAGAAAACGGACGGCACCCGACGGGCAATCTTCAGGTGCTTTGAAAATCATTTGCTGTCCGCCGCTTATTGTTTTGTAAGTGGGAACTAACAAGCTGTCTGGAATCAAATCGTCGGCACGCTCGCGCCCTTCGTCATCGTCAACATCAAGATTGACAATTCCAGAAACGTTTCCAGTGCAGCAACCGATTAAAGCATCCGGGTATTGTCTGAACTCTTGCAAGACCGTTTCTTTATCCGGCGCTTGCCGTTGCCGATCTTCCCAAGAGACAATAGGCTTTTTATGCCATTTGGTTTGCCCCGGTTCAGGTGGTATGGCCCGGAATGGTACAAGTGAGAATCCCCGGCGTGTATAATCCTGAACAGCTTCCAGTCTCGTCATTTGTTGTCATCCTGAATTGCTGCTAGCATCTTATCTGCAATCTCTTGCAATTTTGCCGTTTCCTCATCGTTGCTGCCGTTAGGAAAGACTGCCATCGGTTTTAATGTTTCAGGATCGAATTGAATTAGAATGAAGGGAATCATCGCGGCACCTCCGCGCTGTCGATTGTCAAAACCGGATTTTGAAAAAGATAGTCTTCGATGTCTTTGGGCCGGTAAATGGGTTTGCGCCCGCACATATAGAATTTTGGGCCGCGCTTTTGATTTCGCCAATTTGCAAGCGTGCCCTCTGATTTTGTTAATGCCGGATAACTTTCACAAACTTCTTTCGGACTTAACGCAATCTTAACCTGTCCCATAATGCACTCCTTTCTATAATTTGACTTCACCTATAGAAAAAGCCGAAATAAGAGAGGGGGTCTATTCCGTAGAAATAAAAAAACCCTGGACTAAGCCAGGGTAAAGTAAATTTTTTTCGTGTAAGTATTTATTAATTATTCTTGGTTATCATAAAGAATATTATCGTTGTATTCTGTATATTTGATATTCTTTTCTTTACCCGCAATTTCAAGATAAGCACTGCAAGGATACCAATCATTACCTCGATAACATTTCGCGCCATGTGGACACTTTGAGCATAGTTGAGTTGCGTCAGCTCTCTTTTCTTCCGAAATATATTTTGATTCTCGTGTGTACGGTATGCCAAATATTTTTTCGTAGGCCATGCACCACTGATCTTTGATTGTTGACAACGGCCGATTGACAATTTTTTTTATATCTTTGAATGTCAGTTTTCCCGGTTGTCTGCCGGCTTGCCCGTATAATTTCCATACTTCAAGAATTTCATCGACAGATGAAAGCCATTTAAGTCGTCTATTTGGAATTTTTTTTGAAAGTGCTTTTATTTTACTTAAATTATTAATCATGGGTAAATTTTCAAACTCTTTAAGAATAACATCTTTGTTTCGCCTTAAATCAATGCCTACCAACAAATAATTTGAAGGTTCGCCATTTGTAAGTTCTGTGAATATCTCCCGCGCGTGCTGGCATAGATAATCGAGATATTTTTTATTCCGGGTATCTTTGGACATATGAAAAATATCTTTACCCCCATCTATCATAACTTTGTATGCTACATCTATTCCAAAACGCTCAAAAGGATAAGTTGCGTTTGCTGCGGGTGGTATTTCGATTTTCGTAATCTTATCTTTTAGCTCTTTAACAAAGATTTCATCTTTTAAAATAACATCCCAAGAATCTTTATACTCTTTACTTCTTTGCCCTAAACGCATTGATAAATATGTAGTAAACTCATCACGCGCTTTTTCATTTTTTTCAACCAATTCCATAATATTTTTATATTCTTTTTTATTGCACTTAAGAAATTCAAGATTGGCCCTGTTCAATTCCTTAGTTTGGTCTTCTGGATGAATCTTTTTCTTCATATCTATCCCTCCGCCTGATTTTCTGATTATTTATTTTTCTTCAATGTCGATGCTACCGCGTTAACAGCCTCCCTCTTATGATCCGGGCTTAGGTGTGCATATCTCTCTGACATGGCAATTGACTTGTGACCCATAAGCTTTGCTATGGTATAGAGTGGCGTTCCTTGTATAGCCAGCCAGCTTGCAAATGTATGTCGAAGGGTATGGAACACAACCCGCTGCCGTGCATCTTCGATGCCGTCGTTAAATCCTAGCTTATTGACAATCTGTTGAAATGCGTTTGAGACCTCTTTTATTTTTCCACCGTCCTTGTTAGTAAAAAAATAAGCGTTCAAATCATCCGGCTTTCTTTTCTCCAATATCTTCTTTACGTCTTCAGTCATCGGCGCATAACGGGTCTCTGTGTTTTTTGTGTCTCTGAGAGCTGTAAGCTCATTTTGAAAATCAGCATCCTGACCTTTCAGATTAAAGATTTCTCCGGCCCTGGCTCCTGTATGTAATGAAATAAGGGCCATGTCGTGAAGCTTCGGATCCTCCAGCTCAATATATTCATTTTTCTTCTGATGATTTCGTTTTAATTCTTTTAACAGAATTTCCGATTCACTCACTGTCAAAAATCTATCGCGGGCATTTTTCACAATTGGCATAATACCCTTCTTTTCTCCGGGTCTCTTTTTCTTGACAGGATTTTCTCCGTTGTACCTAATGCCGGTAAGACTTCCATCAATAGCCTTGTTATACATTGCCCGGATTAGTGCAAGGCAATGTGCAATTGTCTTCGGTGACTTCCCGTCGTTTGTCATATCTCTTTTGAGACGTTCAAGATCAAGCAAAGTGATTTCATCAAGCCGCTTGTTGTCGAAGCGGGCCTTGAGATGTTTCTCATAGCGGCTCTTGTCTTCTATGCCGTTCCTGTTCTTGTTCTGTTCCGACCATTTAAGATATTTCTCTGCTAATTTCTGGAAGGTGACTGCAATTTTTTTCTGTTGTGGAAGTTCATCACCGTGTCGTTTTGAACGTATTCTTTCAGCAAGAACATCTGCTGCAAGCTGCGCTGTGTATCCTTCACTAAGCCACCCGACTTTTTCCCAGATTTTTTTCCCTTGAAATCGAAAAGTAATGTCGAAGGCAACATCTGGCTTACCCTTCCATGTTCGTTGTTCGGCAATCCGTTCATACACTCCGCGATATTTTGTCTTTTGTCTGCCCGCCATTTTTCCCCCTTTCAAGTAGGTAACTGGTAGCAAAAAAAATCACGATAAGCCCAAAGGTCAAAGATGAATAAAAAATTTCTTGCTACCACCCTGCTACCACCCTGAATCAAAATCGATGATTTTCGATTATCTCAAACCCAAAGGTTATCATTCGTAAGTAGTTTAAATGTTATAATAAATTATGTCAAGTGATTTGTGGTTAGAATGGTATCAAATATATATAAACGGGCTCATAACCCAAAGGTCGAAGGTTCGAATCCTTCCCCCGCTACCAAATTCCATCGCTTTCCACCTGTATTTTCCCGGAATCCAAACCGGTAATTGAAAAACGATTTGCTCCTTTTCACCGTCAAGATTGGCTTGACAGGGAAGCATACATTTTCTATAATTTTTCACGTATAAGATTAAAAAAATTTTAAATATTTACGGTGATTTAACGCTCAAGGGCAGGATCATTCAGACCGAAACAAATAAACACGTTGGCTACCTGCCGGTTATTTTAAATTTGTCACGATTGCATAATCATTATAAATTTTTTATAGAAAAGCGGTGCCGTGATGAACATCCGGGATAACGACAATAAGGAAACGGATAAATTCCTTTCGATCAAGCAATCGGATGATATCAAAAAGCTGTTCGTCCAGATGGTGCTGACCAGCAAGAACGTGTCGTTGTATCCTGAAGGCCACAGCATCAGTTCCAATTCCATCAAACAATTCCATGAAGCGTTGGATGCCCATATTCGCAAATATGGAGATATCCGGTTTGAATTCGAAAGGGATCGAGTTCTTTGTCAGAAAATCGAGGTCCAGACCGAACCCCCGGAAGAAGGATCTCTCACCTTCACGCTTTTCCGTGATGGAATAAGATGGCTGGAGTTTACGGAAGGGATTGATCTGGAAGAAATTCGCGAATTATTATCGATTGTTCAAAAATATTCCGTGCTGACAAAAGAACCGGAAGGCGATATTGTCACCGCTTTCTGGGAAGCCCGTTTTGATCATGTGTTTTATCAGGCCGATGATTTTGTTTCAGAACACACCGTCGACAAACTCGATCAGTCTTTAAGATCCGATACCATGCCGGCCGTTGATGAAGCGGGAGCGGGAGACTCTGCGCCGGAGGAAACAGCCGCGTTCGACAAAACAGTAACCGATGATGTTTCAACCGGCGGACCGGATTTTGATCAAGATTCTTTTTTGCTGACAACCAGTGAGCAAATCGCTCTCCAGGAAATGATTTCCCGCGAAGAAATGCTGCCCGCGACCGCACATTTGAACATGCTGCTAGATATGCTTCTCCAGCACAAAGAAGAAAAAGATTTCAACGTTATTCTGGAAGTCATCTCGGAAGAATTTGACGGTTCGATTCGTCGTCGTGATTTCGAGGCTGCTGTAATCATTCTCAACGGCCTTCGCAAGATTATGGACAGCGGACGGCTGAATTGTCCGCAGGCCGGCCCTTTAATCGAAACTTTCTACAACAACATTTCATCCGATACCAGGTGCCTGAAACCGCTGAAGGAAGCCTGGAGTTCCTTCAATTTCAGGCAAATTGAATTTCTCGGGCAGGTTTTCAAGCATCTTCATCCGCAAGCTCTTGATACGTTGATGCAGCTTTTGCTTTCCGGACAACCGTCGCAGTTGGAACAAATGACCCAGGACACGATTATTGTCCTTATTCAGCAGGACATGAATTCTCTCGATCCATTGATCACGACGGCGGATGAAAAAACGGCAGAGAAACTGGTTTTCTTCCTGTCGAAGCTGGATGCGGACATATCGTTGAATCATCTTATGAAACTGGCCCGCCATTTCTCTTCGTCGGTTCGTCGCCTGGCGATCAAGACAATCGTACAGTCCGGCAGTAATCAGGCGGCAAAAGTTTTTGAGTTTATCGACGACCCGGATGAATCGGTGCGCCGGGTCGTCCTGATGCACATGGGCAGGACACGGAATAATCTTGCGGAAGATTTTCTGCTGCAATACATTCAAAGCCGGAAACCAGGGACTATCGGCATTGAACATATCATGGAGTGCTTCGCCGCCTTGGGAAAATGCGGATCCGCACGTTCAATTCCCTTGCTCAGTCAAATCCTGCTGCAGCGGAAGTGGACGGGCGGCTTCAGAAAATCGGCATATCGTGAAGGCGCCGCGCAGGCCTTGATGGCTTTGAAAATACCGGAGGCCCGTCAAGTAATTGAAAAAGCGGGACACAGTTTGAATCCCGCTCTGCGCAGAATTGCGCGTAAAGCCGGCAAAGAACTTTTTCAAAAAAACAAAAAGGGACGATAGTCATGTCTGAACAAAGATCGATTCCGGAAAAATTGGGCCATGATTTTCTGAGAACCATGTATCACATGATCAGCGCGGTGCGGATGTATCAGGACAACAATCAGATTGTCCGTACCAGTGTCGACTCTTTTCAGAAAATACTCAATGAATTGACTGTCAAAAGCGATATCAGTCTGCGTTTGCATCGGAGCCGCTTTCATCTCGCAGGAGAAAAAATTCCCTACCGCAGAGACGCGGCGGTTATTGTTTACAATATGGCGGATTTTTTTTCGAAACGAGGCATCGGCAGCATCAATTTTCTGAAGTCTGCCCAAAATGCGCTGCCCGAAAATATCATGGCTTTTATGCGCTTGCTCAATGACACCATCAAACACGATCACCACATTGCCTGGCTGGATGAACAGTTGAATAAAAATGATTTTTCATGGGTGACGATTCTTCCGAAACAGGATGACGATGAAAGCGTGGAAAGCGGATCTCTCGAGGATAAAAAATTTGAGAAGGCGCGCAAAAATTATTTTCAGGCCATAGAAGCAGTCAAAGAAGTGGCCCATAAAGTATCCGAAGGTATGGTGGGAGTGCGCAGAGTTAGACGTTTGTCCCAGAATATCGTGGATATGGTCAAGCAGGATTCCGCCCTGTTGATCGGGCTGGCAACGCTCAGGGACTACGATGATTATACGTACGCTCACTCTGTCAATGTCGCCTTGCTCGCCACATGTCTGGGCAAACACATCGACTTGTCGGACATCGCCCTCGAGCATCTGACGATTTGCGGCCTTTTTCATGATTTGGGCAAGGTAGATGTTCCCAAAGAGATTCTCTTCAAACATGGAGAATTGACCAATGTGGAATGGGATATTGTTAAAACACATCCCGTCAAGGGCGTGAAAAAAATTCTTATGCTCAATACCAATCCCTCATTGAGATCAAAAATCATCCTCGGTCCTTTTGAACATCACCTGAATCTGGACATGACCGGTTATCCCGGCACCTTGTTTATCAACAACCTGAGTCTTATGGGCAAGATCATTCACATCGCCGACGTCTATGAAGCAATGACCAGCGAAAGAGTTTACCGGAAGAAGTCCTATACGCCCGACGAAGTGCTGAAATGGATGTGGACGGAAGCGGGAAAAAGCTTTGACACCATTCTCTTGAAGCGTTTCATTCACATGATGGGAGCTTATCCTATCGGTTCCGTCGTGGAGTTGAGCAACGGAGCTTTTGGACTGGTTATGGATTATCCCGAGGAAGCCGAGCGCAACCGGCCCCTGATTCTGCTTCTGGAAGACGACGGGAAAGGCGCCTGGCATAGCGGCAAAATGATTTATCTGGCCGATCAGGACATCCCGGATGGTCCGGATCGTTTGAATATCGTCAGAACAATCCTGCCGGATAAGCTGCACATTAAACCGGCGGAGTTTTTTCTGCACATAAAGTGACTTGGAGCGATTTTTTTGTTAAATTTTCCTAATAATTATGCTAGTGAATCACAATACCAAACATTATTCATGGAGGCGGATATTATGAAAAAAAGTGCTTTTTTTACCCTTCTACTCATTCTGACATTAACTCTCATTTGCTCATGTTCGAAGCCCTCTGAAAACGCTGACGACCTGACGAACGAGGCAAACCTTTTATGGGACGGCAAACAGTATACGGAACCGCAGAAGGCTGTAGAATATCTGAGCAAGGCCATTAAGCAGCAACCCGATTACGCCGACACCTATAATCAGCGGGGTGTTGCTTATAAAAATATCGGCAATAATCAGCTCGCGCTTGAAGATTTCAGCACGGCAATCCGCTTGCAGCCTGATTTCGTTCTGGCTTATTACAATCGCGCAACCGTGCACAATAATCTCGGCCAGTATAAAGAAGCCATTGACGACTGCGGTGAGGCCATTCGCCTCAAGCCCGATTTTGCCGAAGCATATAATATCCGAGGCATTAATCATAATAAGCTCAAAAACTACAAGATGGCCATCGACGATTTCAACAAGGCCATCAAGCTGGAGCCGAATAACGCCAATGCATATAACAATCGCGGTTTGGCTTATTTCATGCTGGAAAACAATACGCAGGGATGCAGCGATGTTAAAAAAGCATGCGAACTGGGATTTTGCAAAGCGCTGGACCTGATTAAAAGCCGAGGATACTGCCTCTAATCGGGCGCTGATCTGAATGTAAAAAATTAATCATGTGTTTGTCTGTATCCTTGATTCCTGTTGGTGCGCCGGTTGTCTATTGATGTAAAGCGTTTATCCGAAACATAACGAAGGATGTCATGATAAGTCTGGGTATTTTCAAACCGTTTAAAAAAACGCCGGCCATTAAAAATCTGGGCGTTAGACATTACCACATTTATTGTTCTCTGAGCAGACTCGCTCCGGGCGTGGACAATATTCATCTGGATGTCCGCATCAGCCCTCAAGTATACAGCAGCCTGAAGAAGACAACGTTTCTTTTGATGGTCAAACACAGCGGAACTGAATTTTTTTTCAAAGAATACAAAAAAGAGTTCTGTGAAGCGGAGAAAGATGCCTTAAGACGGATATGCAACGATATTTTGCTCGACGGAATCAATAAAGCAAAAACGGCCTCTGAAGTGCAGATTGACTTTCTGGCACAGACGGCGCTGGCAAAATTGTTTCTGGAAGAAGTCAAATTACAGTACAGAATACTGGTAGAACAAATTGAACCGCTTGTGAAAATGTATCAGCTGTCCGCCAAGCATGATCAGAGCGACGTTTTTGTCATTAAAGATAAATTGTCGGAAATAAAGCTTCACTACAATCAGATTACCCGGACGGTAGGCAAGGAACTTTTTGAGCTTCTCGCTGATGTGAACACGAGAAAACTCAGAGACATGCGTGAAACGCACTTCCCCTCCCGTGATATTTTGCCGAGTTTTTTTCTTACCAATCCCCTTTTGCACGTCGGCAATCCCAATGACGATTTCTTTCTGATTGAAGAATATGTGCTCATGGGCCAGCGCTCTGAAGACATTGACAACTACAAAAACGTCAAATTGATCATGCACGAACTGCTGGGTCAAATTGATTTGACGACCGAAGACAGCGTCAACAATCATGCGGACAATCACGAACGAAAGTTTCAGACAGTCGAGGGTCTTTTCGATGCCGACCATCAGGCTTTCGATGCATTAATCATGGAGCCCGATAATATAGAAAGAATGCTCGACTTTTTCGATTCGCGCGAACAATACGAAAAAGCCAAAAAAACAAAAGAAACGGAAAACGGCGTAAAAAAGCTGAAAGAACGGAAAGATGCCCAAAAAATTTTATTGAATCTTTTTTATCATCAATTCAGAGCTGCCGGTCTGATGCCGCAAATTGTCGCAAATTTCAAAATGAAACCTGTCTACGAAAAGTATTGTCCACCGTTGTCACCGAGGCAGGTCAGGGAGTTCCTGGTTAATTTCTGGAAAAGAACCTCCATGAGAACCAATCTCAAACGTCTGAAATCTCTGTATGGCGACCAGTTTAACTTCGGACCTCTTTTACAAACCGTCAAGGAAATTAAAGACTGTTCCGCGAAAGAAAAGAAGCAATATCTGATCATGTTTCTCCGGCAGTTTTCCAGATACTACCGTGATTTTTATAATTTCCACATTATCAAAGAAGCTATGGATTCCATCAATCTGGTCACGGAAGAAAAAATTATTTTACTGTCACGCGAAAATCACTCCCTTTTTGAATTTTTACTGCCGGATGAAAAAGTTAAAGAAGAAAAGCCGATTGCCAACCATGTCATTATTAAAGCCGATATCCGGGGTTCCATCACCATCAATCATACGATGAGAAAAATGGGACTGAATCCGGCATCGTATTTCAGCCTTAATTTCTTTGATCCGATTTCAGCAGTTCTGACCGAATACGGGGCGTCCAAAGTGTTTATTGAAGGAGATGCAATCATCTTATCCATATTTGAGAATGAAGATACGGTGGAAGGAAATTACAGCGTGGCCAGGGCATGCGGACTGGCAATCAGAATCCTGCAAATCGTTCAGAGCTACAATGAAAAAAACAAAGAGAATAATCTTCCGGTGCTGGAATTGGGAATCGGAATCTGCTACTCTCAGGATCCGCCCACCTTCCTGTTTGATGGTGATGCCAGAATCATGATTTCTCAAGCCATCAACCAGGCCGACCGACTGTCCAGCTGCGATAAATTACTTCGCAAAATATTCAAGAGCCATAACGACATTTTCAATTTGTTCGTTTTTGAAAATGAAGCGGACGATATCAGCGAAGCCGCGGGAGAAGATTCCACCTACCGCTACAATGTCAACGGCATTGAGCTTAACGAAGACGGATTCAACAAACTGATCAATGAAATCAATCTGCAAGTCTTCATCTTCCCCTCGGATACCGATGAAAATATAAAGTTGTACACGGGCAAAGTGCCGCTCGCCAATGGCAATTACCAGCGTATTGCCGTCCGGGAAGCTCCCATTCACAAATTGCAGCCGAGCGCACTGGACGCGACCGGAAAAATATCAAAAAAATACTATGAAGTCTGCACCCATCAGGACATCTACGATTTTACAGATAAACAATATTAAAATAATGCCCTGAATAAACGGGTGGTTCCTGACTGGCACAACGTTTAAATTGAAATGATACCGAGGAGCGCATAGCTGCGATCTGTCCTTCCTTATTTTTTCAGATTATTTAAAGATATTGCTATATTCAGTCGATTGGGATATTGATGGGAAAGCATGAAAACTACAGATAAAATAAGTTACCCAGGTTACTATTTACTGCTGATCATAGCCTTCCTGGCCGGTTTTGTCAGCCTGGCCTACGAAATCATTGCGACAAAGATTCTTTACTATTTTTTCAATGAAAGCACGATCACCACATCCAGCGTGATTTCCATTTTTCTCTTCGGAATAGGGTTGGGGAGTTTCATGTTCAGCAAGCTGGGGAAAAATATTGCCGATCCGAAAAAATTAGTCCTTGCGGCACAATTGCTGATCGCTGTTTATGCCGTCTTGATTTTCACGAACTACGATATCGTCCCTTCGGTTTTTAATTTTTTCTATCCTTTTTTCGGAGATGCGGGTGCCATGTTGCTCCTCAATAAACTGATCATCAGTTTTCTCTACCTCATCTTTCCGACTGTTTTGATGGGCATGGTGTTTCCGGCCGTTATGGTGATGGCCATTAACGACATGGACCAATTACCGGAAAAAATCGGAGTGATTTACGGTTTCGATCTGTTTGGAGCCGTTCTGGGAGCGCTGCTCAGCGGCTTTCTTTTCATCCCTTTCTTCGGAATCAAAGCGCTGATTTTTCTCGTGGTCACGATCAATTTCACGATAGGCCTTCTCATATACTTCCAGAAAAATAAAAAATTTTTTTTCCTGATTCTTTGCTTTGCCGTCATGTTACCCGGTTTCTACCTCATCATCAATCCCTTTAACGACAATGCGACAATTTATTCCGATCCTGAAAACAAGGGAAAATACATAGACCGGAACAATCTTCTTTTCAAAAACAAAAATCATTCAGAATATTTCCAGAAGGTTAAAGTCAAAGAAAAAGTTTTTTTCTCTCACTCTCCCTATGGCGAGTTGAGTGTTTTTGACGAAGTTTTCAACAAGGAACAGCACCGATATCTGTATATTGAAACGAGAATTCAATGTTCGACGGCGGGACTCAGGCAAAAAGAAGTCAGTGAAATTAATTTTGCCAATGTATCCATCGATGCTCTGAATAGAGACAACCTAAAAGTTTTAAATATCGGTTTGGGGTGCGGTTTTACCCTCAATGAGATAGCCCGACATCCCAAAGTCAAATCCGTTGACGTGGTGGAGATCAATCCGGTAATGCCGGAAGCCACAAAATGTTTCAATGAATTCACGAACAACGTGCTGGGAAATTCCAAAGTGCACATCATTTATAATGACGGTTATCAATATCTTCTGGGAACAGACAACAAATACGACTTGATCATTATGGATATTGAGCACCCTTCCGTGATTTATTCCAGCAATTTGTACACGCTCGAATTTTACAAGCTGGTCCGGAAATCCCTGAACGACGACGGAATATTTACCCAATGGTCATACCGGCCGATCGCTGACGCTCAGGTCATTAATTTTAATACGCTGAAAACAGTATTCCCCGATGTCGTCCCGAAAATATCCGGAGTTTTTAACGATCTCTATTACATTGCCGGAAACAAACATATTCCTCTGGACGGAAGAGAAAATCTTTTTTTAAATAAAATGCTAAGCAGTCACGACAAAAGACTTAATACGTTAAACAACCCTTATTTCGGAACGGAAATGATGTTGAGAGAAATGTTTAAAGCTAACTAGCATGACCCAAAAATAAATAAAAAGGAGATCCATATGCAAATGAACAAAGTAGCCGTCATGACCATTGTGTTGTTTATCATGGGAATGATGACTGGAGTTGCCAGCGGGGCCTCCATCGGATATATCGATGGACAGAAAGTTTTCTCAAGCTATGATAAGACCAAGAAAGCCCAGGAACAGTTCAAAAAGAAAGAGCAGGTTATCCAGGATGAAATAACCAAAAAACAAAAACAAATTGAACAGGAAAAGACCAAAGGCACGTCAGACGCAGACCTCAGAAAGCTGGTTGAAAAGTTTGAAAAAGAACTGGCGCCGAAGCAGAAAGATCTTATCGAATCGCAAAACAAAGTACGGAAGGAAATTCAGGGTGATATCGTCAAGGCAACGGAAGTCATTGCTAAAAAAATGGGAATTGAAATTGTTCTTGATAAACAGATTTTTGTTACCGGCGGCACTGATTTGACCGCTAAAGTCATCGAACAACTCAACAAAAAATAATATGATCGGCCATGCGTTAATGTTTTGAAGTCTCGGCATTTCATGCATAAAAAAAGGCGCTCCCGCAAGGGAAGCGCCTTTTTGTTTAAGGTTTAAATTACTTTCTTATTCACCCAGTTTTTCACTGGCAATTCTCATGCTGTAGAATGAACGATACACGAAAATAATCGCGATCACGAAGAAAGCGACAGCCAGACCGGTTTTTAAATTCTGATTGGTCATGGTCACCGCGATTTCCGTGGCCAGCAATCCGAACAGGGTCGTGAACTTGATGACCGGATTCAAAGAAACCGAGGAGGTATCTTTGAAGGGATCGCCGACGGTGTCGCCGACAACGCTGGCTTCATGCAGCGGGGTGTTTTTCATCTTCAGATCGACTTCAACAATCTTCTTGGCATTGTCCCAGCAACCGCCGGCATTGGCCATGAAGATCGCCTGGAACAGACCGAAGAAAGCGATACCGATCAGATAACCGATGAAGAAGTAGGGATTAAAGAACGCCAGAGCGAGGCACATGAAGAAGATCACGATGAAGATGTTGATCATACCCTTCTGAGCGTACTGGGTGCAGATCTGAACGACTTTTTTGGAATCTTCAATGGAAGCTTCCGCTTTATCCAGTTTGATATTCTTCTTGATGTACACAACGGCCTGATAAGCGCCGGTGGTGACGGCCTGCGTGGAAGCGCCGGTGAACCAGTAAATGACGCATCCGCCCATGATCAAGCCCAGGATAATTTCCGGCTGAACCAGAGACAGTTTGGCAATAACATTACCGAAGAGATGTTCGAGCAGAATGATGATGCCGAACACCATGGTGGTCGCGCCGACAACGGCGGTACCGATCAACACGGGCTTGGCCGTCGCTTTGAAGGTATTGCCTGCACCATCACCGGATTCCAGATAATGTTTGGCCAGCTCGAAATCAGGGGCAATGCCGTATTCTTTCTTCACGACGTCCTTCGTATCGGGACGGGTTTCGATCAGCGACAGTTCATAAATGGACTGGGCATTGTCGGAAACCGGTCCGAAACTGTCAACCGCGATGGTCACAGGGCCCATGCCGAGGAAACCGAAGGCCACCAGACCGAAAGCAAACACGGGAGCGGCAAACGTAAATTCCGGCGGCATCAATGCCATAACGGACGGGTTTTTTGATACGAAATAAGCAATAAACATCAAAATCATAATGGTCAAACCTTCCCAGAAAGCAGAGAAGTTACCGGCCACAAAACCGGACAGAATGTTCAGAGAAGCACCGCCCTGCTTGGAAGCATTAACCGTTTCTTCGCAGTGGCGTGAAGAGGTGCTGGTGAATACTTTGGTAAATTCCGGAATCACAGCGCCGGCGATGGTTCCGCAACTGATGATCACGGCCAGAGCCCACCAGAGACTTGTGTAAGGTTCAGCCAGGTCACCCAGCAGATAATAGCTGGCGGCAAACGTAATCGCGATGGCCACAATCGAGGTAATCCAGACCAGATTGGTCAACGGATGTTCAAAGTTAAATTCTTTCTTTCCAGAGAAAACGGCTTTGCTGATCATGTCGTTGACAAAGTAAGAAATAAGAGAAGTGATGATCATGAAAATTCTCATGGCGAAAATCCAGACAATCAATTTGCCGCCCATTTCGGGATTGCCGGCCAGAGCCAGAGCCAGGAAGGTCACCAGAGCAACACCGGTAACGCCGTAAGTTTCAAAACCGTCCGCCGTGGGGCCGACGCTGTCACCCGCGTTGTCACCGGTACAGTCGGCGATAACACCGGGGTTTTTCGGATCGTCTTCGGGAA
>DAOPVC010000026.1:13661-24152 GCA_035350895.1 Smithella sp. | reverse complement strand
GATGAAATTGTCCGCCGCCGAGTCGGCGCAAACGGAAATGGATTTTGCGGAAATCAGTTTTCGGGAAGACCTGATCGGAAACGAGAGCCCTCTGCCGGAAGATGAAATCGCTGACGCCTGCGATCACGACCTCGTTGTCAGCAAACTTGCCGTCCACCTGCAGCGGCAGAAAATAAAGATCGGCAATGATACGGAAAGTGAACTTTTTGCCGTTGATGTATCGGGAAACAGAATTTCTCATATTTTCGAAATTGTCGCCGACGCCAAAGAAAAAAACGTGATGGCAGCCGCCGGCAGATTGCTCATGCAGACATCCGCGGCCGCCGTCAATCCGCAGCCGGTTGCCGTTCTGCCGCTGGATATCAAAGAAACGTACGCCGAAGAACTCTATCGCATCAACATTTCGGTCATCGGTTTTCATTGGCAGGAGGACAAAATTATTTTTTCAGGGCTGGAGAGAATCAAATTTGCCTGACAAAGATTATTTGCAAAGAGTAATTATTGTGATTACTTAATGCTGCACTTGGTCTATATCAGATGCACGGTCATTCCAGGAAACCTTATCTGAATACCTCCGTCCAGATTTATTCTGTACAACTATCGTTCCTCTGGTGATCTCCATTCCATGAAACGATCAAGTGCGTCTGTACTCTTAATCATCTTACGAGCTAATTTTAACCTCTCCAATATTTTATTTTTTTCATCTTCCTCTAGATTGTTGGCACGTTGTTCAGCGTCTGAAAAGAACTGTTCAATGCGATTTGCGTCAGCCCAATGACTGATAATTTGATAAAGCTCTGATTTACTCGTTTTAAGCGCTTCAGCCGCCCGTCGTTGTTTCTCTTCTAATAACCATTTCTCGTGTTGAATTTCCCACTCACGGTGTCTAATCGCCGCTTGTCTTGCTTCTTCTTCCACAAGCTCAACAATTTCGGCCGTGTCTTGCTGCAGTTCTCTGATAATACTTTTGATTTTTGTGCACAAATCCAATTGTTTTGCTTCATGCCAGCATTTTGTCCAGTTAGTGCCCGGATAAGGTGAATAGGCCTGTAAGCACAGTTTCCCGGTGGGGAATTCCCTTGTTGTTGTCCATGAATAGCTTGATTCTCTTCTCGGTGGAATATAATCGGACTCCCGAATATATTTCCCCTTGACATATCGTACTTTAACTTCTTCCGACATTTCTATAATCGTCAAACCTATCGCCACCGTGCCAATATATACAACTGTGCAGCGCCACGGCGACCAAAGATCATTATATATACGTTTGCGCCGCGGCTGTTCTCTCTCCTCTACCGAAGCTCTGTGCAGACATTCGCCATTGGGCGCAATGATGACATGATGACCATACTTTTCAAACGTTAAGTATAAATGATTGGCAAAGCTCAACGCTTTATCCAAGCCTGTTTTAGTCACAACCAAATCAGGCAATAATTTTTTGTTGGGTTTCAGATATCCGGCTTCATCAGATACTCGACCGATTACAAAAAGAGTTTTTGCATCTTTGATTAACGGATGCTGATCCGGAAGCGATAATGCAGTTTTCTTTTTTAATCTTTTTAATTTGGTTGGCGGTTGTGGAGTCGGTCTGGGCATCTTAATGCTTTGGCCATCCCGTGCCCATGCAAGTTCATCCCCCGGCTGAAGATCGGGCAGCGACTGCACCGGCGGGGCTTTGCCCACTGCGATCTTATTCCAATAGCCACGTTCCGGCCTTGGAACATTAAGGCGTTTGCATACTCTGGCCATGTAACTTGATGAAACTTTATATCTTGCCCCCACTTTGAGCATGGGTTCCGACCAGACAAGTTTATAAAGAGCTTCACGAGTCAATGGCAATTCCGGCGATGCAGCCGAATCTTGTTTTGAAGCATCCGAATCATCCGTCATTTTTCATCTACCATTTATTTTAGTCATGACTTCTTTGAAGCTTACCAATGCTGATTCAATGTTTTCAATGATTTCCGTAGCAAGAAGATCCGGATCGGGAAGATTATCGAGATCGGTCAGACTTTTATCTTTCAGCCAGAAAATATCCAGACTTGTTTTGTCGCGGGCAGCAATCTGATCGTAGGAAAATTTTCTCCAGCGGCCTTCCGGATTTTTCTCCGTCCATGTTTCCTTTCTCTTGTGCCGGTTGGCCGGATGGTAGCACTGAATAAATTCCTGCAGATCCTCAAATTTGAGAGGGTCTTTTTTCAACGTAAAATGCATGTTGGTGCGAAAGTCATAAATCCACACTTCTTTGGTTTGCGCTGTTTTACTTGCCGGACGATTATCAAAGAAAATTACGTTAGCCTTCACGCCCGGACGATAGAAGATTCCTGTCGGCAGGCGCAGAATGGTGTGCAGGTCCGTCGTTTCCAGTAATTTCTTGCGTACCGTTTCACCGGCACCGCCTTCAAATAAAACATTATCCGGCACAACAACCGCAGCCTTCCCATCGGCTTTAAGCATGGTATGAATATGCTGGACGAAATTGAGTTGTTTATTGGAAGTTGTCGCCCAGAAATCCTGCCGGTTGTAAACCAGATCTTCCGACTCTTCTTCGCCTTCCTGATTGGTAAAGGTCATACTGCTTTTCTTGCCAAATGGGGGATTTGTCATAATATAATCAAATCTCTCTCCGCTATCGGCAATTAATGAATCGACACGTTCAACCGGCACAAGTTCATCCAGATCGCCGATGTTGTGCAAAAACAAGTTCATCAGGCACAGGCGCGCCGCGTTGGGCACAATCTCCCAACCCTTGAAAGTTTTAAATTTAAGAAATTTAAGTTGGCTCTTATCAAGCTCATAATTTTTCTTGTCCGACAGATAATCATAAGCGGCCAGAAAAAAACCGCCGGTGCCGCATGCCGGGTCGGCAATCGTCTTTTCCGGTTCAGGACGCATACAGGCAACAATTGCTTTAATCAATGTTCGCGGCGTAAAGTACTGCCCTGCACCGCTTTTGATATCCTCAGCGTTTTTCGCCAGCAGTCCTTCATAAATATCGCCCTTCACATCCGCGCCCAGCATCACCCACGATTGCTCATCAATCATCTGAATCAACCGATACAGCATGGCCGGTTCATGAATTTCGTTCTGGGATTTGAAAAATATCTTTCCCAACATGCCGGTATCCTTGCCCAGTTCGCGCAATGTCCTGACATAATGTTCTTCCAAATCCGCGGCTCTCTTTGTCCGCAGTGTCGCCCATGAATATTCGGCAGGAATTTTTATTTTACGGCCATACGGCGGTTTGGAATATTCATCCGCCATTTTGAGAAACAGTAAATACGTAAGCTGTTCCAGATAAGCGCCGTAGCTTACGCCTGCGTCACGCAACACATTGCAGAAAGACCAAATTTTTGAAATCAACGCCTCAGTCATGCCAATTCATTCTCCATCGTTTTCAATATTTAGTATCGACCAAATATCCCCTTCGTCCCGGACATGGATAACCATTTTTATTTTTATGCGGATTTAGACCGGTTGAGTACTGTTTATGCTCAAATTTTTTCCCGCAATAAGAACACTGTATAATATAAGTTGGACCAAAACCTGTTTTTCTTTTCGAGACTGTCCTGAATCATGACTTGGGCACATGAGATATACTTCGTTGTGCAACAGGCGGCGCTGATAAAGGACCTGATTCCGTTAATTCAATTTTATATCTTGGTACAAAAGGAATATCGCTAACGTGAGCGTCACTTATGCGATCCACCCGATACGAACGGTCTTCACGTGTATCATGTTTAACCGCATATAAAAGCAGGTTGCCATCTTTTGTCATACGCAAAGAGTAAGGTTCTATTAATCGTGTAGTGCCCTGATACTGAAGGTTGACGCACAAATGATTTGCCGCGGCAAAACGTATCAGGTGCAATGGCGAAGATGTCCGGTCATGCCAGATTTGGCTCATGGCAGGCATTTGTAACGTTGTATCGATTTCTTTTCCGGCGGATGAAATCGGCGCGACTGCCGCTTTGCGAACAGTTCCGTATAACCATTCAAACATTTCGGGAAGTTCCTGCCAGAACTGCTCATAAGACGGCAATGCAGGTAACTGATGCGCCAGCATATTCTTCCATTCGGCAGCCAACTCAGCGCGTTCGGGTTTGTCTGCAAGCGATTTTGCCGAAGGCAGCGCAATGCCCTTGAAATCGCATTTCTGCTTCAGCGTTTTATTCAAAAGAACATGATCGGGAGAAACGTCGTTATGATGATACAGATTAATCACATCGTAGAGGTCTCTCGGGCGAAGCCTCTCCGCCAACGCCCGAATCTTTTCCGCGAAAACTTCTTCAAAAGAATAACACTGAACAAAAATACCTTTCTCCGGTTTATCGGAATAAGGATGCTGAACTTCGCGCATCACCGGCGGCAGGGAAATAATCTCATTTGCCGTCAAATCCAGTTTGATGCGCGGCATATCCCCGCGTTGCTGCATCGGCCCGCGGTAACTTAGTCGCCCTTCCGCCGATAATTTCCCGCGCGGATTTTCATAAATTTCAAAGCGGACCATATCCTTCGGTATTTCCAGACCGGTGCTCTCGTAAATCGAATCAATAATTTCTCTAAATGCCGCCGTCAAAAAATCCACATTGAGATGACTTTCCTGCATGAGCGTAAAATCCAGATCCTCCGAAAAACGGTATGTTTCAAAATAGCACTTCTTCAGGCACGTGCCACCCTTGAATATCCAGTCATGACCGATGACGGCATGTTTGGAAATTCCGTTCAGCAGCCAGCCCAGCACATAATCCTTTTCGATAATATGCGCGCCGAGACCGAATTCCCGCGATGCATCCATGATTTCCTGTCGGGTAATCATTTGGTTTTACTCCAGCTTTCCGGTATCCACAAACGCCAGCGCGTGATTAATCTGTCCGCGGCAAGCTTGGCATCCAGTTTCGTATTTCCTTTTGTCAGCCCCGCAGAACACTTTTCAATAGCTTCCTTTTCCTGCAGGGCAAAACGTTCCAGAAAAAAACCAAGCCGCTTGAAAACCGCGCCGTTTCCCAGTTGCTTCGCGTATTTCAGCAGCAGTTCCATATTTTTATTTTCCGATTTCAGATAATTGGCAAACATATCCGCAACCGAACGGATGCCGCCGCCCAACGCCGGATCGGAAAGCATATCAATAATCGTGCGAGAGGGATCGGAGAGCATCACTTTCACTTGTCCCTGCCAGACAGGCTTGAGTCCGAACATCGCCTTTTCGGAAATCATGCGCAGCATAAACTCCGTGCCTTTGACCACGCACAGACTGCGTCTTGGTTTTTGCGTGGTCATGACCATAACCTTGCGAAAAATCTGTTCCGTCATATCCCAGTTTTCCGCAGCGCTCCATCCGCCGATGTAACACGGCGAAAACAATTTCTCGGCAATCACCCACGAATTTTCCAGCGGCATATCCGCCGAGCGCGACTCCAACGGCACGGGCACATACACGCCCCGGTAAACACGCGAAAGCCAGCCTTTCTTTGCCCAGCGTGACAACATCTTGGCCGCATTGGTGGATTCGACATTCAAACTTTTTGCCGCATCGGAAACGGAAATGGAACCCTTCGCGTCCCGGACAACCTGACCCAACCTTTTACGGTCCAGTTTCCCGATGCCTGATAAGCCTTTTGTAGAATTCTTGTTCTCAGCCATATATCGCCTTTTTAGTATATCGTAAGCGTATTATTTCAATGATTAGTTGAATTATTGCGTTTGAGATATACTATATTTCACCGGTTTTGCCAAGGGATATTTTAAATTACTTTTTCTTTTTCAGTGCTTCTTTTTCCGCTTTGATTTTGGCCAGCAACGCGGCGGCGGAATTTTCGCCGGAAATCAAATCGGGGTAGTCTTTGCGCCACTGCTCGGTGAGCTTGCCATCAAAGGCCTGTTTGAGAATGCTCTGGCGCAGAGCCTCGGCCTGCTTCAGGCTGGTTTCAATGGTTTCTTCCATCTGATCGCAGACGGAAAAACGGGATTCGATTTCGGCAACAATAGTTTTTTGTTCTTTAGTAGATGACGGTAAAGGAATCTGAATTTCTCTCAGAACATTAGCTGGTATTTGCGGTTGAGCTGTTCCAGATTGTTTTTCTTTAAGTTGTTTATTAAAAAAAGGTGAAGAAATGAACTTCATCAAATAATAGTTGTCCAAAACTTGTTGATTTAATACTCTTAGAATCAGCATTCCCGAATTAAGTCTAACATTTTTAAAGGGTATTTTATTATCATATAATGCTACATTTCCAAGAGTGCCTCTTGTCGTAACTACGACATCGTTCAATTGTAACTTTCCACCTTTTAATATTTCGTCTTTCTCTTTCGAAATAAAGATATTTTCTTCAAAAACAAATTTACCTTGTCTTACATTCTTTGTTGATAAAAATAGGCAATATCCTTCTTCATAAAACTCATCTTTTTTAGGATAATTGTGACCTCTATCACCATCTATTGTTTTTACTATCTGTTTTAGTGGAAATATTTTCCACCCTTTCGGCAATTCTCCTTCTTTCACATTTTTATTTGTGAGCTTTCCTTCAAACGCATTTTTGAGGATGGACTGGCGATAGACTTTCAACTGCTCGCGGGCTTTTTGAAGATTTTCAACGGCATTGTCAAGATCGGAAAAAAGTTCTTCGATTTTTTCAACAATAACTTGTTGTTCTTTTTTGGGTGGTACAGGAACGGGTATTTTTGCAAATCGTGCAGCAGACAATTCTTTGAAGGTGGTGCCACTCGCTAATTCATACGCCATCTTCTTTATGGATTTAAAATAATAATATAAGAAGTCACTTTCGATAATCGGAGAAGGAATTAGATTTTTAAAACCTTGATTTGTTGCTAATTCATTTGCGGCAACAGCAACATATCCAATCGGGGCACGTGAAGAAAAAAGAATGGAGTCTTTTGGTATCAACCTGGCTGAAGATTTTTCCAAACCAAGTTTGGTCAGACTTTTTCTCCCTTTTGAAATATATTTTTCTTTGTAGCCAGATAAATCTAAAGGGGTTATCCAACAAATATCCGTGCCCCAATATTCATCCTTTTTTGTAGAAGGAGTACCACCCGCCACAACTTCGCCTACTTGGCCTATTTCCATTACTATCCATTGTTCAGGCAAACTATTCAAATTATGCCACCAGCATCATCGTCATTGCGAGGGCGTCAGCCCGAAGCAATCTCATTAAATAAATCATTATTCAATCATAACTATTTTTTGACATATATTATCTCATCGATTGCTTCGTCGTCGCGACACGTCGGGACTTCTCGCAATGACAGGCTTACGCCACCAGCACCTCATTCAATTCATCAATCAGCTTTTCGGTCTGGTCGCCGAAGAGTTCGTGCAGTTTTCCAAGTCCTCCGCACTCACCGAAAGGCGAAAGCGAAAAATCATCCGTTTCAATATGGAATGATGTAGCGATGTGATCGCGAATCATGTAGAGCCACTCCATCTGCTCGGCTGTAAAATGCTTGTGGCCGGATTGCGCGCGCACGACCCAGTCGCGGAAATTGCGCCGGGCAATGGTATCGTAGTCGGTCAGTTTCCTGTCAATTCCCAACACGCGGCGAATCAAACCGACCAGCGCGGTGAGTTCGCTTTTGGCGCTGGCGCTCACCTTGTCCAGATGGGCGTAGGCTTCCCATACACGCAGGGGCGCAAGCTGCGGCTTTTTCTCCCTGAGAATTTCAAAAACATCTTTGATCATTTTGTAGGTTATTTCGCGTCTGCGGTACGGCCGGCTGTAAAAGATGGTCAGCGCTGCGATTTCGTCCTTGTTCGCTTCAATAAATTCCTTAAAATCTTTAACCAGTTTTGCGGCCTGATCTTCGGCCTGTTTATCCCATCCGGCAAACGTCACCTTATCAATGTTGACGGTGTCGATGATCTGCTCCAGCGACCGGCGCACCACATCCAGATATTCGTTTAGTGGACCTGTGAAAATATGACCAGCCTTTTTCGCCAGTTCCTCCCGCGCCTTTTCCCATTTTTGTTGCAGCGGCATGTCCGCGCCGGAAAAAAGTTCATTGGCTTTTTCTTCGATGCGGTCGGGATTGTGCGCATCCAAGAGGCAGTTGACGATGACGCTCAGCGGCAAACCGCCTGAGAGTTCCTTGATCTTCTGACGCTCCTTGTCCTTGATCTGGCGATCCATTCGCGTTAAACGATTGGCCAGCGACAGATAAGTGTCTTCATCGCGCGCACCCATCATGACGGCGTTGAGCAAATCCTTGAGCGGAACGGTTCGTTTGCGCTCCAGCGGGCGGCTGTCGGTTTTCAGCGTCTTGGTGACGCCCACGGCATCCACAATAACAAAATGATCTTTTTCGTATTTTGCCGAAGGCGTGACTTTCTTCAAATCGTCCAGCCCCAGCGTTCTTGTGCCGCGTCCCTTCATCTGCTCGAAATAATTGGCCGAGCGCACGTCGCGCATGAACAGCAGGCACTCCAGAGGCTTGACGTCCGTGCCTGTGGCAATCATGTCCACGGTGACGGCAATACGCGGATTGTAGGAGTTGCGGAACTGCGCCAGCAGCGTGTCGCCGTCTTCCTCGGATTTGTACGTGATTTTTTTGCAGAAGTCGTTGCCTTCCGCGAATTCCTCGCGCACGATCTCGATAATGTCGTCGGCGTGGCTGTCCGTCTTGGCAAAGATCAGCGTCTTGGGAACTTCATTGCGCCCCGGGAATATTTCCGGCAGTTTATTTTTAAACGCCTTGACGACATTGCGAATCTGGCTGGGGTTGACGACGTCCTGATCCAGTTGTTTGCCCTCGTAGTTGAGTTCGTCCTCCAACTGCTCCCAGCGCTTTTTGCGTGTGAGGCGCTCGCGCACGTCAATGTATTCTTTGGCGGAAATTTTCGCACCCTGCCTGGTGATTTCCGTCTCAATGGTAAAGACATCATAGCCGACGTTGACGCCGTCGGCGACGGCGCGCTCATGCGGATATTCGCTGACGATGTTTTCCTTGAAGAATCCGAAGGTGCGCTTGTCCGGCGTGGCGGTCAGCCCGATCAGAAAAGCATCGAAATAATCAAGCACCTGCTGCCAGAGGTTGTAAATGGAGCGGTGGCACTCATCAATAACGATGAAATCGAAAAATTCCGGCGGCACTTTTTCATTGTAAACCACCGGCATCGGTTCTTTCGGCAGCCAGCGTTCGTTGGGATTCACTTCTTCCGCCGCTTCGTCGAGTTCTTCGCCTTTGAGAATCGAATAAAGCCTCTGGATGGTACTGATGCAGACCTGCGCATCTTTGGAAACATAATCCGATTTGAGACGCTGGACATTATAAAGTTCGGTAAATTTGCGGTTGTCGTCCGAAGGCGTGTAGGCCATAAATTCCTGCTCGGCCTGTTTGCCCAGATTGCGGGTATCCACCAGGAACAGAATGCGTTTGGCATTGGCATATTTCAAAAGGCGGTAAATGAACGTGATGGCCGTATAGGTCTTGCCGCTGCCCGTCGCCATTTGAACCAGGGCGCGGGGAAAACTGTTTTTAAAGGATTTCTCCAGATTATTGACGGCAATAATCTGGCATTCGCGCAAACCTTTGGTGTCCAGAACGGGAATATCGAGCAGCCGGGCGCGCAGGCTTTTCGGAGCGGAAAGGCCATCTTTCAATGTTTCGGGGCGATGGAACGAGAACATGGTGCGGGAGCGAGGATGCGGATCGCAAAAGTCGGTAAATCGCGTGACCTCGCCGGTGCTTTCAAAAACATATGGCAAAGGATCATGATTTACGTATTTGAGTTTGGCTTTGGCGTAATCTTCCGCTTGCGTTTCGTGAACCGTCAGACGATGGCCTTCTTCCTCCCGCTTGGCTTCAATGACACCGACCGGTTTGCGGCCAACAAAGAGAACGTAATCCACCGGGCCGATATCCGTCGGATATTCACGTACGGCAATTCCCAAACCACCGTTGAAATTGATGGCCTTTCTGTCCTGCACTTTCCAGCCGGACTTTTCCAGCATCTCGTCAATTTTATCGCGCGCAATTTGTTCAGGAGTTTGATTAGTCATGTTTAAAATGAGAAACAACGCTCCGTTTTCTAAACAGCAAATTTTTTTATATGGTTCATCTTACAAATTCCAGAAAACATTGCAAGAAAAAATCAGGAAATGCTGGAGTTCCTTTGTTTCTCTTTTTATTTGTACGTCTATAATAGGTATATGTATGTATACATGAAAAATGATATGGAAAGCTCATAAATTGGCGGTTCATGTAATAATCACTCGTTGTGATAATCATGAATTGACCGAATATTGATATGATTGTCCGTTTGAATAATTTTGATTGACAAAATAATGGCAGATAATTATGATACCGTCAAAATGGATATTAAGAGATTGTTCATGACAAAAGACATTCGCGCCATTATTATTATCAGCATTATAATTAGCTTCTGCATAGGAGGCCGGGGCGCGGTATAGTATCAACTCTCAAGAAACGAAATCAGAATCCGCTGCCAGGCAATCCCGGCAGCGGATTTTTTTT
>DAOPVC010000026.1:0-13561 GCA_035350895.1 Smithella sp. | reverse complement strand
TCAAGAAACGAAATCAGAATCCGCTGCCAGGCAATCCCGGCAGCGGATTTTTTTTGAGATCCCAATTGCAGAAGCGAAGCGCACTGAAATTGGCTGATCGAACAATCCCGCAAAGCGCGGTTTTTAAGGAGAAAAACGCAAATGAAAAATAAAGTACTGGTTTACGACACCACCTTGCGGGACGGCACGCAGGGAGAACAGACGAATTTTTCCGCGGAGGAGAAACTGCGCATCGCCCAGCGCCTGGATGATGTTCATTTTCACTACATCGAAGGCGGTTGGCCCGGGTCGAATCCCAAGGACATGCGTTTTTTCGAAATGGCGAAAAACGTCACATTTAAGAATTCTCGTCTGACCGCTTTCGGCAGCACGCGTCGCGCCAAAACCAAAACGGAATCCTGCCCGAACTTGAAAGCGTTGATCAAGGCGGGGACATCCGCAACCGCCATCGTCGGCAAATCATGGGATCTGCATGTCACCGATATTTTAAAAACGGACCTCACCGAAAATCTGGCGATGATTGCCGATTCCATTGCCTATCTGAAATCCATGGGCAAAGAAGTTTTTTTTGATGCCGAACATTTTTTCGACGGTTATAAACATAATTCCCGCTATGCCTCCCGGGTGGTGAAAACAGCGCTGGCCGCCGGAGCCGATTTTATCGTTCTGTGCGACACCAACGGCGGCTCCCTTCCCCATGAAATCTGCACCATGGTCAAGAGAATTTCCGCCCATATTCCTCTGGAAAAACTGGCGATTCACGCACACAACGACGGAGGACTGGCGGTGGCGAATTCCCTTGCCGCCGTCCAAAAGGGCGTCATGATGGTTCAGGGAACCGTCAACGGTTACGGTGAACGATGCGGCAACGCTGATTTGATTTCTGTGGTGGCCAATCTGCAGTTGAAAATGGGCAAAAAGTGCCTGCCGTCGGAGTCCATCAAACAACTGACGAATCTGTCTCATTATATCAGCGACGTGGCCAACATTCCGCCGCTGAATTCCCGGCCGTTTGTCGGACGCAGCGCGTTCGCACACAAAGGCGGCGTGCATGTCAGCGCCGTGGTGAAAAATTCCGTCGCCTATGAACACATTGAGCCGGAACTGGTCGGCAATCGCCGGCGCGTGCTGGTTTCCGACCTGGCGGGAAAAAGCAACGTGGAATATAAAGCGAAAGAACTGGGTATTGATCTGGCGAAAAATGATGCGGTCAGCAAAAAAATCGTGCATGAAGTCAAACTCATGGAAGACCGCGGGTTCCAGTTCGACGCCGCCGACGGTTCGCTTTCTTTGTTGATTAAGAAGGCCATCGGCGAATTTGCCGAACCCTTTAATCTGGAAACCTTCAGCGTGATTACATCGCGCACGGAAAAAAATCCGTGTCTGTCTCAGGCCACGATCAAAATATCGGTTGCCGGTGAAGAGGAACTGACGGCCGCGGAAGGAAACGGCCCGGTCAACGCCCTGGACCACGCCTTGCGCAAAGCGCTGACGAAATTTTATCCGCAAATCAAAAATATGCATCTGGTGGATTTCAAGGTGCGCACGCTGGAAGGTTCGGAAGGCACCGCCGCGGGCGTTCGTGTCCTGCTGGATTCAACCGACGGCGAAGAAGTCTGGAGCACCATCGGCGTCTCCGAAAACATTATCGAGGCCAGCTGGCAGGCGCTCGTGGACAGTATTCAGTATAAGTTGAGCAAGGAGGAAAATCTTAACATCCGATAACACGCCGCCTTCTACGACTATCGTTGCTGGCCGCGTCGTTATGCATTCAATGAAAGAAGCGGTGATCATCAATGACACATTTGCATCCCTTTGCGAAGCTCCCGTTGCGCAAGAACCGTTTTTGGTATATGAGTTTCTGCAGGATAAAAAGGGGACGGATCGAGAATGCTTTTTTCCATCAACAGCCAGAATCCGCAAATGCGTCTCATTAAGAAGGCCGCCGATATTCTGCGCGACGGCGGAATCGTCATTTATCCCACCGACACGGTTTACGGTCTGGGCTGCGATTTGTCCAACAAAAAAGGGATTGAGAAAATTTACGAATTGAAACGACGAAACAGAAAGCAACCGTTAAGTTTTGTCTGTTCCGATCTGAAACATATCAGCGAATACGCCAAGGTGACGGATTACGCCTACAAAACCATGAAAAGGCTTTTGCCGGGCGCCTATACCTTCATTCTGGAGGCGTCGCGTCTGGTGCCAAAAATTATTTTGCCTAAACGGTCAACAACGGGTATAAGGGTACCCGACAATCAGATTTGTCTGGCGCTGGTCCGGGAACTCGGATCGCCCATTATCAGCACCAGCGTGAAAACGGAAAAGGGCGAAACGCTGGGCGACCCGGCCGTGATCAAGGAGTATTTCGGCAAGACGGTTGATTTAATTATTGACGGCGGCATTATTCTGCCGCAGCCGTCAAGCGTTATCAGTCTGGTTGACGACAATATAGAAATTATCAGAAAAGGAAAAGGCGACATCAGCGCCTTTCTGCCACGGGAATGAACTCTTTAGTATTTTTTGCGATTCATTCCCTCCGCTACGCGGGATTGTTCACCTTACCAATTCCGATACGCGTCGCCTGGCAACACCAGGCTTCGCTTTCGTAATTGGAGGTTTACTGATAAATATAAAAGGCTGAGCGGTATTTTTAACCGAAAGACGCATCAAAGGTCTGCCGGAGCGCGGGTGCGCGCGGAAAAATATCAGCCGCCGAAAAGGACATCTATGAAACATATTATGCTCGTTAACGCTGTTCACAAAGAACAGAGACGAATGGCTACGGTTAACGAAAAGGGCATTCTGGTTGATTTTAACATCGAAATGCCGACCAAGGAACCCATCACCGGGAATATTTACAAAGGCAGGGTTCTGAAAGTTGAACGCGGCCTGCAGGCGGCCTTCGTTGATTACGGCGGCAGCAAAGACGGTTTTCTTCCGCTCAAGGACGTCAATCCCGAATACTTCACTGAACAGGAAAACGGCCAATCCAACAGCAAACCGGTTTTAAAAGTCGGACAGGAAATTATTGTGCAGGCCGTCCGGGAAGCCATCGGCAACAAAGGAGCTCTGCTGACCTCCTATATTTCCCTGCCCGGCCGATATCTGGTCCTGCTTCCCAACAAGCCCGGCAGCGGCATCTCCCGCAAGGTGGAAGATGAAGAAGACCGCCAGAAAATAAAAAATCTCATGAAGCAGATTAAAATTCCGGAGACGATGGGATTTATCGTCCGGACGGCGGGCTATAACCGGACAAAGCAGGAAATCGCCCGCGATTACCAGCACCTGGTGCGCCTCTGGAAAGAAATCAATAAAAAGGCAAAAAGCATCAACAAAACGTCCATGATTTACCAGGAGACAGATTTCGGCGTGCGCAGTATCCGCGACTATCTGACGTCGGAAATTGAAGAAATTCTCGTCGACGATCTGGAAACGTTCCGCAAAATGCGCGCTTATTTGAGGGCGATTTCTCCCCGTTACATCAAAATGCTGACGCATTACAAGGAAAAGACCCCGCTTTTCGACAGTTATAATCTTGAAGAGCAGATTCGCGTCATTTATCAGGAACGCGTGGAACTGAAATCCGGCGGACACATTGTTATCAATCCGACGGAAGCGATGATAACGATTGATGTCAATTCCGGACGCGGCTCCAATAAAAAAAATATAGAAGAGACGGCTTTTAAAACCAACATCGAGGCGGGGGAGGAAATCGCCCGTCAGTTGAGACTAAGAGACCTGGGTGGATTGATTGCCATCGATTTTATCGACATGATGGATAAAAAACACATCGCCGAGGTGGAGAAATCCTTTAAAAAAGCGTTGAGCATCGACAAAGCCAGGATCCAGCTTTCCCGAATTTCCAAGTTCGGCATTCTGGAATTATCCCGGCAGAAGAAGCAATCCACCATTCAGGAAATAAGTTACACAAAATGTCCTTACTGCAAAGGCAGCGGCCTGCGTCCGTCTCTGGAATATGCGGCGCTGGGCGCGTACCGGAAAGTCGAATCTGAGGCCGTGAAGGGAATTTGTTCCGAATTGAAGATAACCCTGCCGCATGAAATCGCCGATTATCTTCTCAATCGCAAGAGAAGCGAATTGCTGGATCTGGAATCGTCATTTACGGTGGCGTTGAATATCTGCGGAAGTTCTGAAATACCCTGGGACCGGGTGGAAATTCAACAGATCGCAAAAGAACCCATAGACAACCCCGAGCATCTGCAAGAGGCTGTCGAGGCAAAAGGGGAAGAAACGCCGACCGCCGCTGACGATGAAAAAGCTGCGCCCGGCGGAGAGAAGCCCGTCAGGAAAAGAGGACGGCGCAGACCGCGGCATAAGAGAAGAAAACCGACGGGATCAACCACAGCCATTGTTTCACCGGAAACCGTCTCCGATGACGCCGCCGGGGAAGGGTTATCAAGCCTGATGATCATACAGCCGGCGGAAAACAAAGAAGATGGTGTTCCCGGAGGGAAAGAAACTCCGGAAAGTCATATTGCCGCAACCACAACGGATAACGAATAACAGGCCGGAAATTATTTCCCTTTCGCCAGCTCTTTGGAGCGTCTGGTTGCCGCTTTCACGGCGGCAGCCATTATCCCGCGAACGTTTTTTTCTTCCATAACTTTTAATCCGGCGAAGGTCGTGCCGTTGGGCGATGTCACCATGGCCCTGAGCTCCGCCGGTTCTTTATCGTTTTCAATGCACAGACGCGCAGCTCCCAGCATGGTTTGCGTCGCCAGTTTTTTCGCCAGATCTTTCGACAATCCGGTTTTAACCCCGGCCTCAATCAGCGCTTCGATCATCAGGAAAAAATAAGCGGGGCCGCTGCCGCTCAAGCCGGTCACCGCGTCCATGAGCTGTTCCCGCACCTCCACACTGATGCCCACGGCGTTGAAAATCGCGCGCGTGATCCTGACGTCGTTAGCTTTGGCATGGCGTCCCGCAGCCACCGCTGCGGTGCCTTCACCAACAAGCGCAGGCGTATTGGGCATGACCCGGACCACGCGAATCCCTTTGCCCAGACGTGCCTCGATAAACTTTGTCGTGATGCCGGCGGCGATGGAAATCACCACATTGAATTTATCGACAGAGGATTTGATTTCCTCAAGGGTTGCGGCCATATTCTGTGGTTTGACGGCAAGAATAACGATATCGGATTCGCTGACAGCCTGCTTATTGTCGGAAGATGTTTTTATCTTCAGAGATGACTGCAAGAACCTGAGTCTCGCAGCATCGATATCGGTGACGCAAACGTCTCTGGCGGGAATAATTTTATGATGAATCAAGCCCTGAGCAAGGATGCCGCCCATTTTCCCGCCGCCGATAATCGTGACTTTCTTTCCTTTAAACATCTCATGAACCTCCTGCCGTTGTATTGTTTCTGATCAGAATCATCCCTGTTCGACACAAATCTTGCCACAAATAGTCTTGCCGGCTCAATGAAGCAATGATTCCGGCTCCTCTCCCTTAAGCACCCGGGCAATGTTGGCCGCAGCCATATTGATAATTCTACCGGCGGCTTCACCCGTTACTCCGGCCGTATGCGGCGAGAAAAAAAGCCTCTCGCTTTCCACACCCAGCAGGGGGTTGCTTTCTGTTATCGGCTCCTCCGAGAACACATCGATGCCCGCGCCGGCAATTTTTCCACTCCTGACGGCTTCAGCCAGGGCCTCTTCATCAACCAGTTCCGCGCGGGCGACATTAATCAGGTAAGCGCCGGATTTCATGATATGGAAAGCGTGCGCATTGATCATCGCGCGCGTTTCCGCGGTCAGCGGCGCGTGCAGACTGACAATATCGGCCTGCCTTAAAAGCGTTTCCCTGTCCGCATATTCAACGCCCGTTTTCTGTTCGACAGACGGCTCTGCTCTCCGGATGTCATAATATATCATCCGGCTTAACCCGAAAGGTTTCAGTCTTTCGGCAACCGCCCGACCGATGTTGCCGAAACCGACGATGCCCCAAACCTTGCCGTTGAGTTCCGCCGCTTTAATGTTCATTTGTTCCCACCGTCCCGCCTTCGTGCTGACATGGGCATGAAACATATTTTTAAGAAGACCAAGTCCCCAGGCAATGGTATGCTCCGCGACGCTGACGGTATTGGCGCCGGCCGTGTTGGCCACTCGGATTCCGGCGGCCGAGCAGGCGGCGACATCAATGTGCTGGTAGCCGACGCTGGGCTGTTGAATGAACACCAGCTTTTTTGCCCCGGTTATACGGTGTGCGGTAATCTTATGTTTGAAGGTGTAATCGCCCAGCACAATATCCGCATTCGCAAGATTTTTGCTTATTTTCTCTTCCGACATCTCGTGGCCGGCAATCACCTCAAAATTTGGAAGGCCGGGCGTTTGCCGGATAAGAAGTTCGACAATCTCGGCGGATAAGGGCGCCAATGAAAATACGATTTTCGACATAACATTGATCCGTGTGACAAAAAATTTTAAAAGATGTGTTCTCAACAGTCCCGTTGCCGCAGACGTACCACATTTTAACGCATAGTTCAGCCGTTTTTTAATATGCCCGGCGGAAAATCCGATATGCGCCGGAACCGCCCGTTGTTTCTTCAGACAAAGATTTTCAGATAGGCAAAAACAAAAGTGGCGGATTTCCGGCTCAACTTGTGATAAACAGGTATCATCGGGTTATGCAAGTGAGCCGTGTCACGATCAGTTGGTTGTTTATCAGGAAACATTTTTTCATGACAGGATATTGAAGATGAAAAGCATAGGCGTTCCATCGCGGCGCTGGTATGAAAATGCGGAAAGAGAATTGATGTTCCCCGACCGCTGGGAGCTGGCCAGTCTCACATCGCCGGGGATGGACAAGCCGGATTTGAGCCCGGAGCAGATCCGTGAAAAAATTGAAACCCCTGTCGACGGACCGTCTCTTTCTGAACTGGCAAAGGACAAAAGGCAGGCCGTTATTGTGTTCGACGACATGACGCGTCCCACACCGGTAAAGAATGTGGCGCCTTTCGTGCTGGACATCCTGCGTCGCGCCGGACTGAAGCGAGATCACATCCGCTTCATCTGGGCCCTGGGTTCGCACGGCGCGTACGACATGATCAACGCCCGCAAAAAACTTGGCGATGACATTGTTGAACAGTACGCCGTTTATAATCATGATGCTTTTCAAAACTTAGTCCATGCGGGCCAGACGCAGTCGGGCGTAGATCTCCGGTTCAACCGAGAATTCATGGCCTGCGATTTGAAAATCGGCATCGGCTGCATCACAGCTCATGTTCACGTGGGCTTCGGCGGCGGGGCCAAGATTATTCTGCCGGGCGTCGCCGGCATCGAAACCATTAATCAGTTTCACAGCCGGCTTTACGCCGATCCGTTGCGAACAGGCCTGGGCAATTTCGAGAATAACATCATGCGCGCCGAATGCGACGAGGCCGGCGATCTGGCCGGCCTTGATTTTAAGATTGACTGCCTGATCAACCGCCGCGGCGCAATATCCAATCTTTACGCGGGCTCGTTCCGCGCCACCCATGCCGCCGGAGCCGAAGAGGGAAAGATTCATTACGGCATTCCCTTTTCCAGCGGCTATGACATTGTGGTGAGCAACGCCTATTCCAAGGCCAACGAGGCGGGCATCGCTCTTTTGCTGGCGTTGCAGACGCTCAAATCCGACGGCGGCGGAACGACCGTGCTTATCGCGGACGCGCCGGAAGGCCAGGTCCCGCATTACGTGATGCGAAGCTGGGGAACCCATTACGGCGGAGCGCACTACTCGCCCAAACCCCCGGGCGTTATGCCGCTGCTCATGAAAAAACTGATCGTCTTTGCGCCGCACCCCGACCGAACCAGTCAGGACCTTTTCTGCCACAACGATGATGCCGTGGTGCTGAAGACCTGGGAGGACGTTCTAGCGGTTCTGGAAGAGTTATATCCGGGCGAGGCCAAGGTCGCCGTGATTCAGGACGGCACCATGCAATACCTTCGTCCGGCGACATAATCGTTCAAGAATCAATGGTCTATTAAAACGGCGGATGGATGGTCATGAACGTGAATACGTCCATGCCGTTGATTTCGGCTTTTGTTTTTTCACCGTTGATGACCCGGATCATCTGCTGAATCATTTCATCGCGCAAATCCTGAAGCGGGTATCCTTCCGTCAGGACACCGGCATTGACGTCCATATCGTCACGCATGGCCTGATATACTCCGGTATTGCTGGCAACCTTGATAACCGGCATGGCCGGAAATCCCACCGGCGTTCCCCTTCCGGTGGAAAAAAACATCACGTGCGATCCGCTGGCCGCCAAGCCCGCCATAGAATCGCCGTCATAACCGGGCCCGTCCTGAAGAATCAATCCTCGTTCCGTCGGCGCCTGCCCGTAATGAACAACCTGATTAATCGTCGCCGTGCCGCCCTTGACAATGCAGCCCATGGATTTTTCAGCGATAGTGCTGATTCCTCCGTCCATGTTGCCGGGCGAAATAACCAGGCTCGCCAATTCGCCCATGATCTCGCGCGTCAGTTTTTCTGCACGATTAATCATCTGTTCAATTTGTCCGGCAACCTGTTTGTTTTTTGCTCTGCGTTGGAGAACATGGGCCGTGCCGATCATTTCGGTATTTTCACCGAAAATCACCGTTGCTCCCTTCTCGACAAGCCAATCGGATACGGCGCCGAGAACGGCATTAGCCGTCACACCGGACAGGGCGTCGGAACCGCCGCACTCCATCGCCACCATGATTTTTTCCCAGGCGATGGGCACTCTGGACTGATTCTGCAATTCCGACAGCAGACGCCGGGCAGCCAGGATTCCTTTCCGGGCAGTTTCCAGAGATCCTCCGTCCGTCTGAACATTGAACATTTCTATCTTTTTCCCGACATCCTGAATCAGAGGATGCAGATTGGGTATACTGGAAACCTCACATCCCAGACCGATGAGAACAACGCCGCCCACATTGGGATGGCGGATCAGGCCCGGAAGCATGCGAAAGAGAATATCCAGATCATGCGGGCCGCCCCGGCCGCAACCGTGAGGATGCGGAGCGCAGACGGCATCGGGAACTTCCCTGGCGATTCTGTTGACCACGCCGTTGACACAGGACACCGTCGGCAAAACCAGCACATGATTACGAATGCCGATCTTGCCATCGGGCCTTATGAAACCGCTGATTTCGCTCATTTCTTCCACATCCCGCTGGAGAGGTTATGCGTATGAACCCATTGCCCTTGTTTGATGAGTTGTGTGCTGACAGCTATCGTTTCGCCGTATTTGATAACTTCTTCATTCGCGGCGATATCGGTCAGAGCGACTTTATGACTGGCCGGTATTGCCTCCAGCGCGGAAAACAAGTCTTTGCCTTTGGCGATAACGGCCTCCCCTTCGGCAATGGCCGTCAGAGCGACCCCGACATTATCTCCTGAATGAACGATGAGAATGTTATCCATGAACCTTTATTTTCAAAATTAAATTTATTTGTCTGACCACCTAGCACACATTACGTTATTGTTCAGCATATTTCTGATATGTCGTTAAAAACATACCGGATTGCTTTTCTTTCATTGCATTACTTTTTGATTTTATGATACTCACCTAGACAGGAAAAATAATATGATTAAACACCACAGGATCGATTCGATAAACATTGCGTGCTGGGTGAATACCGGAGATTTCGATGCGCGAAAAAATAATCTGGTTCTTATTCACGGCTCCGGCGGCAATCACGGTATCTGGGCTCATCAGTACGGCAGGCTGCACAAAAAGTATAACATCGCTGCCGTGAATCTTCCGGGGCATGGTCCTTCCGAAGGCAACGGCGAACGTCATATTCAGAACTACAGCGACTGGATGAAAAAAATCCTTCCGGCGCTCGGTCTGACAAAACCGGTGCTGGTGGGACATTCGCTGGGCGCGGCCATCGCTCTTCAATTTGCCGTCGACCATCCGGAAAAAATCGCGGGCATCGTCTGCCTCGGTGGCGGCATAAAAATGCCGGTTAATCCTTTTATGCTGGAATTCCTAAAAACAAATCCGTCTGAAATACCCGCAGAGATCGTGGATATGATGTGCAAATTTTCGCTGGCCAAAGAAAACCGCGAAAAATATTCCGAGCCTCTGCGCAAAAGCATTGCGCTTTCCCGGGTGGATGTTTTATACGGTGATCTGCTGGCCTGCAACGAGTTGGACCTGTCGCACGACGCGGCCAGGATCAGTGTTCCCGCACTCATCGTTTGCGGCGCGGAAGACAAAATGACGCCGCCCGATCTATCGCAGGCGCTTGCCCAACAGATCGGTGGGGCGAAACTGGTCATCATTGAAGGCGCCGGCCATACGGTGATGCTGGAAAAACCTTCGGCATTTAATCAGTGCCTGGACCAATTTGCCGAATCCGTTTTCCCGGCCTCGAACCCGTTAAAAAATTAAATGACAGGAGACATGTTATGTTTGTTTTGAGCAATTTTATCATCGCTTTGGCCAGGGTCACCGATATTGCGTTGACGGTTTATATGTGGATTATTATCTTCCGCGCACTGATATCCTGGGTCAATCCCGATCCCTATAATCAAATCGTCATGATCCTGTATCGCATCACGGAACCCGTTCTGGCGCCGATTCGGCGACTGATTCCCATGCGCAATCTCGGAATGGATTTTTCGCCCGTCATTGTTTTACTGATCATCATGTTTCTGAAATATTTTCTGGTCGAAGTACTGATTCAAGCGGCACAGCGAATGTAATTTTTTTTGAAACACTATTTTTAAAGACACCATGATCCACCTGACGGAATCAAAAAAAGGGCTGACATTCGATATTCACGTGACGCCGCACGCCTCCCGCGCGGAAATCACAAGCATCCAGGACGGCGCATTAAAAGTCCGGGTGACGGCGCCTCCCGTGGAGGGTGCGGCCAATGAGGCCTGCATCAAGCTGTTGGCCCAGGAACTGGGACTGAAAAAAAGCCAGATGGCAATTGCAGCCGGCGCCAAATCCAGAAAGAAAACCGTGACGGTTAAAAACATCGGCAAAGCGGATCTGGAATTAAAAATAAAAAACTTTACACAGAAAAATAAAATCGTCGAACAAAAAAGTCTTTTAGATAATATTTAAAAAATAAAAGAAACGTCGTTTTTTATGACCAAAACACATCACTCGGAAAATTCCCAGGTCGCCAGGGCCGCCGGCATCGTCGGTGCCGCCACCATGGTCAGCCGCGTTTTCGGACTGGTGCGCGATATGGTCATTGCCGCGTTTTTCGGCGCCAGCTGGATGACGGACGCGTTCTGGGTCGCCTTCCGCATTCCCAACATGCTCAGGCGCCTGCTGGGTGAGGGATCGCTGACGGTTTCGTTTGTTCCGGTTTTTACTGAATATCTGGAAAAGAAGAACAAGGAACAGGCCCTCGAACTGGCCTATAGCGCGATGACATTTCTTTCCATCATTCTCGCAATCATTTCCGTGTTGGGAATCATTCTATCGCCGCTGATCGTCGGGCTGATCGCGCCCGGTTTCATTTCCGAACCGAAACAGTTCGCCCTTGCGGTTTTTTTGAACCGCCTGATGTTTCCCTACATATTTTTTATTGCCCTGGTTGCCCTGTGCATGGGGATTTTAAATTCCTTCCGTCATTTTACGGCTCCCGCCCTGTCTCCGGTATTGCTCAACGTCGCCATGATCGGGGCCGCCTTCTTTTTACGCCCTTTTTTTGCCGAGCCGATCACGTCTCTGGCCGTCGGTGTTTTAATCGGCGGTGTGTTGCAGTTGGCGATGCAATGGCCTTTTTTGCTGAAATTCGGCGTTCGGTTAAAATTTCGGCTGAATCTGAAACACCCCGGCATTAAACAGATCGGCTTGTTGATGATGCCGGCCATTCTCGGCGCCGGCGTATCCACGATCAACGTTTTTGTGGGAACCATCCTGGCGTCTCTGCTGCCGGGCGGTTCCGTCACGTATTTATTTTATGCCGACCGGATCATGGAACTTCCGCTGGGAATTTTCGCCATCGCCATCGGAACGGCGACGCTGCCCAGCTTTTCCAAACATGTGGCCGCGGGCAACATGGATGAATTAAAATCCGGCATTTCCTTTTCCCTGCGGTTGATGCTTTTTCTGACCATTCCGGCAATGGCCGCCCTGATGGCGTTGAATCTGCCGATCATCTCTGTTTTGTTTCAACGCGGCGCCTTTGATGTGCCCTCTGCCGTTTATACAGGCCAAGCATTGTTTTGTTACGCCCTGGGGCTCTGGGCTTTTTCCGTTCTGCGTGTCTTCGTTTCTTCCTTCTATTCCCTGCAGGATGCCAAATGGCCGATGAAAGCGGCCGTGATTGCGCTGATTGTCAACGTCGTGGCCAGTCTGATTTTGATGTACCCCTTGAAACACAACGGCATCGCGCTTGCCAGTTCCATTGCCGCCGCAGTCAATGTTCTGGTCCTGACGATCGTTCTGAAAAGAAAAATCGGGAAATTTCTGGACCGCGCTTTTTATTATTCTGTTTTCAAAATCATCCTGTCCTCCGTGTTGATGCTTTTCGCGATTGGAGTGATCGAGTATGTCATGCCCTGGGACACCCACGCCGGTGTCAAAGCAAGACTGCTTTATCTTACGCTTGCCGTCATGGCAGGAGCAGGAACATTTTTCATCAGCGCCTATCTGCTGAAAAGTCCCGAAATGCGCGCTTTCACCAATATCGTCAAAAAGAGGCTGAACCGTCCCTGATCTTGGCTCACCTGACAAAATTATTGACTTCAACATCCCAAAGTGATAGGAAATTCAGTCTTTTAAAAGACAGGGCAAGTAAAAACGTGCAGGTTTAATTTATGTTGGATATCAAGTATTTAAGACAAAACATCGATTTTGTCCGCGGGAAGATGGATGAGCGGGGCCAAAAAATCGATTTCGACCGTTTTTTGAATCTGGACGCCAAAAGGCGCGATATTCTGCAGGCGGTCGAAACGCTCCGCAATGAACGCAACAGTGTTTCCAAGCAGGTCGGTGAACTTAAGAAGCAGAAACAGGACGCCTCAGCTCTTATCGAGAAGATGGGCGAAGTCTCATCAAAGATAAAGGAATATGACGAAAGTCTCAAGGCAACAGAAGAAGAACTCAACGCCTTTGTCATGATTGTGCCCAATGTTCAGCACGAATCGGTTCCGCAGGGTCAGGGCTCCGAAGACAACACGGTGGTGCGCACCTGGGGTGAAAAAACAGCGTTTGATTTCGAGCCCAAGCAGCATTTCGATCTCGGCGAAAGTTTGAATATTCTGGATTTCGCGCGCGGCGCAAAAATCACCGGAGCGCGCTTCACGCTTTATCGTGGTGCCGGGGCTCAACTGGAAAGGGCGATCTTCAACTTTATGCTGGATTTGCACACAGTTAATCACGGCTACACGGAAGTGCTGACACCGTTCATGGTCAACGCCGAAAGCATGACCGGCACCGGCCAGTTGCCAAAGTTCAAAGAAGATCTTTTTAAGATAGAAGGAATGGAATATTACCTGATTCCGACCGCCGAAGTTCCGGTCACCAATATTCACCGGGACGAGATTCTGGAAGAAGACATGCTGCCGATTTATCTGGTAGCTTATTCGCCCTGCT
>DAOPVC010000025.1:0-24588 GCA_035350895.1 Smithella sp. | reverse complement strand
CGGACTCTGACTCCGTTTATTAAGGTTCGAATCCTTATTCCCCAGCCACTTGATTTTAAAGGAGATTTCCCACTGTGGAAGTCTTTTTTTGTTTTCTCGGCTAAAGAATAGCTAAAGAAAAATTTAACAATCTTAGGAAAGCCAACAATAAAGCCAGCTACAGTAAGATAGCTGGCTAAATAAAATCTAAAACTTAATCGTTGACAAAAAGACAAGTAGTATTAAATTACAAACTACGGAGGGGTGCGATGTTTGGTAATCGCAAGATGTCTGAAAAACATCTAATCAGCTCCGCTGATTCGGGGGTTCGATTCCCCCTCCCTATATATTAAATAGTTCTTGCTTTGACTTCATCTAAAATTTTAAAAGCATTTTTCTTGTCATAAAATGTTCCTATAATTTTATAATCATCAAATCTGTTGCCAATAATATCTTCTATTTTGTTAATGTAAATAAACTGAAACATATTTGGAAAAGGTCGAATAGGTTGTCTGTTTATATAATCTTTATATTGTTCATAGTTTCCAGCCAGAATAGCCAACTTAAATACTTTTCTCATATTTGCTAAGGTTAATTAATTTAATTGATATACTTTTATTTTAGGGTATATAAAAAAACTCGTCAAGAGATGTAGCTGTGGATAACTTTAAGGGGGAAATTTAAATGGAAGCATTAATTTCTGGATTGGGAGTAGCTGCTATTACAGGAATTACTATTTTGGCATATAAACATCCTCACGCTTATAAAAAATTGCAAATTGTATCAACTGTTGGCAAGGCTGGTATTGGGCTCTTTATAATAATGCTCGTTTGGCAACAAGCGGTATCAAAGACTTTTATTAAGTTAATGCCATTGATAAAAGAAGCTAGCCTAAATGAAGCGCAAAAGATAGTTGATACAATAACACCGTCACCATACTCATATCTTATTTTTGGTTTTGGATTTATAGTAGCAATATCTTATTTTGGTTTTCTTTTGTTCCTTCCCGAGTTGTTGAAAAAAGAAACTAAAGAATAAAAAGACTTTATTAGAAGTAGAAAAATTTGAATGGAAAATTTAGGAAAGTAATCTTTCTCGCTAAAATCTGGCTAAAGAAAATTGTTAAAAGTATGGTTTTTTGTTCTTAAATCTTCCTAAGTATTCCTAATGGGAAAAAAAACTAAACCATATATTTATAATCATTTTGTGGACTTTCACAAAATAGCCTTTTAATACTCTGACTCCGTTTATTAAGGTTCGAATCCTTATTCCCCAGCCATAAAATCAAGTACTTAGACAATTCTTAAAATTTCTTGTTTCTCCACTTTTCTCCACATTTTTTGATCAAAAACTCTTTTCCCAACAGCCATTCCGATTATTAATGTTCTCCGGTTCACAATCATTGTGTCCATCATCCATCCGTTCATGCATTATTCAACAATTTGGGGGTGGGGGAAATATTGAATTTTATCCGGAGAGAAACGTTTATGATAATAAAAAAAGCCGGAGGCTGATGAAAAGCCTCCGGCTTCATTGATGTCCATTACGACAATTTCGATTAGAACATGTATCTCAGGCCCAACAATACGTTATGGGTGGAGAATTCAGGATCGGTATTTCCGAATCCGAAATCATCAACCGTATCCATGTAGCGGTATTTCAAATCGACCGCAAGATCTTTATTGATTGCATAGGCAACACCGGCGCCAACCTGATAGGCAACCGCCGTGTCGTCCACGTGCGCGATCCTGTTCACATCGCCGTCAACCTTGGCCACACCGATACCGGCGCTGAGGAAGGGGGTGAAACCGCTCTTGGTGAAGAAATCGTAATAACCGTTGATCAGGAATGAATAAGCTTTGATGTCGCCAGATGTTCTGCGGCACGATGATTCGCACTCATCGACATTATTCTTCTGATAACCGACTTCGCCTTCAACTCTGTATTTGCCCATTTTGTAACCGGCAGCAGCACCAAGCGCATAGCCCGTATCGGTGTCGATAATAGGATTGACATCGCTATCGGTCAGGAAAGCTACGCCGCCCATCACGCTGACATAAGGAACGTTTACTGCCTTCTTAACTTTGGCCGGTTTCTGTTTGGCCGGTGTAGCATCACTGCCGAGAGAAAGACCGGGAATCATCATCAACATCATAAAACCTACTAAAATTGCAAAAATCTTTTTCATAATCATCTCCTTATTAAATTTGATTTTTTGACTTAACCGTGTTTCCTCATTAAGGAAACCTTAACAAAACAACCTCTTCATTGCTGTAATAAATAAGAAATTTGGCCCTATATGTCAAGGAAATTCTAGATTTAAAATTCAAACCCGGAAAACTCATTTTTTTACAAAGACGTAGGCAGCTTCAATTATTGACGAATGTCTCGAATTTTGAAAATAAACTGTTGAAAATTTAAAAACAAAAATGATTTTGAAAAATATCCGCAAAAACAATGAGTTGTTTTTCAAAATGCCGTATTGAACATTTTTATTTTTGCCGCCGCTGCGTGTTTTGACTCAACGGGAAATAGAGCAACAATACCAGCGCGGACAGGGCCACGCCTACGCCAAAAAGTCCTGTGTAACCGATACGTTCTGCAATATATCCCGAAAACAAACTTCCCGGAGACTTGCCGAAAACCTCCACGGCGGCCAGCACCGTATAATGTGTGGCGCCGATCCTCTTATCCACATGAGACATCATATACGCAAAAAGCGCGGTGGTGATCATACCGCCGAAAAAATGCTCAGCCACGGTCACGCCCGCCACCTGTCCCGTGGTAGGCGCCACAGTGGAAAGCCAGAGTTCGCCGATCAGAGGGATCAATCTCAATGTCGCAGCGATAAAAAGAGCGCGCACGATCGGAAGACGGGCCGCCAGCCAGCCGCCGGCGACCGATCCGATCAGCGAAGCAATCATTCCCCACGTGCCAACCCACAAACCGATCTGCTGCGCCGTAAAGCCATTGTCCACCAGAAAGGGTTTGAACATCGGATCGATCATCGCCTCCCCGATTTTGTACGTAGCGATAAAAAGCAGGAAGAAGCCGGCTCCGGGCGATCGCAGAGCCTTCAGAAGAGTGCGGATAAATTCGGACAATTTCAGCGGTGCCTGAACGGCAGCGCTTTCGTGAGATTCGATTTCCTTGTAGCGCAGAACAAGAAACAAAGGCAGGGTTGCCAGAATCGCCATCGTTAAAAAAAGCCCTTCCCAGCCGGCGCGCGCGCTTAACCATACCAGAATGCCGCCACCCAAAACCATGCCCGCTTTGTAGCCGGCAACCTGCGCGGCATTGCCGGGACCCAGTTCATTTGCTCCAAGACTGTCAACGGCTAATCCATCCACGGCGATGTCCTGCGTCGCGGCGCAAAGATTCATCAGGAAAATGCACACCAGCAGTGACGCCGTGGAACCGGACGCGGCAACGGGAATAGTCGCAAGAATAGTCAGGACCATCATGGTCTGCAGAGGAATAATCCAGGAACGGCGTTTACCTATCCGCATTGACCAGTAACGGTCTATCAGAGGCGCCCAGAGGGGTTTGAAAAGCCAGGGCAAGGCAAGCGCTCCGGCAAATCCGATCGCGGCAAGCGAAACACCTCTCTCCCGAAGAAGAACCGGGAGCGCAGTCGCCTGAAAACCAAAAGGAAGTCCCTGAGAAAGATAGAGCATGAACAGAAGTGCCGTCTTGCTGCTTGTTTTCATGTACGCTCTCTAAATGGATAAATTGCCACGGAATTGCCGTTCAATCCGGCAAAGGAATTTTTTCGTTCGGTATTTATTTAGCGCCGGCAATCTTGGCCCAGGAATCTCTCAGCGGCACAACGCGATTGAAAACCGGTTTGGCGGCCGTCGAATCTTTTTCATCGGCGCAAAAATATCCGAGTCTTTCAAACTGAAACCGGCTGCCCGGCGCCGCGTCTTTGAGGCTGTGTTCGACATAGCAACCGGTCAATATTTCCAGTGAATTCGGATTCAGATGCTTTACGAAATCTTCTTCGCCGCCCGGATTTTCGATGCTGAATAACCGGTCGTAAAGGCGCACCTCGGCAGGGACACCATGACCGGCCGATACCCAGTGAATAACGCCGGGTACTTTCCGTCCGTCCGCCGGCGGACCGTTGAGCGTTTCCGGATCGTACGTGCAGTGCAGTTCCACAACCTTGCCCGTTTTTTCATCGCGAACCATGCTTGCAAATTGAATGACGTAGGCATTTCTCAAACGGACTTCGCGCCCCGGTCCGAGACGATGATATTTCTTCGGCGGATCTTCCATGAAGTCGTCCTGTTCAATGTAAAGCACCCGGGAAAAGGGAACCTTTCTCATCCCCATTTCCGGCTTTTGCGGATGGTTGGCGCATTCCAACTGTTCGACCTGACCGTCCGGATAGTTGTCAATAACAACGCGCAGCGGTTTTAAAACACACATGGCTCTGGGCGCATCTTCGTTGAGCTCTTCGCGAACGCAATGTTCCAGCAAAGCCACGTCAATCAGGTTGTCGTTTTTCGCCACACCGATCTGGGCGCAGAAGTTCCGGATGGCCTCGGGCGTATAGCCGCGGCGGCGCATTCCCGAAACCGTGGGCATTCGCGGATCATTCCAGCCGTGGACATATTTTTTCTCTACCAGTTCGATGAGACGCCGCTTGCTGAGAACTGTGTAGCTTAAGTTCAGGCGAGCGAACTCGATCTGACGCGGACGCGGAGCGGGAACAAGTCTCTCTACAATCCAGTCGTACAGCGGACGATTGTTTTCAAATTCCAGTGTGCAGATGGAATAAACGATGCCTTCCAGTGCATCGGAAAGGCAATGCGCAAAATCGTACATCGGATAAATGACCCACGTGCTTCCTGTCCGGTAATGGGGCTCCCGTTTGATACGGTAAATGATCGGATCGCGCATGACAATATTCGGCGAAGCCATGTCAATCCGGGCGCGCAATACATGAGCGCCGTCCGGGAATTCTCCCGCCCGCATGCGGCTGAACAAATCAAGATTTTCTTCCACAGAGCGGTTACGGTAAGGACTTTCTTTGCCCGGTTCGGTGAAGGTTCCGCGATGCTCCCTGATTTCGTCCGGACTCAGAGAACAAACGTAGGCGTCGCCGGATTTGATGAGATTAACGGCAAACTGGTAAATTTTTTCGAAATAATCGGAAGCATAAAAAAGACGGTCGCCCCAGTCAAATCCCAGCCAGCGGATATCGTTGATGATTGACTCAACGTACTCCATCGACTCTCCCGCCGGATCGGTATCGTCGAGTCTTAAATTGCAGGTTCCCTGATACTGTTTGGCAAGGCCGAAGTTCAGGCACACGGACTTGGCGTGTCCGATGTGAATATAACCGTTCGGTTCCGGGGGGAAACGGGTGGCCACTTTTCCATTATTTTTGTTGGTTTTCAAATCATCGTCGATGATGTCGCGGATGAAATCGGTCGGGGTTGAGGATGTTGCGTCTGTCATGAGTGTATAAAGTCTCCTTGAGTGCCATAAGAATGACGAGCTGAAACCTATATTATTTGCTGAAATATATCAAGGGCGGAGCGAAGATGCATTATGACGGATTTCCACCTCCGGAGAGGAGATACTCCCGCCGGAGGTGGAAATGGCGAAGCGTTAGAAAGATTTTTATCCGAATCCGATAATTGAACTTAATGTTCAGCCGGTTCTATCCTGCCCTGTGCCATGATCTTCGTCAGCACCCAGGCCATGTTGTACGCCGCACCCTGCATCCTGCCGCTGAAACTGCTCCACGCGCTGGTAAAGGGATTTCCGGAAAAACTGCTGATATTCACCACGCCCGAATATAATTTCGCGCCGTCGGCGGCATTGGTCAATGTTATTTTGCAGACATAGTCGTCCGGCCTGTTCGTCCAGGCGTTCCAGTTCAAATTAATTTTTGTCACAGCGACTTCCGCGATGATGCCTTTGGTTATTTTGTCGGTGCTCTTCGCCATGGATACTTTCTTGCCGGTAATATTGGCCTCCTTCAGCAAGAGGGGAAAGGAATCGGCAAACGCCTGCGGCACGGAACTCTTGTCGGCGTCCCAATCCGCGTTATTGGCGTAACCCAGATCTTTAGGATTGATGGCGCTGTAATCGATGGGCAAGACGCTGAACTCCGTTCCGGCTTTAATCTGTTCGGAAACCGCCGGCGGCTGTTCCACGGTTGTATAATAACCGCCGGCGTTGGCCAGGGATGCGCAAAACAGGATAAAAACAACTGCAAACATGTACGCGATTTTATAATAATTTTTCATTTTCATGACCTCCTTCTATCCGTATTTTATTTTTATTTTTTTGATGACAGTCAACGCAACGTCAGGGTGATTTTTTATCAGTTATCCGTTCATTTTTCTATTTCTTTTTTCATCTTTCCTGTTCAATGTTGAACAGTCTTTTCCTTCACCGTGATTCCGGAACGCAACCCTTCCCTCCGGCGATGCGTAAATTTCAATTCATGATGACTGTTGTTTTACTTTAACATTTCATGCCGCGGACGGGAAACTTACAGACGCCGCGGTCTTCAGAACATTGTGGAAAAAACATTGTTCGTTAATAAAGACATCGTGGTGATTTATTTTTCAGAAGCAGCATCCTCATGGCGCAATCTTGCAGAGATGATTAATAACAAATACTTGCAGAGAGCGCGAATTAATTGCTTGTGTTTAAAATGAATCTGTGAATGAAATTAAAATGAATGAACAACCCCGACGCAAGCAGCGGGGTATCCAAAAAAACTTGCACCCCGAGGGGCGGGGAATGAAATCCGCATTGATCCAGCTCGGCTTGGCCTCGGGGATAATTCGACCATCAAATTTCAGTGCACTTCGTTTCTGAACTTTGGGTCTCATTAAAGTAAAATGTCAGGATTATTTTTTATGAAAGTCAAAACGCAGGAACTTTTTAATTTCTATTCTCATCTGGCCGGAATGATCGCCGCTGTTATCGGCACGATCTACCTGGCCATAGAGGCCAGTTATTCGGCATCCGCCCTTGTCACGGCTCTTATTTACGGCATTTCCGTTGTTTTTCTTTTTTCGGCAAGCGCACTTTACCATGCCTTCAAGAAACAGGAAAATGAGTTGTCTTTCTGGAGAAGAATGGACAGACTGGCAATATTTTTCATGATTGCCGGAACCTTCACTCCGGTATGTTATTTTTGTCTGGACGGCACGTACAGATGGGCCATGATCGCTTTTCAGTGGAGTCTCGTCGGCGTCGGCGTCATTTCACAGATTTTCTTTCCCCGGGCACCGCGGACGTTATATGCCGTTATCTACCTTTTCATGGGCTGGTCGGGGCTCTTTACCATCAAACAGGTGCTGGCCAACATGTCCGTATCCCAGACCGTTCTGCTGTTTACCGGCGCCGGCGCATTTACGATGGGAGGCATTATTTACGCCATAAAAAAACCGAAGTTGATGCCAGGAATTTTCAGTTTTCATGAACTCTTTCATATCATGGTTCTGATCGGCGGCGTGCTTCACTATGCCATGATTTACGGCGTTTATTCCCGGCTTGCCTAGATCATGAACACGGCGCTTGATCCTCTAAAAACCGGCACGGTACCGTCCAGGCTTCTGGCCGCCGAGTCGGAATTGTTTCTCAGAGAGTACGAAAAAAATTATTGCGCGGGAGAAAGCAAACCTCCGGATATCGGAATGCCTTTTTTCCTGCATTCGCCTGACTCCGATACCGGCGTTCTGCTGATTCACGGATTAATGGCCGCACCCGAGGAAGTAAGGGAGTGGGCTGATTTTCTGCATCAGAAGGGCCTGACTGTTTACGCTCCGCGACTTTCGGGTCACGGAACATCCTCCAAAGATCTCTCTGTTCGCAGCTATCATGACTGGCTGGATTCGGTGGATCGCGGCAGGAAGATCCTGAAAACATGCTGCAGGAAAATCCTGATCGCCGGTTTCTCCACGGGCGCAGGCCTTGCCCTACAATCGGTTATTCTCCGACCTCATGATTTTAAGGCGGTGATTTCAGTCAGCGCTCCGTTGAGATTCAGAAGATTTTCATCACGGTTTGCCGAAGCGTTACATGGATTCAATCATCTCTGCAAATCCCTGGGTCTGAATAACCTCTCCATGGAGTTCATGAAAAACGATGCGGACAATCCCCACATCAACTATCTTCTCTGTCCGGTCAGCGCTTTTGTTCAGGTAAAAAAACTGATGAGGAAGGTTCGCAAATCGCTTCACGCCATCGATATTCCGGCGCTGGTGATTCAGGCTGGAAACGATCCTAAAGTTGCGCCGCAAAGCGGTCCCGCGATATTCAAACTTCTGGGTACGAACAAAAAACGTTTCGCCTGGGTTGATTATCATATGCATGGAATTGTTCGCGGCAAAATCGCCGGTGATGTTTTTAAAGAAGTTGAATCGTTCCTGACGGCGCACGGTTTAATCCATTCTTCCGGATAACATTTACCGGCAGGTTTGATAAAAAGCTCTTGCCCCTGAAATATGCAACATATTTTTCAAATCGATAATCCTTGTAACGCCATATTTTATATGAAGAAGATCAATACCTCCGCCGGATATTTTTACCGCCGGCCGTCATCCGAGCAAATAAAGCTTGACTATTATTATTTATTACCGTAGTGTCGCCTCAACTTCGGATCTTTGGAAATAAAGAGACGAAGGAAAGAGTTGAATTTAGACATTTTGAAGCACATAGGTTAGCCGCCGGGTACTTTAGAGTCTGGGTGGCTTTTTTATTCGTGAGTTCTGTCATCGTGCTGATTCGACTTTTGAAAATTTATGAAAGGAGGATTAGAACTATGTCAGAAGGTAAAGTCAAGTGGTTCAACGAAAGCAAAGGTTTCGGCTTCATCGAGAATGCCGAGGGCGGCGATGTATTTGTACATTTTAGCTCGATTCAGGGCGACGGCTTCAAAACGTTGAGTGAAGGCCAGCGCGTAAGCTTTGATATTGCTCAGGGCAAAAAAGGCCAGGAAGCAACAAACGTCAAAGCCATCTAATGAGACTCTCTGAAACTCTGAAAACGAGCGTAGCGAAGTTTGAAGAGTTAGTCGAACGATCCCCAATCCGCAACGTGTCGTGATTGGCGGGGGCGACGCAGGAAGTTGAAAACTAAAATTTTGGCACTCCGCGTATGAGAAATCATACCGGAGTGCTTTTTTTATGAACCGTTCGGTACTCCTTCCGAACGTGCGAAAAGGTACAGAAAAAATGATCTGTTTGTGGTATTATAAGTAAAATACGTTACCGGGAGAGTACCGCTATGCCTAACACGTTAAAAAAAGAATCAGACGGACCGGGTATTGTCATTCATTTCTCCGGAATCGTGGAAGCCGACGAGGCGGAAAAACTTCAGAAGCAAATTCATGCCGACAAATCATTTCCGCAACTGCGTTATCAGATATGGGATTTTTCCAAAGCGGCAGAAATAAACATTTCCATCGATCAAATTCAGCACTTCGCCACGCAGGCAGCGATTGCATCCGATAAAAATCCCCAAATAAGAATCGCCATCATTCCCCGGAAAACATCGCATAACATTCTGGGAAAAACGTTTCATACGTTTGAAAAAGTCTGGGGCGCCTACGAATCGAAAAGTTTTCGGGACATTGACGCCGCACGCGAGTGGTGTCTGAGCGGCACAACGTGAAACCACGCGCATGGCATGCGGGAAATCCGAATTGATGTTTCCCTGATGTCGGCGCCATCGGTTGGTTGTTCCGAAAATGCAGACGAGGACATCCCGAATCAGACAACACGCTCCCAAATCAGGTCCATGATATTTCCCGCGTCATCACGTGCCGTCAGCGTCAGCGTATTTTCATGAAAGCGATATTCGCGTTTGAGATCCGTTCCGATCCAGTCGGGCACCATCGCGGCTTTCACATGATGCACAATGGTGTTCCCCTGAATGTCATACGTTCCGCAATAGGACAGAAATGACGTCATGGACATGACGTGCCGTATGCCCGCCCTGATGTATCTCAGGGACGTGAACAATCGCTTTGTGCGCAAGGCATCGCTCAACTCTTCCGGAGAAACGCCGACGAGACGTCTTCCGGACTTCATCAGAATTGCATGCATGAAGCCGTCGGGCATATAGGATATATAACCCAGGGGATGCTCCGCGAACGGTCTGCTCACAACGCCGTCGGCTGATTTTTTCACGACGGACTTCAATGTCCAGGTTCCCGAGAACCTTTCATCACCGCGATGACTCATACCATCTCCTTTTCGTCCGGCCGATCAGCGGACAACTTCCAGAATAATTTTCATGTCTTCTTTGGAAAGCATGGCCGGACTGTTTTTGCTGTCCGCCAGTTCAATGATTTTTCCCATGTGAACAGCCGTCATGCCGAAACGGGAAAGCTGCGGAATTTTCAGCATCCGTGTCCACGTGTTCAAAACGTCTAGAAATTGTCTGCAATAAGACAGGTCGTCATGACCTGCATCGCCGCCGAATATTTTCCCGATGTCGGCAAAACGCTTCTGGGCGGCACTATTTTTTTCATCACTAACCTTTTTGACAACAAAGGACATTGTCGGGAACAGAAGTTTGCCACAGGCTATACCGTGCGGTACGGGACAAAGTCCGCCCAGCGGCCCGGCTATGCCGTGTATCGCTCCCAGCCCGGATTTGCTGAGCGCGATTCCCGAAATCAGCGCCGCGTAAGACATCTTGGACCGCAGGGTCAGATCATTGCTTTGTCCAAGCGCCAGCGGCAAGAGGCTCTCCGAAACGCACGCCAGCGCCTCTAAAACCAGCTTATCAACGGCATGATCCGCCTGGATCGATGTATACGCTTCGATAAGTTGCGATACGGCATCGAGACCGCACGCCGTCGTAACATGCCGTGACAATGTCAGGGTCAGGGCGGGATCGATCAGGGCTATATCGGGCATGTAAGCGTCATGACGAAGAGATTTTTTATAGCCCGCGTTGCGGTCGCAGATCACGGCATTCTTTGTCGCTTCGCATCCCGTGCCGGCCGTGGTCGGAACGGCAATGAACGGAATCTTGGTGCCGGTTGGCTTTTTTGTGCCGACGCCTTCCAGGTAGTCTTTCACCGATCCGTCCGCGGTCAGCATGGCGGAAACGGCTTTCCCGAAATCGATCACACTGCCGCCGCCGATAGCAACCACAACGTTAAACGGTGTTTTCCGTAATTCCAAGACAACGGCATCAATCGCTTGCGTTGTCGGTTCATCCCAGACGGACACCACACTGTGCTTGATATGATTCTGACTAAGCTGGGCAACTAGCGTATTCAAGCGTCCGTGCCTTTTCAACGATTCGCCGCCGGTAATGATCAGCGTCTCCCGGCCGTACAATTCGATCATTTTCGGAAGTTCTGAAAATTTTCCCGCGCCGAAAATAATGCCGGGAATACCGCCGATATTCAGAGAGCTTATCGAGTCCATACGGATCTTTCCAGAGGCGCCAGAACGTTATGGGCAATTCCTTCACGCGGCTCAGCCATCCAGGATTCAACCGCATTGCGCCATTTTAAATAATGAGCGGTTTTCTTATGCGCGGCTGCCGATTCATCGGATTCGTAGGCCTCATACAAAGTGAACGCTGCCGGATTGTCGCGGCGCTGCAAAACATCAAAGCGGAGATTGCCCGGTTCTTTGACCGCATGCTGATGATTTTCCATCGTGGCGGCAATAAACTGCTCGACATTCTCCGGTTTAACAAAAACGTTTACAATCGTCACAATCATGGGAATCCTCCTGTCTGGTATTTTTATAACAAATTCACGCCCGACATAAAAGAAAAAAAGGTCTTGCCCCGGTGGGCGTCAATACATCTCCTTTCGGTTGACCCTGTCAAACAAACATCGCTGTCGTTCTCATCATTCGCCGTCTGAGAATCAGATACTTTACTAAAAGGGAAATTCTTCCGGTACCGCAATCTTTTGCCGGACAGGCGCGTCTGAAATATTCTGTTTTACCGCTTTTTGGTGAACGCGATTCGGATGCACAATGATGGATTTGGGATCGGTGGGACACGCTTTGGAACAGGCGCCGCAACCGATGCAATATTGGTTATCCACGACGGGATAGAGGATATTGCCTTTATTCACGAAGGTGATGGTTTTCGTCGGACAGACTTCCACGCAGGCGCCGCAATTCTGGTGATTCCGGTAAACAACACATCGGTCTTTTAAGAGATCAACCTCGCCAATTTGCGTAATTTTTTTCTCGTCCGGAGAAAGCGGCAGGATGGCTCCCGTCGGACAGACCTGGCCGCAAACCGTGCATTCATATTCGCAAAAGCTGTCCGGATAATTCATTTTGGGCTGCAGCAATCCTTCGATGCCGTAGTCCCATAATGAGGGAACAAGGACTTTTGTCGGGCAGACGCTGACGCAAAGATGGCAGGCGCTGCAGGATTGCGTAAAATGCTCCAGTCCGACCGAACCGGGCGGCGTCGCCGGCGGCGTGAAAGCCTGCGCTTCCGGCAAAAGACGGCGAAGGCGGGAATTGAAGATCACCAACACGGAACCCGCGGCGGCCAGCGCCCCGATCATCATGCCCCGGCGCGCAGGCGACCAGACATCCTCTTCCCTTTTCTTCTCCGATACATCATAGCGCACAACGGACCGTGGACAAACAGACACGCAGTTAAAACAACCGACGCAACGGCTCCGGTCTATCGTTGCATTTTCGGCATCGATACAACCGGCCTTGCAAACACCCGCGCAGCTCAAACACGCATTGCATCCGGTTTGATCAATGGTAAACTGGAATAACGACACGCGCGAGATCCATCCCAGCAGCGTTCCCACCGGACAAAATGTATTGCAATAAAGGCGGCCGTATCTGAACGACATGGTTATAATCAAAACCAGGAACGCGATATTGACCAGCAATACGGACAGAGACAGCGGCAGGGTATCCTGCGAGAAAAAATAAATATGGAAATACTGCATCACGCTCACCGCGGCATTGTAGATCCCCCAAAAGAACGGCTGTACAAACTGCGTGAATATCCTGCCCGTCATCGAATAAGGATCCAAGAGATTCAGCAGCGACATTGAACCCAGGGATGCGGTCATAATGACTGCGCCGAGCAGAGTATAGCGCAGCAGGTTATACGGCTTTTGAAAAGAATGCTTTTTAAGCCCGTCGTTCTTCCTCGACACGGCAATAAAAAGATCCTGAAGCGTTCCCAGCGGGCAGAGGAAAGAACAATAAACCCTGCCGAAAATCAACGTGATAACGAGTATGGCAACAAATCCAATCACGAAAATGATTTCCGGATTCGTTAAAATGCCGATAAGCGCGGGAACAAACTGGAAAGGCGGCAGGATTGAAGACAAAAAAACGGATATTTTTTCCGGACCGCAGAATAAAAACAAAAACAGCACAAAGATCACGAGAGAAAATGCAATGCGGATTCTGACTGGATTCAACGTGTCGTACCTTTACATGGAATAGGTGACAATATTGAGTTTACTCAGGTTCATGTTGCCCGTTCTTTGCCGATGTCCGATTTTGATATAGCCGATGTCTTCCGGATTCCCGCCGAAGATTCGTGTTGCCGCCGCATCGACCGCAACGATGTCCCGGGACATTAGCAAGGTCTTCTTCAACAACACATTGGCTTCCCGAGCGTCGCGGGGCCCGTCCGGACCATCGCTCATCAACACGCGATACGCATCCACAATATTCAGATCGGGCTTTTTATAAAGACAGAAATCGGCAATGCACTGGTCCAGACCGCTTAAATGATAGGTCATGCGGTTCTTAACAACGCCCATCAGATTTTTCATCGCGATGGAAAGATGGGTGGAACTGTGATGTTTCAAGACCGGCACGTTAATGAACACATCGGAATCGAGAGCCAGGCGATGAACATCCGCTGTTTTCAGTATCCTGGCTCCGGGAATGGTTACTTCTTTGTAGCTGAAATCATCCACCGGAATAATGATGCCTCTTGCCGCCAGGGCCGCGTCCTCAATCCCGCTGATTTTATAACAGTTCCGGGAATTGCCTGATGTCGGCATGACGACGTTATCGAACACATATACCTTTTTCGCCCCCGCCTGATAGCAATTTTCGATGATGGTTTTAACCAGCAGTGGGTTGGTCGTTGCCCCGACTTCCGGCCGCCGGGGAAAACCGATGTTGGGTTTGACGACAACGGTCTGCCCTTTCCGGACAAACTGCCCCATGCCGCCCATCAGCGCGATGGCTTTCTTAAACATGGCGTCGGGTTCTCCGTTTTTAACGGCAACAAGATCGGGGACAGCGTGTAAAGTTTCCTTGGCGTGCAGAAAATCAGTTTTCCCGAGGATGACGGCGCCACCGGCGGCAAGACCGAGCGACAAACCCTTCTTTAAAAACTCTCTGCGGTCGGTTTTCTGTGATGGAGTCATATCAGACTCTCTGCTGGTAAAAATTTTGGTAAAATACCCTTCCCCGTAAGGTATAAATATATGAAGAACTTTTTTTTGTCAAAAACATATTCAACAAACGCCCCTTGCCTGATGGATTCGCGCTGATTATATTGTTATCAAGAGGCCTGATAATGAAAAATCGTTATACCCCCATATTTCTGATCGTCATGGTATTTGGATTGGTATGGGTGTTTTTACTTGCAAAAGTTTCCACCGAACAACCCCCAGGAGAAACAATTATGGATAAAAAGACTCTGGCGGAAAACGCCGTAAAAAATATGACGCCGCTGCAGCGCGACGTCGCCTTTAAAAACGCCACCGAGCCGCCCTTTCGGAACGAATACTGGGACAACCATCAAGAAGGAATTTATGTGGACATTGTATCCGGCGAAGCTCTATTCAGCTCGTCCGACAAGTTCGATTCCGGCTCGGGATGGCCCAGCTTTACCCGTCCCATAGAAAAAAATTCTGTTTCAGAACAAGCCGACAACAGTCATTCCATGCAGCGCACCGAAGTGCGCAGCACCCGAGCGAATATTCATCTGGGACATGTGTTTGACGACGGCCCCGCTCCCACCGGAAAGACATATTGCATCAATTCTGCCTCTCTAAGATTCATTCCCAAAGAAAAAATGACGGCAGCGGGATACGGCGATTACCTGTATTTATTCGACGCGAAATCATCCGCAAACCTGGAAACAGCCATTTTTGCGGTAGGTTGTTTCTGGGGGGTGGAAGAATATTTCCACAGAATAAGGGGGGTCACAAACAGCGAGTCCGGCTACACCGGAGGAACCAGGCCAAACCCCACTTACGAGGAAGTCTGCACGGGCAAAACGGGCCACGCCGAAGCCGTTCGCGTCACGTTCGATCCCCAGGTTGTCAGTTACACACAACTGTTGAAACATTTCTGGGAACTGCACGATCCCACCAGCCTCAACAAACAGGGCAACGATGTGGGAACGCAATACCGGTCGGCTATTTTTTTCACGAATCCCGGGCAGGAAAAAGCCGCAAAAGAATCTCTGGCAACCCTGGCCAAATCAGGAAAATTTTCGAAGAAAATCGTAACAGAGATTTTGCCGGCGAAAGAATTTTACAGGGCGGAAGAGTACCACCAAGACTATTTGAAGAAAAATCCGCACGGCTACTGCCATATCGACTTGAGAAAAGCAACCAAAGAATGAACTCTGCAAGTCGGACTTAAACAAACAGGATTGGTTTCGTTTCCTAATTGAATTTATCCTGATAAAACTTTAACTTAGTTTTGGTAATTTCTTCTTTTCTTTTAATAAAGTAATCCGCTCACACAATGATGAGAAAATTTTCAGAAAAGTCTATTTTGAGTGAGTATTTTCAATCCATTCCGGCACCCGCCTGCCCGTGTCTAAAATTGTGGCACTGGTTACCAAAATGCGCGAGTTATCATATGAATAAGAGGAACTAACGCTATCTTCATAAAAGATATCCGTATCTTGTTCATTTTACATCCCGAGAATAAGTCCGTGTAACGACAATTATCAGCGGTGGGGTTGGATACATAACTAAGCTATTGATTTAAAAGATTAAAATTGTGTTCCTGGATTTCTAAATTCAGCCATGAATTATTATAAAATTTTTCTTTACAAAAATAAAAATTTATTTATCATAAAATACAATATATTGAACATTGAGTGATTAAAAAATAAAGGAGAAAAGTTATGAGATATTTATTTGGTGGTGGCATGGACTAATGAAAAGAAAGAGGGCGAATAAAATCGTCCTCTTTCTTTTCAAAAGTCTGGATTTAATCAATAAGACGAAAGGTGAAATGAGTTAATTTCCGTTTCAACACTGTAAATAATAACCAACAATCCTTTCTCTAGAATTTAAATGCATCATGCATTTTTTAATTTTTAAGAAACGACTTTCGTCAGTCTAAAACCTCACCTCATATTCCAAAATTTTTTTAAACTCTTTTGGCATCTTTTTATTAGCTGTCGTTTTACAGATCAGCGGCACTTTTCAAGAAAAATACTTTTCTCGGTGGAAGTCCTTACGCAACGTTGTCCAGTGTTGACCGAATCAAATGTTGCAGATGGCGATATGATTTTAAAAATATACCCGGACGTTTCGGCCCGCTGTTCACCGCTTTGATTTTTTCCATCATGTCAAAGCACAGGTTGCAGGAACGTTCGCTGCAGTTCATCGTACAATGTTCAACGGTGGTGAAAAAATCATCATCAAACAGGTGCGATGGCACATCGCCTATTTTTTCGCCAATGAGGCTAAAGTATCCTGCATTGATGAAGTCGGCAATATTATAGGAAGCATCCGTATCAAAAATATGCATGAACTTTTTGGTGACCGATAAAATCGAACTTTGCGAGTCACGCGGAAGTTTCACAACACTGATGAACGGCAGCAATGTCTTCAATCGTGAAACGGTCACCCAGTTGGCCTTGAAAAAGAACCGGGGATCTAATGACACTGTCGGGTTTTTGCATAAAACCTGATCCTGGTGCAAGCTTCTGGCCAGGTACCAACGGTGCCCATGCCTCGCGCTTTCCTCAGGACAGTTATGGAGACACCCTTCGAAAGCTATGATCTTTTGCGCGAATCCTGCGTTATGGTTCCGCTCCAGTTGCGCAGGGTTTCGAATAATATTAACGGAAGGATTGTGCAACACCACCCCTTCTCTGCGCTCTTCTTCCAAATCCTCTTCGGTCATTCGATGCGAGAGGCAGGAACCCTGAATTTCGCAGTCTGGCAAGGCGTCTTTCAACCGTTTAATCAGTTCTATATCCGCCACGACAAAACTGCGAACGCCGCGCGGATAGAATTCTTTGGTTACATTATCGACAACTATTTTATAGTTGTCATGAAGAAGGTAATTGAGGAGAAGCGTTAATTTGAACCCCGTATTTTCTTGATTCCACGATATTAAATCCATGGTCCGCTTCCGGGCTTTGTAAAGGGATATTTTGGGATCTACCCGTCTACCGCTGGCGCTTATTTGCGGATCGTAGTGAGGAAAATGAAGATCATATATGTATTGACTGAAAGCGCTCAATCCCCGTAAATGCTTCTTCTTGGTCTGATACGGTGACAATCCGATGGTCAGTTTAAGGCTTTTCATTGTTTGTTAAAGGCTCTTTAGCAGTTTTTACCACGACAAATTAAAGAGGCCTCTTGTCTTTGACGTGGTAAGATTTATATTAATTCACGATTGTATGAAAGCACAAGAAAAATCTGAATTGGTCATCAATTGTTTATTTTGCACAATGCGGGATAACTGATTCTCTTCGGAATAAGCGATCCTGAAAGAGATCGTAATTTGATCTTTTAAAAAAAACGAATAGTGATATTATGATACCCGACTTACTTAAAATAGCCAATATAAATTGTCGTTTAATAAAAAGATGAAGAGGGTCTTTATGAAAGAAGCATGGGGAACGATAAAAGCCTTTATGGGTGGCTGGGGCAGCTTTGTGTTTGGCATCGCTGCCGTTGCAATTCTGCTCTATGTTGTTTATTTATTCATCAGGGCAATGTTCTTCTAAATGAGAGTTCAATCATCTGGCATCGTCATGGATGTTGCATTAATAATACCTTTCTAAAAAATAGAGTATTATTTTGAATCTCGCTCCGAATGTTTGATTCCCCATCGCAACGAGATGCTTCGCCGGACCAGTTCATCGTAAAGTTCTTCCAGCGGCCTGGCCGCTTCTGCTCCTTCCAGTCCGGCAACGGCGGCGGCGACCGCTTCGAGCGTGGACATACCGTCTGAACGACGTTGTTCCCGTAACCGTTCTCTGCGTCCTTTTGGCGCGGGTAGCGTCAGCCGGGGCAGTTCCCACAGAACAGGCATGTTGCGATACAACCGGCGGGCCTGTTGCCATGTTGCATCGATAACCACAACGCGGGCCGGTGGCGTCAAATCAGATGCGTCAGAATTCGCACCGGTTCCATCGGGCCATAACAGCCAGGTTCCGGGAGCCCGCAGCTCTTGATCATCAACGGGGGAAAGACCGATGCGGCTTCCGCCTCCGCAGGCGATAATTCGCGAGTTCGGCATGGCCAACGCAACGAACCGGCCGGTATTGCTGGGACGCTCAGCCTCATAAATATGCCGCAGAATCAAAATTTGTGTTCGCGTTTGAACCGTGGGCAGGATCGGGCAGATGCAGATTTCTCTGCGCTGGTAACAGCGGGGGCAGTGACTGTTTTCATCACGGGGCTTGTTCGAACGCATTAGCGCACTCCACCTCGCAAAAGCTCATCAGCCCGCCGGGCTTCCTCGACAAGCCGTCGAACTTTTTTCATATCTTTTTTAAAGCGGATGGGTCGACCCTGCTTATCCACCACGTTGGTTCTCGTGCAGCTGTCCACTCCCGCCGGTTTGACGGTTATAATGGCGTCGAAAACATTTTCGTCGGAAATGCCGCCCGCCAGGATAACCGGTATTGGACTCGCCTTAACGATTGCTTTGGCGATATTCCAGTCACAGACTTTACCGGTAATGCCAACATAGCCCGCGACAGGCTGTGGCGACTGATCTCCCGGATTGCCGATCAGCGTATCCATGAGAAAATAATCCGATGTTGGCGCGAAGAGCGCGGCAAAACGCAGAATGTTTTTTTGAATCTCAGCTGCCTGAAAAACGCCGGCACGGGGCACGGAAAGCGAACGCATAATCCTGATCTGCGGGAATCGTTTCTTCACGTCCGATTGCAAAGAAAGCAGTGTGTCACATTCACGCGCAACGGCGGCTTGATTTTCCGTAAAGGGAGAAAGCGCTTCGCAGAAATGAACAAAGTCCGGTTGATAATAATCAAGCGCCTGAATAATTTCTACCGGATCTTTAAGCAGAGGAATCAGGCCGCTTTTGGCGTCTGCCTGCTGTATCACCCGGACTGTCTTACGAATCGTGGCATGTTTAAGCTGGCCGGAATCCGTCAGCACACTGCCGATATGATCCACCCCCAAACCAACTAATTCTTCAGCTTCGTGCGGCTCTTGTACTTCATAAATTTGGATGATGGTTTTTTTCATGCGCGAAGACATATCATTTCAGGCGAACCAGAGCAAGACATTGCCTCGCATTCCCCAAAGTAACCTTTGGGGGAATACGAACAGATCCAGAATAATTTCTTATTTACCCAAACCGGGCAGCGGTTTCATGAGCAACGGGACAGATTCTCGTTTCTGCCCGTTTACCGTTACCGGCTGCGGTTTCGTGTGTGCAATTCTTCCGGCGACGTTGATATAATGACGTCCCCGGAAAACCAGCTCTATCGCCGCAGGCAGGGCAAGCAGTCCGAACCTTGACGACCGGATAATAAACCATAACGCGTGGATTCCGAACAGCGAAAAGAAAAGCCTGGCCAGTTCCAGCATCATTTTCGTTTTGCGGGGATAATTGGTCAATTTTGATTTCGCCAGTTTCTTTTTCCACGGCTCCGCCCCGCGAAGCTTTGTTATTTTAAGATCGGGCAGCCGGCTGATGAGGGTTGAGGCGCGGGCGAAAAAGTTTTTGGGCGCATAGGTTTGAGCGATCACCCGTCTGTAGCCTTCGACCAGTTTTTCAGCCGGCATGACGGGTACAAAGTTGAGCACGGTATCGACGTTATCGCCGCTGTGCGGACTATCCTGACTGATGATCCGGCCTTCCCGTTCCAGCCGTTTGAAAAGGTCGGTGTTCGGCATGGCGGCAAGCAGTCCCACCATGCTCTGGGCAATGCCGTTTTGCCGGATGAAGGCCAATTGGTTATCGAACGCGTCCTCTTTATCCGTATCAAAGCCGAGGATGAATCCGCCCATGACCTCTATGCCGGAACGCTGTATCTTCTCGATTGCTCTGTTCATGTCGCAAGTTGCGTTCTGGTTTTTGTTGGCTGCGCGCAGCGTCGCGCTGTCCGGCGACTCGATTCCGACAAATACGGACGTGAATCCCGATCGCGTCATTAAATCCAAAAGCTCGTCATCTTTGGCCAGGTCAATGCTCGCTTCAGTGAACAGCATATACGGATAGCCGTGCTCCTCCTGCCACACCGCCAGCATCTTCAGCATTTCTTTAACCGCTTTTCTGTTGGCAATGAAATTGTCGTCTACGATAAACAGGCGTCCGCGGTAGCCTGTCGCGTGCAGGTCTTCAACCTCGCGCATGAATTGCACGGAAGACTTGGTGCGCGGAACGTGTCCGAACATCTGGACGATATCGCAGAATTCGCAGTTGAACGGGCATCCGCGGGAGAACTGAAGAGCCATGGAGGCGTAGTCGTTCGGATTTATAAGGTCAAAACGCGGCGGCGGGGTAAGTTCCAATCCGGGTTTATCCTTGTTGGCGTACACTTTCTTTGCTGCTCTCCACGCGTAGTCCTTCAGAAACTGGGGAAGATTATTTTCGGCCTCATAAAGGATCAGATGATCGATCTTATCCGATTCCAGGTAGTCTCCCGGCCTGCCATAGGCCGATTGGACAAATGGCCCTCCGGCAACAATGGTTTTCCCGAGTTCATGGCACATATTGAGGACTTTTAAAAATGACTCGCGGTGTATCCACATGCCCGTGAGAAAAACTATCTCATTGGGCTCAATGTCGCTGATTTCGAGATCGCGCACATTCATGTCGATTAACGTGACGTGAAAATTATCCGGAAGCATGGCCGCTACCGTCATCAACCCCAGGGGCGGCATGACCGACTTGAATCCGGCAGCCTTGAGCGCGCTGTCATGGCTCCAGAACGTTTGCGGAGTCTTCGGCTGTACCATCAATGCGTTTACTTGTCTCATAATGTCCTCCTTTATTCGGCTATAGACTATACCGTGCTTTTATTTTTGTCAATTAAAAAAGCAAAAATATAAGCAATTATTATTGCTTCTCAAATAGACAATAAAAGATGCTTTGTATCTGGAATAGAGCGACAGGGTCCTTGTCTTATAAATCCAGATACCGTTCAGCGCGTTTTTCAATTCTGCCCAATTTGGGATTATCGGGCCTGTAGGCATCCGCGAAAACCTGTTGAACCCTTTGGACCTGTGACAAAAGGTTAATTTTATCCGGAGCATACCCCCAGCCCCAAAGGATATTATCAGCTTTCTGCGGCAAAATTTTCAGGGATTTGTACACCATCGAACGGCCGTTGCTTCTCTTGATTTTGGGACCGCAGGAAAAAGAAACTTCCGTGACATGGGTTGTCAGTGAGCGCTTGGCCCGTTCATTCTTTGTCGTATCATTATGTTCTCCATGAGAAGGGATAAAAATAAACCGCATATGGTCAGGAGTAACGCCGCCCACAAAAAGAGGCACACCGTAATCAATGCCGTTTAAATTGGAACTGATCAGTTGCGTACCCGCAACGGCCATGACATCTTTATGGCTGATTCTCCGGTCAAAGAGATTGACAAAGAAACGATTGATTTTTCTGTATTGAGTGTAAAATCTGCTGTTTTGTCCTTTTCCGGCTCTTTCGAGATGCATTTCCCCCGCGGCATCCTTTACGGCATCGCGAATCCATCGATATTGAGTCAAGGGATCGGCGTTTCCAATCTCTTCTGCCCGGTGCGTTCGCACAATTCCCAGACCGCGATATCCTTTTTGAACATCAATCTGCCGCCGGGAATTTTGATCCCCCTGCGCGATATAATCCGTGGCCCAGGTGATCCCCATTTCCAGACTCAGCAGCGCCAGTTCAACGGATGAATTCGAAACGTTCTGTCCGATCTCCTGCGCTATTTTATTTCTGAGCTTCAGAATGTTGCTGTCGGTTACATCGATCTGGCTTCCTATTGGAAAAAGATCAGATTCACCCAGGCAATTTAATCTGAGCCAGCCTTTTTTATCCGGCAGCGTGCCGTTGTCCCACAGATGAAACTTGTAGGAAAATGGAAAAGTTCTTTTACTCTGACTCAGCAGAGAGGCCTGGCCCAGAACCAGATGATTGTGGATCAGATGCGTGAACAGCGCGAGCGGCACGCCGTCGATAACGTGATTATAGACCAGACTCATGATCCGGTAGGACCGGTTTTGTCGGTCATAGGTTATTTCAATTAAGACCGGCCTGGAATAATCCCAATCCAGCGAGAAATCGATATCATAACCCGCCACCATGTGATCTTCCGCGCCCAGGCGGCCTTCCTTGACCTGTATATCCGCTTTGATCAGCATGTCGCCGTAATGTTTTTGCGCAAGGTCGACAGCTTCCATGGCTTTATGGCGCAGGGCCGTGGAACTTTCGAAATCAGGCGACCCTCCCCTGACTTCAAGACCAAAGCCGAAATGCTTGGCGTATTTCGATCGTAAAAACTCCCATGCGGTTCTTGTCTTATCCAGACCGAGTTTGGTCGTGATGTAATCTCTCGGGGTGGACACGATTCCTCCAAGATGAATTGCTCCTACTATTGCGTTCATATCGGTCTCCTTTTCTTTTTAAGATGGTTGAGTCTTTCAATGTCATTGCACTCATCCTTCATGTCTCGTGACCATCTCTATATACCCACCGGGCTTTCAGGAACCTTTCGTGCGTATTACAATTTTGCAAGGTTAGGAGTTGGGAGGGAGGAATTCCTGCACTTACAGCGCTTCATTTCTCCGGGAATATCCCGCCATCGGTATGAAACGCTGATGATCAAAAAAAGCTCGGTTCGATTTTTTTTAAACCAAGTTGCTTTCAAGAATTAAAATATGAATGTGGGAAAGCCTACCTGGTCCTAGAATGGCGTGGTGTTTATGCACTGGACTGAACGGTTAAAATGTCCGCATGGATGATGAACCTTTCCGGCGGCAGGAATATGAGACCGCCGGGAGGATGGAAATCAGACAGCATCGGGTTGGTCACAAGTGAGATGGGTCTTCAGGATGTCAATCGTCTTCCCTGTCTCTATCCGTGATGTTTCCGTTTGTGGCGTTGACATATACCAACTCGGATGCATTGTTCCCTCGCTTGGTGACAATGACCTGATAATAGAGGACATGATCTTTTAATTTGGCTTTTGCCAGAACGGTCTTGCCGCCGGTTTCCTTTTCCGCGACAGCGATGGCCTGCGCCAGGGATATTTTAGCATCGGCAAAAGCATCCTTCTTACTGATGTGCAAAAAATGCAGAAGGCCGAACCAATCATCAAGCTGAGCGAGCACTTTGCCGGATATAACATCTACAAAATAAGCCCTCATGACATGGTCCTTGACAGTCATCAATTCGAACACCAAGGACCCTTTTCTCAGATTGAGCGGCTTTCTCCTGGGCTCGACTTCTGCCATAACCACTCTGCCGCCCGATGCCGATTCGATATTGCTGATGGCCTGCAAAAGACTTATTCGCGATTTTTCAAGGGCGCCGCGCTGCGCCTGTCGCGGCTCGTCATACGCTGTGACGCTGGCCGGTAAGGCCAGGACAACCATCACCACCGCGACAACCGCGCCTATCGTACTTTTCATCTTTGTTTTCATTTATCACCGCCGTATCATTTCATTCCCTGGCTCACCTATAAACCAGCATGACTTACACCCACATTTCCGAAACATTACAATTTTGAAAGGTTCACACGCGCTGTTGAAAGTCACGATGATGACTCGGGAGCCTGCTGCGCTGCCGTATCGAAATCGGCAAGGGGTGTTTTTGCCGGTTCTATGGGCGTGTGCTGCGGCAGAGTAAGGGTAAAGACCGCGCCTCGGCCGGGCAGATTCTGAACGTTAATCGCACCGTGGTGGGCGGTGGCAATGGCCTTCACCAGGCACAGTCCCAGTCCCAATCCACGCTGCGAACGGCTTTTATCGCCGCGGTACAACCTCTCAAAGATGCGCGGCATATCCGCCGGACTGATGCCTCCTCCGGTATCACTCACGGAAATGAAGATATTCGTCTCATTACTGCCGGCATCAAGGGTGATACACCCGCCCGGAGGTGTATATTTAATGGCATTATCAATCAGATTGGCGATGGCCTGACGCAATCGTGTAGAATCGGCATGTACCGTCAAATTAGCGGGGATGTTCACTACCAACCGGATATTCTTCTCTTCCGCGTCATAAAGGTAGATGTCTGCAATGGCAGAGATGAGCTCCTTCAGGTCGATCTCTTTGAGATCAAGCGTCATGACCCCTGTTTCCGCTTCGGAGATATCCATCAGCGCGTTGAGCATATTCAGAATATTCCCGGATTCTTCGGCGCAATCCAGCAAAGCCTCCTGCAAGGCGGCCTTATCCGGTTCGCGCTGCATAACGG
>DAOPVC010000024.1:0-25272 GCA_035350895.1 Smithella sp. | reverse complement strand
ATTATTTTAAATTATATGCGCTCGATACGATGCTGAATCTCAAGCCGGGCCTGACAAAAGACGACCTGCTCCAGGCGATCAAAGGACATGTCCTGGCGGAAGCACAGTTGATGGGCCGGTATAAAAGACCGGCAGGCAGATAACGCCCCTCAACGGGAAAGAAATCCGCAGGGCTTCTTACTTGGAAATATGCAGGAAAAGATTGACGCCCAGCGATTCCGATTTTACATTGATGTTGTCTTCGGAAATGCCGCAATCGCAGGCTATTTGGATCAATTCCTCCGGCGAACGGTGATGCAGAAACCAGTTGCCGAATTCCATATAATCCCGGGTGGGATTATTGAGCGAAAAATTGCCAATCACCATCTCCCCCCCTTCCTTGAGAAAGCCCAGCTGTTTGGTCAACAGCATTTTGAAGGTTTTCTCGTCCAGATAATCAAAAAGTCCGGCCGACCAGATCAAATCATATTGCCGCGATGGCCTGAATTTGAAAGCGTTGTCGCGATGGAATTCCAAATTGCTCAAAAAGCCGTTTTCTTTAATTTTATTATAGGAATAATCTATGGCATTTTTGTCGTAATCCACGCATTCAAAAAATACATGGGATTTCCCCTGGGCCAAAAATTCCACGACATCCTGACAGGGACCGCATCCGATATTTAAAACATCGCTTTGGCCGTCTTTTTTCTCGAGCGCATTCAGGATATCGATAAAATATTGTTTCCGGTTCAAAATGGCGCGCGGGGCAGCCTGAGCATGAAAGAAGCGATCCCAGTTGACCAGGTGCTCCTTCGGCGACAGCCAGCGCTGATAAATTCTTTCAATGATAATAAAGTCGCCGGCGTAACCATGAGGTTTTAAAACGGCGTATCCCTGCATCGTATCCTGCGTGCAAAAAACATCAGACAATTCATGCCAGATACTGACCACTTCGCTCTCACTGATGATTTTTTGTTTGCGCTGCTGACCGAACAGGTGGTAAAACCGGTTCAGCTCTTCATACTGACTCTCCCGGGGGCCTCCATTTTCAGCCAACATTTTCAGATATTCAATATGTTGCCTCATGCGTTCTCCTTAACCTTCATTATTGCGTTAATAGCATAATTACAGCATCGATTCTATCGATTTATAATTATTCAAAATACACTCTGTCCTTGCCGTTCTTTTTGCTGCGATACATAAAATGGTCAACCCGGTTGACGAACGATTTTATGCTTTCATTTTTCTCGTATTGCGCCAGTCCGATACTGACCGTAAGATAGATTTCTTTACCCGGGACAGAAGAGAAATTTTCTTTTCTTAACTCCTCCCTGATCCGTTCCGCCGTTACAGCGCCTTCTTCCTTCGTTGTCATCGGCAAAATGATTGTAAATTCTTCGCCGCCGTAACGATAGGCGGAATCTTCCTTGCGGAGGCACTTTTTAATCACCTGGCCCAGCCGCACTAAAACACGATCCCCTTCAATATGTCCGTACGTGTCGTTAAAAACTTTAAAGTCATCAATATCAAGAAGTAAGAGGGTCAACGGATATTCACGTCGTTCAATCCGATCCAGCTCCATTTGAAGCTGACTATAAAAATGTCTGGAATTATAAAGCTGCGTCAGATCGTCAATGATGCTTAATTCCCGGTACTTTTCTTCGCTGTCCTTCAATTCCTTTTCCAGTATCTTGCGTTCGGTGATATCGCGCGACACGGCTTGAAATCCTTTAACTTTGCCGTTTTCCTCGATCAGCTGGGTATTCTGCCCGATCCAGATCTCATGGCCGTCCTTTGTGACGATCGGATATTCCGAGTATGTATTTTTTATCCTTTGCATAAATTGACAGGCGAAAAATTCAACGGCTTCGTCACGACGGTCCGGACGGATGAATATCGTGAAATGTTTGCCGATCACATCCTCTTCTTTATACCCTGTGACACGGATTGTCGACGCATTGACGAAGGTAAAAAATCCATTATGATTGGTCAGGAAAACGATATCGTCGGCATTTTCCACCAAGGCACGGTACCGCTCCTCGCTTTCCCGCAATGCCTCCTCCGCCCGCTTATGTCCGGTGATTTCATGCTGAAGCTCCCGGTTAACGATCTGATAATCCGCCATTTGCTTTTCCAGTTCCCGATTGATCTGTTTCGTCTTTTCCTGCTCATTCCCCAACTGTTTCGACAGAAAATAATCACGCCGGGTGTAATATTCGATAAAATAACAGGCAAGCATTCCAAGCACATTGGCGCTGATGAAGAAAAAGTTGTTGCTGATCAGAATGTCAACGGGTATCGGATTGATCCAGATGGCAACGACCTCATATAATATCACCTGCACCCAGCCGGCCAGAGTCGCCCACAGAAAGCGGACGCAAACAAAAGCATAACCCCACATGAACACAAGGATAATGCCGGCATAATAATAATAATTGACCGGAGTCGGAGCGATGGCCGTCATCCAGACGATGCCTCCACCGGCCATAACGAGCACACCCGTCATAAAAGGCTGCATGAAACGTTCAAAGGATTTGGAAAAGGATGCCCATAACGTGCCGAAAAGAACCGGCCCCACGATGATGAAGCGAATAAACCATATGGCATGTTTATGCGCCGGCATGAGCAGCGCATCCAGAATGCCGAAAAATGCATACAGCAGCGCTCCCAAAACCAGAAACCTGCGGAGCTGGGGAAGAGACACCTTGTAGTAATGACTCAGGAACAAGGCTTCAAGATGCGAGGATTCGTCTGAAAATTTGAGTGTCAGTGGGTGCAGTTTCATATTCATAAATCACTCAAAATCCGAATAATAGGCGATTTCCCGTTTAATATGGACACTGCGTGACTCATGCAACGGCTGTCGGAATATGGTTATAGGTACCATAATTGCCGACAAATAACAATACTCCCGCAAAACAAAAATATAATATTTGTCACGGCTTGCCATATGATTGTTCCGGCGGAAAACGCTGTCGTTCAAATCGTTTTCAGGATCAATGGCCGGCTATTTCTTTTCCGGAGCAAAAAGTTTTTCGATACGGCGACGATCGATTTTGCCGGTGGCGGTTCTGGTTATTGAAGAAACAATTTTAATAAAACGGGGAACAGCGTAGGGTTCCAGTTTATCCATTAAAAGTTTTTTCAAGTGGGTCTCCGTCAGGTCGCAGGCAACCAGCGCGGCGATAATGCTTTCCCGTCCCTTATCCGTCGGCAGCGCCAGAACATAAGCATCGCTGACCGTCGGCAGCATTTTGATTTTCGCCTGTATATCCATCAAATCGACCCTCTTCCCGGCAACCTTGACGATGCCGTCGGCCCGGCCCAGCAGAACAAAACGATTATCTGTTTCCACGCGGACTTCATCGCCGGTCAGACAATAACCTTCCCGGTCACGCTCCATCTCCGGCGAGGTAAAATCGGATTTGACCGACAATCTGCTGCCCGTCAATTTCCAGGACACATTGTCAAAAGCTTTCCAGCTTTCCGTTTGCTCGCTGACGGAACGCAAAGCGATTCCGCCGGTTTCCGTTGATCCGTATACCTCAGTAATCCCCAGCCCTGTTTTTCCGTAAAAAAACAAGCTGTCGTCACGATCCAGCGCGCCGGATGAAGAAAAAGCCGCCCGGAGAGACGGAACGGACAGATTGTCGACCTTCAGAACGCGGTAATGAATGGGCACGCTCACCAGAACAGAAGCGTGATGTCTGGTGATCGTGGAAATGATCTCCTGCGGAAAGGTATAGATATCGGACAGTACCGTGGCTCGCGCGACAAAAGGAATTAAAACGGAAAAGAGCAGACCGTAAATATGGTAAGGCGGCACGGTCGCGACAAAAAGGTCCCGTTCCGAAAAGCCGAATTTTTCCTTCAAATAAAACGCCTCCGCCAACAAATTGCGGGGAGATTTCGACCAGACTTTCGGTTTGCCGGTTGATCCGCCGGTAAAAAGACGCAGGAACGGCTCATCCGGATTGCGCAACGGTTCAGAACAAATATCGTCCGGCGCGGCGGGAAACGGCGTTATGATTTCAACGCCGGCAGGTATTTCTTCCGGATGATCGGCAATGGCAAAATTAAAACCGGTGGCTTCGGACATTTCTTTCATGGCATGAGCGGAAAAAGAATAAGGCAAAATCACGTTGCAGGCGCCGGTCAACGACGCCAGAACACAGGCCGCGGTCACGGCTTTGTTCGTGGTACAAAGACAAATGATTTTTTCACCGCTGCGCTGAGCCAGGGTTTTTCTCAGTCCGGCCGCCAAAGCGAAAACATCTTCGTAGCTGTATCCGGAGAAAGTGAATTCTTTCCGGCGGGCATCCCGGGGCAACACCAGAATTTGTTTATAGAAACTGATCAATGGATTTTTTTTCAAGCCGATCATACACAAAGAGCCCGTAATTTTTTTATTGTTTACCGCAAAAAAGAAAAAAAAACATCTATTATAACGAGAACTACAATTCTTGTTGACTTCCGCGTGTTTTTTTCATTAGCTTACAAAAAAACATAAAGAGATTGCTTTATGCTTGACATCGACATTGACAGCCTGATTCCACATCGGGGAAAAATAAAAATCATCAATGAAATAATTGATATACAGAACACCTCTGCCGTCAGCGCGGCTGTTGTAAATTCCAACTGGCCTCTTTTCGACGGCGATGCGGCTGATTCTCTGGTTTTAATTGAAGGCATCGCCCAGACGGCTGCTATCGTAGAAGGATATAAAAGAAAACAAAAGGGGAAATCCGGAGTAAAAGGCTGGCTGGTCGGCATTAAAAACGCGGAATTCCACGAAGAGAAGCTGCCCGTAAATACCAGGGTGGTCATTATGCTGGAAAATAAATATTCTTTTGATAATTACGGTGTCGTGGAAGGCATTGCGCAAACCGGAGAGAAAATTCTGGCCACCGTCACCCTGCAGGCCATGCGTCTCAATGATGACGATCGATAACAGATTCTCAAGGAGTTAAAATATGAATGATAAAAAAACTGCGATTATCACCGGCGCGAGTCGCGGCATCGGCCGGGCCACGGCGGTGGAAATGGCCAAAGCCGGATATTTTATAATCGTCAATTTCAAGACCAACGAAACAGCAGCCGCGGAGACGTTAAATCTGGTGCGAGCCGCCGGTGGCGACGGAGAAATCCTTAAATTTGATGTCGCCGATAACACCCAGGCCAGGGATGCCGTCAAAGATATTGCCGAACGTCACAAAAACATTCAGGTCCTGGTCAACAACGCCGGAATAACCGCCGACGGGCTTTTTATGCTGCTGGGCGAAGAGGAATGGGATAGCGTAATTAACACCAGCCTGAAAGGCTTCTATAATATGACCAAACCTGTTCTACGGGAAATGATCCGAAAGAAACGCGGCTCCATCGTTTCTGTCTCCTCGCTTTCGGCGCTGATGCCTAATCGCGGCCAGTCTAATTATTCCGCGGCCAAGGCGGGAATTATTGCCGCATCCCGCTCTCTTGCCACGGAAGTGGCGCGTTTCGGCGTTCGCGTCAATGTTGTCGCCCCGGGCCTGATTGAAACCGATATGATCAAGGAAGCCCCCGTAGAACAAATTAAACAGATCATTCCCATGGCGCGCCTGGGAAAACCGGAAGAAGTGGCCGGCGTCATTCGTTTTCTATGTTCCGACGAATCCTCCTATGTGACCGGACAGGTCATCGGCATTAACGGAGGAATATGCTGATTCGCGCTTATCGTAAATTATTTTTGCTCATTTTTATTCTCGCCGGAATTTTTTTTATCGACGGCGGACCGTCTTACGGCGCCGTCAGCGATTTTGATCACTTGCGGGCAGAATCAACCAGAATCAAAACCTTACAGGCTGATTTTGTCCAAAAAAAATTCATGAAGATTTTATCCAAACCGCTTATATCGGAGGGCTGTTTTTTTTATGTCGCACCGGATTCTTTCCGCTGGGAATACTATAAACCTCTGAAAAGTATTGCCATTGCCCATAAAAACAAGACCAAACGTTATATTTATTCCCGCGGGAAACTGGTTGAAGATAAAATGGGCGGCGCCCAGGCCATGAATATCGTGTTAAGCGAGGTCTCGGGCTGGATGAGCGGCAGGTTCGATCAGAATCCGTCGTTTAGAGCAACCATCCATAAAAATGCGGATACCCGCATAACGCTTACGCCTGCCGGGAGAAGCATGACCGGTATGATTGAGAAAATAGAGATTACGCTTTCTCCGAAATCGGAAACGGTTAAGTCGATCAAGATTTTTGAAGGCTCCGACAACGTTACCCAGATAAATTTCAACAACGTGAAACTCAATACGGTGGTTCATCCGTCTGTCTTTCAGGATGTGCCATGAAGAAATTATCTCTTTTCATATTGTTTTTGTTTCTCTTTTCCTGCCGGACAATGCCGGCCATCAACCCGCCGGATGACTCAACGGATAAAAATCTTTTCTCCTGTCCGGATCCTTTTCTAAAAGAAGGATATCGTTTTATACACGCGATAGAATACCGGACGGCAGGACATCCGGGAAATTCGATGATTGGCGTGACGGTCGCCGATCCGGTTTTGCGCTCGTTATCCTGTGCCATTATGACCGCGGAAGGCATGGTGCTTTTTGAAGCGGAAACAGCCTCCGACGGAATAAAAATCAGCCGCGCCATACCTCCCTTTGATTCCGAAGCGTTCGCGGAAAATATGATTGACGATATCGAACTGATATTTATGAAACCGGAAGGAAATTTACGAAACATCGGCTATCTCGCCGACGGATCAAAAGATTGCCGTTACCGTGAAGAAAACGGCAGCGTGACCGACGTCATAGAAAACAAATTTGACGGCATGGAAATAAAACGTTATTCTTCATCCGGTGAACTGAAAAGGCATGTCCTCTTGAACAAGACGACAAACCCGTATCAGAGCATTGAACTGCTGGCGGACGAAACCTTTGACTATTCGCTGTTGATGGATTTGATTGAAGCCCAGCCGGTAAAAAAACAGACTTTCAAAAGAAAATAAACACGCACTGAAATTTGTTTTTCCTGCGTTTGAACAAAAAAAGATCAAGAGACACTCTTGCTTCCATCGGGATCCTGATTGTCGGCTGTGCGGCTGGAAATTCACCTTGACACACAAGCAGATGTCTCATATAACCCGCCGTCCTCAAAAAAAAAGACTGTTTTCATTATTTTTTCCAACGAGACCGATATATGGAGTAAGGGATGACGAATCAACATTCAAAACATAACGGGACAATTCTCCCGGAAGGCGGGAAAGAAACCGTCAGGGTTGCCGGCTGCGATCTGGGCAAAGCTACCGCCAAATTCGTGTTGCTCAAGGTTGGCCATAACGGTTCAATGGCTGTCGAAGATTCCTTGTGCATCGTTCATAACGGACGTCCGCTTGATGCGTTTAGAAAATGGTATCACGAAAAGAATATCGCCTCGTGCGTTGCGCTTGCCGCCACGGGCCTGCATTCGGACGAATTGGTTACCCCGGTCATTTCAGCGCTGCCGGAAGACGCCTGTATCGCGTCTGCTCTGACATTGCGCGCCGATCTTCAGGGACCGATTAATCTCGTTGGCCTTAAAGCCCGGGGCTATGCCATCCTCACCAGGGATCGGCAGGGCCATCTCAATTATATCGAAAACGATAAATGCTCCTCGGGAACGGGCGAAACCATGGTCAAGATCGCCGGACGTTTCGGGCTCGGCCTTGAAGAAGCGGACCGGTTGGCTGCCGGCGCATCTGCGGGCATACCGATTACCGCCCGTTGCTCGGTTTTTGCCAAGAGCGAGATGACTCACTTCGGCAACCAGGGAAAACCGACGGATCAGCTCATGAGAGGATATTTTGAATCCGTCGCCCGCAACGTGGCAGCCCTGTTGTCGCGGGTGCGTATTGAAGGTCCTGTATATCTTATCGGCGGCGGTGCGCAACTCGTGACGTTTGTAAAGGCTTTTCAGGATCTTGCAGGCGGCATCGTCCGCGTCGCGGCGGAACCGCAAATATTCGAAGCGCTGGGCGCGGCTGTTTTGGCTGCCGACCAGTACCGGGGGCAAGAACTTCCGAAATTACCCGCCGACCCTGAAGAATTAATAACCTCCCGTCACGTTAGATTCCGCATTCATCCGCCTGTAAAACTGTCGGCGTCAAACGTTACCTATCAGGAGGCTCCCAAAGTCACGGAGGATCCGGCAGGCACACCGGCCATCCTTGGCCTTGATCTGGGATCGACGGGCAGCAAAGCAGTTCTGACCTCTATCACAACCGGAAGCCAATTGATGGATGTGTATGACCGTACCCGCGGAAATCCGGTCGATGCCGCATCCAGGCTCCTGGATGCCATACTGAAGCAAACGCATCCCGACATCCGGGCAATTGCCCTGACCGGATCGGGACGTGAAGCCGCCGCGACGGTTCTCCGTGCCGTGTTCCCGTCGCTTGCGGAACACATTGTGGTCCTGAATGAAATTGTCGCTCACGCCACGGCGGCAATGCAGTGCGACGACAAGAAGGGAAAGAGTCTCTCCGTCGTCGAGATCGGCGGACAGGACGCCAAATTCATCCAAATCGCCGACGGCAAAATCGTTGAAAGCGACATGAACAAAGCGTGCAGCGCCGGAACAGGTTCATTCCTGGAGGAACAGGCCGTTTTCTATGGGGTGCACGATGTCAACGAATTCACGAAGCTGGCCCAAAAAGCGACACGCCAGCCGGACCTCGGCCAGATGTGCACGGTCTTTGTTGCCGATGCCGCCGCCGAAGCGCATAATGAAGGATTCAGCATTGAGGATCTTTTCGGCGGATTCCAGTATTCTGTCATTCATAACTATATCAATCGGGTTATGGGAGCGCGGACGTTCGGCGAACGGATTTTTTTTCAGGGTAAACCGGCCAGCGGACCTTCTCTCGCCTGGACGCTTGCTGCCGTAACCGGCCGGGAAGTGATTGTTCCGCATAATCCTGGCGCCATGGGAGCCTGGGGAATCGGGCTTTGTGCGATCCGGGAACTGGGCGAAGCGAATCTCCTTCAGGGAGGAAAATTCGACCTTAACCTGGCGCTAAATGCCCGGATCGTAGCCAGAACGGATTTTCGTTGCGCCGACCCCAAATGTCAAAACCTCTGCCATATCGACAAAACGACCGTTTCCGTTGATGGGGTAAACCAGACTATCCTCTCCGGTGGCGCCTGCCCCAAGTACGAAATCTCATCGGCCGGTTCGCAAAAACTTCCCAAAGATGCGCCGAACGCGCTCGAAGAAAGAATGGCGCTGCTTGAAAATTTCTGGGAAGCCGGTTCGGGCGACCGGGTAGTGGGCGTTCCGTATGCGGGAGCGCTCAACGGATATCTGCCGTGGATCGTGACCTTTCTGTCGGAAATCGGACTTCGGGTGAAGGTATTGCGTTCGGACAGCAAATCACTGGCGCGTGGCGAAGAGCGTTGTTTCTCGTTCGATTCCTGCGCTCCGGCTAAAATCGCCCACGCCGTGGCGGACGCGGACGTCGGCACGCTCGTATTCCCCAAATTTCTGAATCTTCACGACAGGGAAGGCCATGGCGGCCGGACCTGCCCGATGGAACAGGGTATGGCCGATATGGCCGACCAGGCGTTAAAGGCGCGCGGCCGGAACATCACGTTCATCAAGCCGGTTCTCAACCTGAGGGGCGGTCTGTTGAACCGGCGACTAATCGGCCGCCTCCGTCAGCTCGCGGGTGAATTGGGCGTCGACGGCGCCCGGGTAACGCAAGCGGCCCGTCACGCGGCAAAAGCTCAGCAGGAATATGAACGTGCGCTGGCAGAGATCGGCCGGCGAACCCTGGACTACGGCCAGGAACATCGAATCCCCGTTGTGGCCGTCGTCGGCTCACTGCACGTGATCTTCGACCGTGCGGTGAATGCAAACATTCCGGACCTGCTGCGCCAGAACGGGGTGCTTCCTCTGCCAATGGACTGTTATCCGATTCCGAAAAATATTCATCCGCTCCCCAACATCGTCTGGGAAGACGCGAACCGGGCGCTCCGTGTCGCGCTTTCAGCGAGAGAACAGGGGAACGTGTTTCCCGTCTTCCTGTCGTCATTCGGCTGCGGGCCCGCTTCGTTCATGGAACATTTCTTCCGGTTCCTCATGACGGGTTACCCGCATACGGCGCTGGAAAGCGACGGGCACGGCGGAGCGGCCGGTTTCGTGACAAGAATCCAGGCATTCCTGCACACAGTCCGCCAGCATGACGGGCGGCCGGTTCCCGTTGATCCGGCAAAACTCAAGGTGTTCGAACCGCTGGAACGCCCCTCGCTTGAATCGCAAAAAGATTCGAAGCTGGTGGTCTTTACCATGGGCGACCAGACAGCTCCGATTATGGCGGCTGTTTACCGGTCATGGGGTTATGACGCGGTTCCGGCAGTTGCGACATCAGCGGCATCGCTGGCGGCAGGCAGGCGAGACTGCTCCGGAAAAGAGTGCGTTGCCTACCAGCTTATCTGGGGATCGTTCCGAAAATATCTGGATGACAATCCGCCGGGAAAACACACCATCCTGCTCGAACTCAGCGGAAGAGGCGCCTGTCGCACCTGCAACTTCTCCATGAAAGACCAGCTCTCGATCGAGAGCATGGGCATTTCAGATCGTGTCGCGCTGCGCCACGTCTCTGCCGAACTGGAATGTCCGGGTCTGGTAAGCCGGTTTTATACGGGGACACTGGTATGGAATCTGTTGAATCAACTCGCTGCCTATCACCGCCCCTATGAGTCCGAACCGGGTGAAGTCGACCGGATCTATGATGAATATTGCAATGAACTGATCCGGATCATGGAACAACCGGCAGGAAGAGGTTTTTCCGGAATCATTTCCAAAATGGGAACGTTCGGACGGATTGTCTCCGGAAGCATTGAGCAGAACCAGGGCATTGCTCTTTTCGAACAGCTTATTCGCCGCGCCTCGGAACAATTTGCGTCTTTCCGGGAGCGCCGACCGGATAAAAAATCCCTCCGGACGATTTTTCTCACCGGCGATATCTATCTGCGTCTGGACGATTTCGGAAGCGACAGCATTATCCGGCGGCTGAATGCCCGCGGAATGCGGGTCATTGTTGAACCACTGTGGGTGTTGGCCGAATATCTTGTCGAAGAACGCTCCGCCGAGTTGTTCAATTTGCCTCAGGGGACGTTCATGAATGCCATGGCAAAGATCATCCTGCCAAAATCCCGAAGACGCTTCTATGAAATTGCTCAGGAACAGAACCCGTGGCTGCCCACATTCGATGTTCCGGAAATGCTTGAAAAGGCAAAGCCGATTATTGACAGGCATCCGCGCGGCGAAGCCCCGATAACGGTGGGAAGCGTTATTCATCACTGGGACAAGGCGGTCTCCGACGGCATTGTAATCGTCGGGCCATGGGGCTGCGGACCGGCATTGATCGCCGAAAGCCTGCTCAGGCATCAGCGACAAATTCCGATGCTCTTTGTTTACAACGACGGATCTCCCATTGACGAACGACGGCTGAACGGATTCGCATTCCGGCTGCACCGCCGGGAGCCGCGTGTCACGGAAGCCTAATCAACAGATTCTCTTCTTTATCCCCGACAGTTCTGGAACAACGTAACGGGGCTGCCTTGGAAAAGGCAGCCCCGTCTATTAAACAATCCACCGGATCGGATTTTAAAAACCTCTTCTCTTCAGATCTTTTGCAACGTTAACATAAAATCCTGTCGCATCCCACCCCGGAGTATTTCCGAGAAACTGATTAATCTCGTAGAAATGATTGACGCCCGGATATAACAGGGATGTGGTCATTGTTCCTTTCCATACCGGCGCCGAGCACGTTTCTCCCGCTTTACACAGCGTCGGGATATGAGCGCTGTCCAGAGAAACCAGGCCGTCATTATCACCGGCGCCCATTAAATTCATCACGGTGAATAATAATCCGGCAACCGTTTGTCCGAGCAGGTCAACACTCATATTAACATAGTTGATTTTTCCGCCGTATGCTTCATACTTGACGCCGGCTCGATTTGGAGTGTTGGGATTAAAGGTATTGATCACAAAGTCTGAGACCAAATTATCCAGCAGCAGTGTGGTATTCTGTTCCGGAGCCATTTCAAACGTTTCACCAAACAAATCGATCAAGTCCGTTAATGTTTCGCCGACAACAGGTCCTAAAATCGGGATACCATGCCATGCCATATATAACAGGTCGGCGACTTCCGACCCTTTGTGTGTGCCGCTGATGCTGGTCAGCGTGGCGACTTTGGCATTACAGGAACCGGCGGCGCAGACCCCCGGTATTCCATAATTGGAAATAAGGTTTCTGCTGTCCAGCGGTCCCATCGAATGGGCAATGATGTTTATCTTTGAAAATTTATAAAGCGGTCCTCCGCTCAGGGCGTACTGATAAGCCAGTTCATTCGCCAACTGCTGGGTTCGCGGATTTACGCCATTGAAAGGATCCTGATTGGAAACATATACCCTGGCTCCTTTTTTTCTTAATGTATCGTCAATGCCCCACCAGTATTTTATCCCAAGCATGTTTTTGTCTCTGAAAAAGGCGCCATGCACAAGAACGATAGGATATTTTGTTTTGCATTCGTCCCACCACCAAGCGTTCCCTATGGCTACACTGCCCAATAACATTACCAAACTCATAGCTAAAACAAGAAGTTTTTTCATACGACTCCCCCCTTAAATTTTTTATCCAATTGATGAAGTTTAAATAATGAAATGCAATCCACACACCAATTCTTTAAAACGCATTGGCGTCTTTCCGTGGATCTCATATAGACAGGCAACGTACAGGCGAGAATCAGAAACGTACCGTTCGAGCTTTTAATAGGCTACTACTTTTCAAATTTTTGTCAAGTTCAAAAATCTCTTTGAAAATACAGGTCATGCGAGTCTTAAAGAAATCCGACTCGATGTAGGGGCGAGGCTGATTTTGATCCGACTCATGCTTTGCTACGCAAGTTTATATCCTTTTTCTCTAAAGAGCTTCAAACAGGCACTGGAGACATGAATATCATAAAGCGTCCCTTGATTTCTTTCAATTTCTTCCAGTGCCGCTTCGATACCTAAAGACGGACGATGGTGGCGATGAGAAACCATGGCCGATACGACATCCGCCACAGCCAACACCCGCGCTTCCACGCAAATCTCATCGCCTTTCAGACTTCGGGGATAGCCGGAACCGTCCATCCGTTCATGATGTTGATGAACGATTTGCGCCAGAGGCCAGGGCGATTCCACATTTTTCAAAATCTCGTATCCGCTGCGCGAATGCTCTTTAATCAGTGCAAATTCCACATTGGTCAATTTGGCGGGCTTGGTCAGGATTTCCGGCGGGATGGACAGCTTACCGATATCATGAATCGCGCCGGCCATGCGGATTGCGTCAATTTTCTCCTGGGGCAAACCCATTTCCGCGGCAATATCCCTGGCAACATCCGCAGACCGGACCTGATGCAGGGCGGTATAAGGATCTCGCACCTCAACGGCGGAAACCATGACCTGCAGCGTGCTGTCATAAGCTTTGCTTAAACTGTCCAGCGTCTGTTTGAGCTTTTCCTCCATCTGCTTGCGCTCGGTAATATCGCGAACGACCCCTCTGAAGCCGATCGGGTTTCCGGAAGAATCCTTTTGCAGCAGAATGGATATCTCAACATATCTTTTTGTCCCGTCTTTTCTGATAATTTGCCAATCCAACCCTTTGAGAGGCTCGCCGGTTTTGTACACATTGTTGAACGCTTTATAAACTTTCCCGGCCGTCTCCTGATCCGTGTACTGCCGGTTATTCATCCCCATTAACTCCTCTTTGGAGTAACCATGGATCCGGCACACAGCATTATTGAAAAACGTGTAATTGCCGGCCAGATCGATTTCCCAGTAGCCGTCTTCGATGTTTTCCAACGTCGTGGCCAATTCAAAAAGCTTGGAGTTTTCAATGGATATGGATGCCTGGGCGGCAATGAAACGAAGAATTTCCAGACGTTCAGGTGTGAATGCATCTTCACTCAGGCCGTTCTCCATGTAAAGAATGCCGGTAATTTTGCTTTTATTAATCATGGGAATACATAATAACGATTTGCACTGCTTACTGACGATAAAGGAATCATCCGTAAAAGGACCTTCCTGCGCGGCATTGCCGAGGATGACATCTTTTCCGCTGTGATAAACGTAGTTGACAATCGCCTGGCAAATGTCGGGACATTCCTGCAGCGGCATTGCCTGCATTACCTTCATTTCATCGTTATCAATATCTTCGCAGGCTTCAATGATTAATTTCCCTTCCGATTCCAGCATGAGATAACCGCGCTGTGCGCCGGCGCTGGTGACGGACATATGCATAATTTTCTGCAGAAGCCGCTCCAGCATGATTTCGCTGGAGATAACTTGGGAAACCTGCATGACCGTGGAAAGATCAAGCGCAACCGACATATCGCCTCTTGTCTTTGCAGTTGTCACGACGTCAACATTTTGTGACAGACCGGTTTCGGACGGAACCAGTTCGGGATACATTTTCTTTATTTTATCAAGCAGGCCTGTCGCTCCCCATTTTACATAACAGGCATGGGCTTCGGCCATATATCGCTTTGCTTTATCATTTTCATTGATGGAACGATATTCAGCCGCCATGATTTCAGAGGCAATCCCTTCCACAATGAAATCTCCATATTCTTTGCATTGCCCGCCTGCCGCCTCAACGAGCTTCTCCGCTCCATTCATATCACCATGAATGATCCACATGGATAATGCTTTCATATAATCATACATGTATGAACCATTCATGGGGGCGCTCCTGGCCCATGCCCGCATTTTCAGTTCATTGATTTTGATCAAAATACGGTGTTTGCATTTCTCCAGCGGAGAGGCATATTTATAGACTTTCAACCGGGCTACCGAATCCAGCAAAACCGCATATCTATTGATCAGCACCCCCTGCTGTGAATCCATGTATTTTCTGTATTCATCGGATGCTTCGAGGGCCAACGGATATTCGTTGAACAGGGAATACATGATTGATTTTACAAACCAGTAAACGGAAAGTGATCCCCTGTTGCCGGTTCTTTCCCATAACGGAAGAAGTTTTTCCGCGTCGATTGCCTTACCCTTAAGTTCCACCGGATTATCGCAGCGTCCCAGCAAATTCAGAACCGACTGCCAGGTCATCGACTGCAATGTCAGCGTATGTCCCTGTTTCATCCCGGCAATGATTCTGTTGTTCCTTTCCATGTAGTGCTCCAAATCGGAGAGCTCTCTGCCGGTAAATATATGGTGCACTTCCGTAAAATAGAGATTGAAGGTGGCAAAACCCAGATCGCCGGTTTCCAGTCCGATTCGGTATCCCTCGAGCATCGGTTGAATGCTGTCCTTCATGGGATACTTCCAATGCCTGACCAGGGCATTATAGACAAAAATCGTTCTTGATTCCTGATCCCTCGCGCCCAGTTTTTTTACCAATTCAAGTCCAAGTTTCCCAAATTTATCCGCCGCATCAAAATTCCACAATCCGGCCGCCTGAACAATGCCAAAACCGGCAAAAGCAAAGGGATGTTCCGGCGCCAGGCCGTACTTGAACATCATTCTGAAGGTTTTCATAATGATGAGGGCCAATAAATTGGGATCGGTATAAAACGCGGCGTGACCTACACTGGCCAGAATCTTTCCTGTTGCCAGGACTTCGGGATCAGTCGTTCTCGGCAAATCGAGCAGGTCTTCCGGTTTTTTTCCCAGAAGCTTAAACTTTGTTCTTAAGACTTCAACGGCAATATGCAGCCGGGTGGCCTTGTCCGGTATTCTGATGCCGAACTTCGGCGTTAAAATCATCAAAAGGGGCATGGCTACATTAATGGCGCCCTGATAGTCTTCCTTTGCAACACAGGCATAAATACGTGATGAATATATTTTTGCTCTTTCCAGAGTCGTCTTTGCGTATTGCAAAGCGACATCGGCCAGTGCATTCATTTTTTCGTAATCGCCCATCAGGTAAGCGGCTTCCGTAGACTCCGTATAAAGGGCAAGCGTCAGATCATACTGTTTCTCCCAGGGATGCTCTTCCAAAAGATCAATCCCGCTTTTCAGATATTGGAAAGCGGGCGCATATGCCGCGGATGCCTTGGCTTTTTTACCCGCTTGCAGATTAAGACGTGCAAGATCTTCCCGCTCCCGGCCGTCCTCGATTATTTTAACACCCAGATTGAGCTGATCTAATATGTAAAACAACTTGTTCTGCATCTCATTTTCATCGGCAGATTTCATCATCAAACTCCCGATTCTGTAATGCAGCGCAGACCGTTCCGTATCGCTGACCAGCGAATAGGCCGCTTCATGGATCCGGTCATGATGAAAGACGAAGAAATCGCCGATGCGGCTAACCATTCCCTCTTTCATGGCTTCATTAAGATCTGCAAGCGCGGCATCAACAGAGGTTCCTCTAACTGCAGATAAAGTCTCCAGATCGAATCGGTTGCCGATGCAGGCGCATAACTTCAAAACATCCCGCGTGCCTATCGACAGCTTCCCGATCTTTTCAGCCATCATTTGCACCAGATTGTCCGCCACTTTCATCCGGCGGATCGATCCCAGATCCCATTGCCAGCCTTGGATGCCTTTGTGGACAATCATCTTTTCGTTATAAAGTGTATGAAGGAACTGATTAACGAAGAAAGGATTGCCGCCTGCCTTGTTCTGCACAAGCTCAGCCAGGCCAAAACCTCTTTCTTCCGAACACCTGAGAAAATTCACGATGAGATCCATGACTTCTTTTGTTGTCAGGGGACCGAGTGTGATTTTGTCGATATCGATATGATGTTTTTTAATTTCTTTAAGAAGTTCGGCAAAGGGATGATGATCATCCACCTCATTATCCCGGTATGCAAATATGACAAAGAGATGCTGTATGTCGCTGAATAGAATGTTCTTCATGAGTTGGAGGCTGGCCAGATCCGCCCATTGCAGGTCGTCAAGAAACAGAGCGACCGGGTGTTCCCGCTGCGGGAATACTTTCATGAATTTTTCAAATACAAATTTGAAACGGTTCCTTGATTCTTCAGGACCCAGCAGGGGCAGCTCCGGCTGTTTACCGATGATCAATTCCACTTCAGGAATCACATCGGTAATAACCTTGCCGTTATCGTTCAGCGCATTTAAAAGATTATCCTTCCAGAGCGTTATTCTCTCTCGGTTTTCCGACAATATCTGCTTTACCAGTATTTGAAAGGCCTGAATGATGGCGCTGTAGGGTTTGTCCCGCCTGAATTGCTCGTATTTACCGGAAATGAAATATCCGTGTTTTGCCACTATCGGTTTATGGATTTCATTAACCATTGCCGATTTGCCGATACCTGGCGCACCTGCCACAACCATGACCGATATCCCTTTTTCACGGTTGGCGGTATCTTCGAAATTCGACACCAGTTTCTTTATTTCGTTTTCCCGTCCGAAAAGCTTTTGCGGGATAATGAACTTGTTGGCAATATCATTCCTGCCAAGTTCGAAAGATTCTATCTTCTTTTTCTCTTCCAGTTGTTTTAAGCATTCCCGGAAATCAGCTTCCAGCCCGAAGCCATTCTGGTATCGGGCTTCGGGACTTTTGGCCAGCAGTTTCATGATGATGTCGGAAACGATCAAAGGAATACCCGAATTAAGTTTGACCGGGGCATTGGGCATCATGGCAATATGGGCATGAATGAGTTCCATGGGATCCGGAGATTTAAAAGGCAGCAAACCGGTAAATATCTCATACAGGGTGACTCCCAGCGAATAGAAATCCGTGCGGTAATCAACAGCTCTGTTCATTCTTCCGGTCTGTTCGGGTGACATGTACGCCAGGGTGTCTTTTATAAAAGCAGGATTGTAGACTTCATTATTCTCATGAGTCAGGATCGACGATATTCCAAAATCCGTGATCTTTGTTTCGTCCGTATCCGGATTAATCAGTATGCTTTTTGGTTTTATGTTTCTATGGATTACACCCCGGACGTGAAGATTTCCGAGCGTTTCGGCTATATTGGCGGATATAACCAGGAATGAGTTGATGTTAACTTTTTCTGTGTCATGAAAATATTTCTTAAGAGGAACACCTTCAAAATCCTCCAGAATGAGAGCAAATCCACCTTTGCAATTGATCATGTCAGTGGTTCGGACAACGCCCTTGATATCGAGATTTTTAATCAATTCGTATTCCTGCCTGAATTGTGCAATTTCAGCGGGCGTTGCAATAGCGGTCTTTAAAAGCTTGATAATAAAAGATTGTGATTCATTTTCTTTACAACCGCGATAAACACGTGACGTTCCGGTTTCGTCGATTTTATTCTGAAGAATATATTGACCGATTTTTTCCACTTTTTATCTCTCTTGAAAGAAATGGTTCCCTTGCTGTTTGATATTTAACGAAAAATTTTAGAATATATTCAATGATTCTCACGCCTGCCGGCATCCCCGGACATTTATTTTTTCAGCGCGCCCTCCGTCGCTCTTTCAATGGCCAGTCTTCTGCGTAAAGCATCGGCTTCTTCGCCATACATATTATGTTGAAGCTCCAGAACCCGATTCTCTTTTTCTTTCTGATCAAGGCCGGCATCGTTAAGAATTTCCGTTTCCCTGGCTTTGTATTCGCTCTCCTTCTGCTCACTGTCGGCAATCATTTTATCGACCTCTTCCATCCTCTCAACTTGTTCGGCCGTGAACATTTCTTCTCTAAATCTCTTGATTTGCGCTTTTTTTTCTGTTTCGGTCATTTCTGAAAAATCCTTCTCGTACATGTCCAGCTTTTCCTTGTATCGGATATAAGGTTCGGCATAGGCATCCACTTTGTCCGCCTCCTCTCCCCACATATCTTCGTTCAGTTGTTGAATCTTCTTTTCTTTCTCCGCGCCGTACATGTTTTTATCGGCAAGGATTGCCCCGCGTCTTAACGGATATTCCTCCGCCTTAATGCTGGCGCCAAAAAGGATATCGGCAACTTCCCGGCCAAAGACCTCCCGGCGGTAATCCTGAAGCTTATGCAGAAAGCTGATCGCTTCCTCCGTCGTTTTGGGCATGCCCCATTCCCTGGCCTTGTCACCAAGCGTCAACTGATAGGAGACAAACTTCTTGTACAAATCAAACAGCTCACCGGCTTTCTCCGCGGACATTTTCGAATGAAGATATTTTTGAACATGCCCGAAGAGATCTTCCTTGTTGCTGAATTCTTTGAAATTCTCATCCAGAAACATGAAAAACTTAATCGTATAGGGGGTAACCGTTTTATCCCTGAAGTAATCTCCCGGATTCTCTTCTTTGAAATCAATATAATGATAATAGGCCTCAATATCTTTTAATTTAATGTCGGAATGTCTATCAAAGACAAAATCGTCTTCAATCCGGTCGCCGGTCCACATGTTTTTGACGACCAATGCAGCAATGACCGCCAGAAGAACGATTACCGCAAACACAAGGACCTTCTTCTTATTCATATAAGATTTTCCCCCACGGTATTTTTAATAGACAATTTTGTTCCGGAATGGATGGAAGTATAAAAAGAACTTCCCGGTGTGTCAATTGGTTTTTAATTATGCAATATGACAGAAACATTTCCTGTTGACTTTGATAAAGCGAATGCATACAGACAAGCGGGAGAGTGCATTATGAGAAATCCGGCAAAAGGTCATAATCTTGTTATCATCGGCTCCGGTGTCGGTGGACTGAGCGCCGGTGTTATTTTGTCGCTTTTGAATTTCAACGTAACGATTGTGGAGAAAAATCCGCTGCCGGGAGGTCTCATGCGTTCCTACCGGCGTTCGGGCCTGGATTGCCCCGTGGGCATACATTATGTCGGCGCCTTGGGAAACAACGAACCGCTGGGGCAAATGTTTCAATTCATGGGAATACCGGTTGACGAGCTGTTTGTCCCCATGGGTGGGGAAGGCGTCATCGACCGCTATATTTTTGACGATTTGATTTTCGACTTGCCTGCAAACATTGACGCATTGGAAAAAAGCCTGAAAAATTCATTTCCGCAGGAAACAGTGGCGCTGGATGTCATCATGAAAAACCTGCGCGACATTTCCCGGCAAATGAAAGATCCTGCTTTTTTGTTCGGCCAGGGCGATCCCTTTCAGAATATGGACTATTATCAACCCATGGGGGAATTACTGGATTCGCTCAAAGCATCGCCGGCCTTACGTGCCGTACTATCCGTGCCCTGCAACCTTATCGGCGTCCCGCTCAACGATTGTCCGGCCATCTTTCATCACATGGTGTTAGCCAGTTATTTGTTTTCTGCCTGGCGATTGAAGGAAAACGGCAGCCGAATGGCGGATGTTTTCGTTCGCCGTTTTAAAGCGCTGGGCGGAACGCTCGTCCTGGACAATGGCGTTAATAAAATATCGTTTTCTGAAGGCAGGGTGACGGGCGTCATTCTTGAAACGGGTGATTCTATTGCTGCCGATGCCGTGGTCGCCGCCGTCCACCCGAAAGTTTTGCTTCAATTACTGGATGAACATGTTCTTCGCGAATCTTTTTGCCGGCGGATACGCGGATTGAAGGAAACAGAAGGGGTTCTGTGTGTTCATGCCGGCGTTAATGCCGAGGCGCATCCGGAAATCCATCACAATATTTACCGGCTTCACCGGGACGAACACGGCGTCATTCATGATGGAGTATTTTATCAACTACGCGACAGCGGTTGCCCCGGTGTCAATCTGCTCTCCATCATCACAAAATCTTTATATCAGGATTGGATGCCATGGGAAAAAACGGTCACCGGACAGCGCGGCAAGGAATATGAAGAAAAGAAAATGAGCGCCGCCCGTGATCTGATGAAGAAGGCAGGAGCAATTTTTGGCGACTTGAAGGATGCCCGTATCGTGGATGTTTACACGCCTCTTACCATCCGGGATTATGTCAATGCTCCGGAAGGAGCCTGTTACGGCATCATGCGCTCGTCGCGACAGCTTTTGAAGGCCATTTCGCTGAATAATCTGCCGATTCCCGGTTTGTGTCTGGCGGGACAAAATGCTTTGGCTCCGGGGGTGATGGGGTGTCTGTTCGGCGCCTTCAATGCGGTCCGGCAAATCATGGGTGCGGAAAGATTTGCCCGGGAAATCCGGGGAAATACGCAATGAATTTCATTGAAAAGCCATACGATATTTGCTAAAGGTCACAAAATCAAATTCAGAAAGTTAAAGCCCTATCTATGACACGTCAGGAAATTGAACGCGAAGTGATAAATGTTTTCCAGCGGGAATTTGAAATCGAAAATCCGGATATGGACGCCGATTTACGGAAAACTTACGAATTCGACAGCATCGACGCCATCGAACTTCTCCTGGCGATCGAAACCTTTCTGGAAACGGAAATAACCCAGGAAGAGAAAAAACAGGCCATCAGCATCCGCACCATCAATCAGATTTGCGACTATATTGAAAAGATCGCAAAAAAAAGAAATCTTTTCACGCCGGCATAAAATCATTATGGAACGAAGAGTTGTTATCACAGGAATGTCAGCCATTACGCCGATCGGTCACGGGAAAGATCAGATCGTTCAAAGTCTGTTAAACGGCACCTCCGGCGTCAAACCGTTGCGCGAAGAGGAATTTCTCAGCCGCTATATCCATTCTAAGGTTTACGGAACAGTGGATTATCCCGTGGAATACGATTTTAAACGGAATCACCGCAAGACCATGGGGCCGGTGGCCTATTATGCCTGCCAGGTCGCCAGAGAGGTTCTGGAACAATCCGGCCAGACCGAAGATTTTATTACATCCGGCAGGCTGGGTGTGGCGTTCGGCTCTATTCACGGTTCACCGACCATTCAGAGAAATATTTACCGTATCTTTTTCGGCGCTCAGGATAAAATAGCGGTCAAGGAAATCGGCGCGGTCGATTATCTGAAATCCATGGTGCACACCACCGCCGTCAATATCACCAAAATGTTCGGCATCACCGGCCGGGTGATATCGTCGGGAACCGCCTGCACAACCAGTTCGCAGTCGATCGGTTACGGCTATGAATCCGTCAAATTCGGCATGCAGGACGCGATGCTCTGCGGCGGCGCCGACGAATACGACACCACCACCGTTGCCGTTTTTGATAACCTGCTGGCCTGTTCCACGGCCTTCAACGACACACCGCAAAAAACGCCCCGTCCGTTTGACAAAGATCGCGACGGCCTGGTTGTAGGCGAAGGCGCCGGAGCGGTTATGCTGGAGGAATATGAATATGCCAGAAAACGCGGCGCGACTATTCTGGGAGAAGTCATCGGGTTTGCCTGCAACAACAATGGCGGCGACATGATTTTGCCGAATCTCACCGGCATCACCAACACGCTCAAACTCGGCGTGGAAACCGCCCGAATTAATCCGGATGCAGTTGACCTGATCAGCGCGCACGCCACGGCCACCAAGATGGGCGACATTATCGAAGCGCAGGCCATCAACGCCGTCTTCGGCAATAATCCTCACGTCATCGGATTGAAAAGCTACACCGGTCACACCATGGCCGCCTGCGGCGCCATTGAAACCATTATGACGCTTTATATGATGCAGGAAGGCTTCATCGCGCCGACATTGAATCTCGAAGAAATTGACGAACGCTGCGCCATGTTGAAACATGTGCAGAAAGTAATTCAGCATCCGGTCAAAACGGCAGCCATACAAAACTTCGCCTTCGGCGGCGTCAACACCATCCTGATGATTAAAAAGTTTTCTTGAGTTGAAAATGTTTTTGTCCCGCTTTTTTCATTTTGCAATCGATTTATCCGTAACACTGATTTTGTGGTTTTATTTCATGTTCGGATATCTCTTTATCGTCTTTTTTTTATACGGACCGGTTTATATTTTTGCAAAAAACCGCCCCACAGCTCTGCAGAAATTGAATCACATTCACCTGAAAATATTTTTTACGCTGACGCGGCTGCTTGCTCCCCGCACAAAGTTTACCATTCCAGACGATGTGCGGAAAATACAGTCATCTGTGATTGTCTGTAATCATTTGTCCTATCTTGATCCTATTTTGCTTGTATCTCTGTTTCAACGGCAGAAAACCATTGTCAAACATACTTTTTTCAAAGTTCCCATCTTCGGCTGGTTCTTGAAAAACTACGGGTATATCTCCTCGGGAACCGACACCATGATGGGCGCGGAAATGATCAACCATCTGGAAGATATCAAACAGCACTTGTCGTCGGGCGGTGTTTTATTTGTTTTTCCGGAGGGTACCCGGAGCCGCGACGGCCGTCTTGCTCCTTTCAACAAAGGCGTCTTTACGATTGCCCGTTACTGCAACGCGCCATTGAAACTCATTTTAATCAGGGGAACCAACAAACTGTTTCAACCCGGTCATTTCCTCTTTCACACTCAGGAGTATAATGAAATTGAACTCCGGTTAATCGGTTCGCTCAATCCGGATTACAAAAACAAAGACTTTTCCATCGCCGCCCTGGCTGACGAGGCCAGAAAAATATTCGAAGAAACAATAGACAACTTAAAATCAGATAACAAAGGAGAGTAGGTTATGGAGCTACAAGAAGCCATCTTAAAACGCAGAAGCGTCAGAAAATTTACCGACGATGTTGTCACCGATGAAGAACTCAAACAAATCTTTGAGGCCGTACGCTGGTCGCCCTCCTGGGCCAATACTCAGACTTGGGAATTCATCGTCGTCCGCGACAAAGCGCTGATGGAAAAAGTCGCCGGCACCTATTCCGAAAAAAACCCGGCCACAAAATGTTCTCTGGCTGCTTCCGCTCTGATCGTCGCCTGTGCGAAAACAAATATTTCCGGTTGCTACAGCGGGAAGCAGGTCACTTCAATTCTCAACTGGGAGTTTTTCGATCTGGGCATCGCTGTGCAGACCCTTTGCCTGAAAGCCCATGAACTGGGACTGGGAACCGTCGTCGTGGGTTTAATGAACCATGAAGCCTGCGAAAAAATTCTGGCCGTGCCCGAAGGTCACAAAGTCTATGCCGTCATTCCGATCGGCCGACCGGCCACCGAACCGAAAGCAGGTCCGCCGCGCAAACCGCTTTCTGAAATTGTATTTTTGAATAACCTTCATAAGCCGATGTTTTGATTATAAAGGATTAGCTTAACACCGCCAGGGAAGGATCAAAATCCCTTGGCGACACCGGTTCCCATAAACAATATGAGGCAAAAGATTCTAGAAATATTCATGATTTCATGATAATCATAAGACATGATGATAAAAGTTGTTCGGAAAAGTAGTCTTGGTAATCTCCAGTCAGCCAAGGCCGACCTGTCTTACTGGCTGGGCCGACCTGCGGCGGAGCGTGTCGCAACCGTCGATTATCTGAGAAAGCAATATTATGGAAGCACAGCAAGACTTCAAAGAGTTGCTAGAGTTATTCAACGAGCATAAAATTGAATACATGATTGTCGGGGCTTATGCTCTTGCCTACCATGGAGTCCCCCGTTTTACCGGCGATATGGATATCTTTGTCAAACCTTCAATCGCGAACGCTCAGAGAGTCTTATCTGCATTGTCTGATTTTGGTTTCGGCTCTCTCGACCTGAGAGTTGAAGATTTTCAAAAGCCTGATTCTGTTGTCCAGCTTGGCGTTCCTCCTGTTCGCATTGACATCATGACATCAATCACCGGAGTCACGTGGGAAGAAGCTGATCGGGGGAAGGTGGAAGGTTTATATGGAAATATTCCTGTGCCTTTCCTCGGCAAAGAACAATATATAGCCAACAAACGGGCGTTGGGTCGAAAGAAAGATCTGGCAGACATTGAATATCTCGGCGAAGAATAATATTTCAATAAGAGCCGGGTATCAAAATCAATAACGGCCAGTCGCTGCGTCCCAGCTGTTAAGCTGGTGAAGAAAATCCGCCGCGCAAACCGCTTTCTGAAATTGTATTTTTGAATAATCTTGACAAGCCGATGTTTTAATGAGACCCAAATTATAGAAGCGAAGCGCACTAGAATTTGCTGGTCGTAATGAGACTCAAACTTTAAAAGCGTAGCGCATTAAAGTTTGTTAGTCGAATTATCCAATCCCGATATATCGGGATTGGGAATAATCCGCGAGGCGTATAACCTAAAGGTCACTATAGGCCAGCGGGATAAATTTGAGTCTAATTTAAAGCGATCATCCATAAAATACCTTGCAATGATGAGAATGTTTTCAAAATAAGAAGGGGAAATTGAATGTTATGAAGGCCTCTTTTATCCGCAAAATTCTGATCATGATCGTCAGTCTGTATGTAACGCTGAGAATTACCGTCATCGTCCTGTACTGGACGGGCATCAAGGGCGGGTATCCCCGAAAAGACGGAGACGGACTTTTGACCTGGTGGTCCAACGGTCTGGTCAATGCCGC
>DAOPVC010000023.1:0-26992 GCA_035350895.1 Smithella sp. | reverse complement strand
GTTATCCTGCCGTTCCCATGGATAAACCGCTGGATCGGGAATTTCCTAAAATTAAATGGGTAGAATAAGAGAAAAACTTTATAGAATGAATCATCATCATGAAAGTTTTAGGAATGAAATTTAATGATGAAACACGCGGTCGTAACCGGATCGGCATCCGGATTCGGCAGAGCATTGGCGCTGACACTGGCCAGGCGCGGTAACTGGAAGATACTCCTTGCGGATATTAACCGCGCCGGCATGGAAGAAACCCTGGCAATGGTGCGCAAGTCCGGTGGAAACGGTGAAATTTTTGAATGCAACGTCACCAGACCGGAAGACGTTCAGAAAATGGCGGATTACGTTTTTTTGTCCTGGAAAATGGTTGATCTGCTGATCAATAATGCCGGGGTGGTTTCCTGCGGATTTGTCGGAGATATACCGCTCGCGGACTGGAAATGGTGCACGGATATCAATATATGGGGCATGCTTTACGGCTGCCACAGTTTTATTCCTTTCATGAGAATTCAGGGGAGCGGTCATATCATTAATATTGCTTCCAGTATGGGGTTCACGTCCTTTATGGAGTTGGGGCCTTATAATATGACAAAAGCCGCCGTTATCTCTCTTTCCGAAACCATGCGCTCGGAGCTGACCGCGAACAATATCGGTGTAACCGTTTCCTGCCCCATGTTTTTTAAAACCAATCTTTTGAACGATATGCATTTCCGGGACAAATTCCAGACCCAATTTGCCCATTTGGCTTTTGAAAACGGACATATGACAGCCGGGCAGGTTGCAGAACAAACCATCCGGGATTATATGGCGCTCTCGCTTATGCAATGCGCAAAGGTTATGGTGAAAAACTGGGGCTGTTTCTGGCGCGGATGGGCATGATGTAGCGTGTCCTGAAAAGATGAGAATGTCTTGGCCCTCAATGCATCAACCTTTAAGGATTGCTTCTATTCACGTAAATGTATATAATAAAAGATAAACGGCAAGGTTCGCATTATTAAAAACTTTTTAGTATTGCAGGTAATGAACTTTATGAATTTTTGGAGGTAAAATGATGAATGATTGGGAAAAATCTTTTTTTATTGTTTTTGTCGCATTGATCCTGGGCGGGCTGGTGTTTCCTCTTTCTGAAGCGTCCTTTGCGGAGGAAAACAATTCCGCTCAATGCATAAAATCCTGTGATGATAATCTGCAGGTTTGCCGGAACAGGCATTCTGACCGGAGACGTTGCAAGGTTCAATTTCAGAAATGCATGGAATCTTGTCATCAAAACAAACAGGACAGCGCTTCTGAAGAAACCCAAAGGATTCCAGCAAATAATAAACCGGAACTGCGTTAAATGAATTCTGGCGGTAATTCTAATTGAATGATCGAGGTAAACCTCTGTTCGCGGTGTGAAGTATTTTACACACTGAATCGGTGATTTCCCGGTTTAACTTTTCCGGGCAGTTATAAAAAACACAGTAAATACAATTTGATGTAATGCCGGAGTTTGCAATACTTCCGCGGCATGAATTGTGCTTGTGTTTAAAATACTTTATATTTGTTATTGCGCATGTTTTACTGTACATTAACAAAAAATAAAGAAAGGACATCGCTGCCTAAATGAAAGATGGTAAAAATATAGCGGTAGTTTTCCCCGGTCAGGGTTCGCAAAGATCGGGCATGGGGAAGGATTTTTATGAACAGCTTCCGGTCTGCCGCCGAACATTTGAGGAAGCAGCCGATACTCTGGGCTGGGATGTTGCCTCCATGTGTTTCGGCGAAGATGATCGGCTTAATCTCACCGAATTTACGCAACCCTGTATTGTGACGACGGAAATATGCATGCTGCGCGGACTGGCAGAACGTTATGGTTTTGCTCCGGATTATTTCGGCGGTCATTCGCTGGGAGAATTTACCGCGTTGGTTGCAGCGGGTGTCATGCCTCTGGCGGACACTGTCAAGATCGTTCAGGCACGCGGCCGGTTAATGCAGCAAGCCGTGCCGGTTGGTGTCGGCGGCATGGCAGCCGTCATTTCGGAAAACATCGATATGGAAATGCTGACGAATATAATGGGTGGATTGAATGCCGGCATTGCCAACATCAATTCCGCCAATCAGGTGGTGATCAGCGGCGAATTGCCGGCCATCGACGAAGCGGAAAAACGTCTTGTGAAAAATTTCCCGGCGGAAAAATCAATCCGGTTTATCCGTCTGAACGTGAGCGCTCCATTCCATAGCGCGTTGATGAAAACCATAGAGGGACGTTTTGCGGAAACGCTGGAAAAATTTGCCGATCATTTAAATCCGGCCAATGCATCCCGTGTCACGTCGAATTTCACCGGCGGTTTTCATGCGGGCGATGCTGCCGAAGTCAGGAGAAATCTTGTCAACCAGATCAGCCATACCGTGAACTGGCGCAAAAATATGCAAAACCTGGCGGAAAAAGCCGCAGGTCTTTATGAAGTCGGTCCGGGCAGGCCGTTACGTGACTTTTTCAAGTCGATAGGTATTGCCTGCCAATCCATTACGGGACTGAACGCGGCGGAGAAAGTTTTCACGGCAACGAATTAATGAACCGAAGATGAAGCGATTTATGATCGCAAAGGAGTGCATATCTTGATCCATGAGAAAGACATAAAAAACAGTCCGCTGAAAATTCAGGACAACACCTTCCGTGACGGTCACCAGTCGATTTATGCGACAAGAATGAAGACGGAAGACATGATTCCCATCGCTGAAGAGATGGACAACTGCGGCTTCCACGCTATGGAAGTCTGGGGTGGCGCGACGTTCGACACCATGCACAGATTTCTGGGGGAAGATCCATGGATGCGTCCGAAAATTCTGAAAAAGTACATTAAAAAAACACCGTTTGCCATGCTGATCCGCGGACAGAATCTGGTCGGCTACCGTCACTACGCCGATGATGTGGTGCGCGCGTTCGTGGATAAGGCCTGCGAAATCGGCATTGATGTTTTTCGCTGTTTTGACGCCCTCAATGATTTTCGCAATATGGAATCCTGTGCGGAAAGAATCAAGGCTAACGGCAAAATCTTCCAGGGAGCCGTTTGCTATTCGCTTACGGATATCCGCCTGGGCGGAGACGTTTATAATCTGGATTATTTTGTCCGGAAAGCCAAAGAACTGGAGCAGATGGGCGCGGACGCGATTTGCATCAAAGACATGGGCGGCATCATGTCTCCGTTTGATGCCTATGATCTGGTTGCCGCCATCAAGCGGGACGTGAAACTGCCGTTGCACTTGCATTCCCATTACACCAGCGGCATGGCGTCCATGACGTATCTGAAAGCGATTGAAGCGGGCGTGGATGTTGTGGATACGTGTCTGGCTCCTTTCGCCCTGAGAACGTCGATGCCTGCCATTGAACCGATTGTTGCGGCGCTTAGAGGGACTGCGCGCGATACGGGAATCGACTTGCATAAACTTTTGGTGCTGGGCGAGCATTTGGAAAGCATTGCTCCGAAATACAACAGCCATCTGGCAACACATAAACTGTCCATTATTGACAACGGCGTATTGGCGCATCAGATTCCCGGCGGCATGATTTCCAACCTGACCGGCCAGCTTAAAGAAATGAATGCGCTGGACAGACTGCCCGAAATTTATAAGGAAGTCGTCCAGACCAGAAAAGACATGGGATCACCACCTCTGGTGACGCCGGTGTCGCAGATTATCGGCGCGCAGGCGGTGCTCAATGTTTTGTTTGGCCGCTACGTAAGAGTTTCCAATCAGCTCAAAGATCTGGTTCTGGGTCTGTACGGCAAAACACCCATGCCGATTGATGCGGCACTGACTAAAAAAATACTGAAGAATTATAAACGCGGACAGGAACCTGTTTCCGGGAGACCGGCTGATTATCTGGAACCGGAAATTGAAGCGGCGAAAAAGGCCATGGGTGATCTGGCGCGCAGCGATGAAGATGTTCTGGCCTATATCTTATATCCCGCGACCATGACGAAATTTCTGCAGACGAAGTATGGCATTGAGCCGTCCCCGAAAGCGGGAGATGAAAATTCCCATAAAAACGGCGCGGCTGCTTAAAATAGTTTAACCGAAAACAACTCCTTTTTTGAAGAGCAATGATTCATAAAAGGAGTTGTTTTATAGGGAGACTCAAATTTCATAAGTTCAACGAAATGAAATTTGTAAGTCGTAGTGAGTCCCAAATTTCAGAAGCGTAGCGCACGGGAATTTGTTGGACGAACTATCCAATCTCGTATTTATCGGGATTGGGAACTATCCCGCTACAAGCGGAGGGTACGATAGTACCCATGATACACGCATCTCCAAAAAATTAAAAAAAGAAGAGAAAGGTTTTGCTTATGGATTTCAGTCTCACTGAAAGTCAGTTGTCCTATCTTGCTACCGCGCGTAAATTTGTCAAGAATGAAATCACTCCGCGTATTCTGGAAATGGAAAAGGAACATGTTTTCCCCTGGGCTGTCATCAATAAAGCCTGGGAAACCGGTTTGATCAATTTGAGTATTCCCGAATCCGTCCGTGGCTATGAAATTGATGCTTTCACATCGGCATTGATTATTCAGGAGCTTTCCTACGGGGACACCGGCATCTCGACCTCAGCCATGTGCAACGATCTGGCCAACGTGGTTATCGGTCTGCATGGATCCGATGAGCAGAAAAAAAAGTTTCTCGGGCCTTTTGTGGAAAAACCGGTACTGGCTTCTTTCTGCCTGACGGAACCCAACGCCGGTTCGGACAACTCGATGATGACTACTTTTATCAGTAAAAGAGACGACGGCAATTATATTTTGAACGGCTCCAAGTGTTTTATTACAAACGCTTCTTACGCCTCGCAGTTCACCGTTGTCTGCAAAACAGGAAAGCCCACGGGGAATTTTATGGCCTGCGTTATCGTTCCGGTGGAGCACGTAACGTCCGCGGATATGCCGGATGTCGGAACATCAACGAGGGAGATAATCGTTCCCGCAGGAGGGAAGATCATTATCGGCAAACCGGAGGACAAACTGGGGCAGCGGCTGTCCAACACAGCCACTGTAACCTTTGAAGATGTTGTTGTTTCTCCGGGTCAGATTATCGGCGACCGGCGTCTGGGCTTCAAATATATCGTCGACGTTCTGGATTATGCCCGTCCGATGGTCGCCGCTATTGGGCTGGGTCTGGCCCGTCGGGCTTTTGATGTGACGCTGGACTATACACGAGAAAGAAAACAGTTCGGCAGCCGGATCTGCGATCTTCCGGTAGCCCGGGAAATGCTCACCGCCATGTGGAAAAAAGTCGAACTGGCGGAAATGGCTTTATTCAAGGCCATTTTCAAGATTCAGGAGAAAGCGAGTGACGCTGGAATCTATGCGTCGCTGGCGAAGAACACTGCCGCCGAAGCGGCCATTTTCTGTTCCACAGAAGGTCTGCACCTGCACGGCGGATACGGTTTTACCGCAGAGTATGAAATTTCCAAACTGGCGCGCGACGCTCATATTATCGACATTTATGAAGGTGTCCGGGAAGTTCAAAATATGATTATCGGACGGGAGATTGTATGATGCTTTATCTTCACGCCATGGGACACTTTCACCCCGAAAATGTTCTTTCCAATAAATTTCTCGAAGAGTTGGATATCGGCACAACCGACCAATGGATCATGGAACGCGTCGGCATCCAGAACCGCCGTACGGTGCTGCCGCTGGACTATATCCGGGAAACAAGAAACGTTAATCCGCTGAAATCTTTTTCCATCCGGCTCTACACGAACTCGCAGATGTCGGCAAAGGCGGCGCGGATGGCGCTGGAACGCGCCGGATTAAAGCCGGAAGACATCGGCCTGATTATTTCCGGCTCTTCCTCGCCGGATAACATTACTCCCGCGGAAGCGGGCGCGGTTGCCGCGGAACTGGGAATCGAAGTGCCCTGCTTTGATTTGAATTCCGCCTGTTCCACCTTCGGCATGCAGGTTAACTTTCTGCTGCGGATGCGGCCGGAAGAAATGCCGCCTTATATGCTTCTGGTGGGAGCGGAATCCACGACCAAAGTCATTAACTATACCGATCGCAATTCAGCCGTGCTTTTCGGAGATGGCGCTCACGCGGCGATTGTTTCGTCACAAATACCGTCTCGTGCCGCCTTCGTCAGCGGCGGTTATAACGCCCGTCCTTCGGGATGGACAAAGGTCGGCGTTACCGGAGACTGGGTGTTCAGTCAGGACGGTAATGCCGTTCAGGGGTTCGCCATCCGAACGACGACGGAATGTTTAAAGGAACTTCAGGATCAATATGAGGCTCAGGCAAAACGTTTTATTTTTATCGCTCATCAGGCCAATTACATGATGCTGAAAACCGTTTGCGAGCGCAGGAACATCAAACCGGAAAATCACTGGTTCAACGTGGATCAGTTCGGCAATGTCGGTTGCTGCGGCGCCCCGGCGGTTTTAAGCATGAACTGGGATAATATTCAGCCGGGAGACAACATTGCCCTGGTGATTGTCGGGGCCGGACTGGCCTGGGCTTACGCGATGCTCAAGGTGGAGGATAAACGATGATCGAAAAACCCGTTGCTCTGGTGACCGGTGGAGCGAAAGGTATAGGAGCCGCGTGCTGCCGCGCGCTGGTCACGGAAGGATTTCATGTCGGCATCCATTACAATAAAAGCGCAGGAAACGCTCAGCAACTGCTTGATGAAATCAAAGAAGGATTTTTAATTCAGGCCGACTTGTCCAATATCGAACACATAGACGCGATGATCGGCAAGATTAAAGATACCGCAGGACGTGTTGATGTTCTGGTCAACAATGCCGGCCATTCCATCAATGCGGATATCATTTCCATGAAGGTGGAACAGTTTGACGAACAACGAGCGCTGACACGCGGTGTCTGGTATCTGACGAAAAGAATTCTGCGTCAATTCATGTTCCGGAGTTCGTCCGGTCGCATCATTAATATTTCCAGCGTGGTCGGTCATACGGGAAATGCCGGCCAGATTCCCTATACCATGGAGAAAGCGGCGCTCGACGCCTTTACCAAATCGCTGGCGAGGGAACTCAAGGGAAGAAATATCCTCGTGAATTCCGTGGCTCCCGGTTTTATCGATACGGAGATGACGAAGGAATTGCCGGAAGAATTAAAAAATAAAGCCGTGGAAGAAATTCTTCTGGGACGTGTCGGCAGACCGGAGGAAGTCGCCGAAGTAATCGCTTTTCTAGCTACGAGGGGAAGTTACATCAACGCTTCGGTCATTCATGTCAACGGAGGCCTTTATGGAGGCTGATGCCGCGCTGAAACAGGAAGTGCTGTCGCTTGTTCCTCAGCAATCCCCTTTCCGTTTTATCGATGAAATTATCAGCCTTGACGATGAACAAATCGTCGGGGCTTACCGCTTTCGCGAGGATGAATATTTTTATCGCGGGCATTTTCCCGGCAATCCCATCACGCCGGGCGTTATCCTAATTGAAACCATGGCCCAGGTTGGTGTGGTGGCGTTCGGAATATATCTGCTGTCGCGTCAGAAAAATATGCGGCCCAGTGACATGAAACTACCCATCAGTCTGTTCTCTCTGGCGGATGGCGTGGAATTCAAACAAATGGTGAAACCGGGTGAAAGGGTCGTCATCAGGGCGAAAAAAATTTATTTCCGTAAAATTACGATCAAAGCCAGTGTTTCCATGGAAAAGGAAAACGGCGAAATCATTTGCAGCGGGGAATTATCGGGAGTGGGGGTGGAGCAATGGAAAAAAGAATTGTCATTACGGGAATGGGCGTGACGGCGCCCAATGCGCACGGTCTGGATGATTATGAGACGGCGCTTAGAAACGGTGTTTCGGGTATCCGTTTTATTCCTAAATTACAGGAGTTGAACTTCGGTTGCCAGATTGCCGGTGTTCCGGAATATTTCGATGAAATCAGGTCGCGTTATTTTGATCACGAAAAGCTTTTGTCCATCAACGATAATATCGGTTACGCGTCCGTTTCGGCGGTGGACGCCTGGAAAGACGCCGGATTCAGTCTGAACAGCGACGATGATGATACGGTGGATTGGGACACGGGGGTCATTGCCGGTTCCGGCATCGGTGGAATGGACACCATAGCGAATACCATCGTTCCGTTAATTAACGAAGGCAGAGTAAAAAGACTGGGCAGCCGTGTTGTCGAACAGGTGATGAGCAGTGGAACCAGCGCGCGCATTTCCGGTTTGCTGGCGGTAGGCAATCAGGTGAGCTCGAATTCTTCGGCCTGTTCCACCGGGAATGAGGCCATCATTGACGCCATGTGGAGAATCAGGAGCGGCCTGGCCAAGCGCATGGTCGCCGGCGGATCCGAAGGGGCAACGCCTTACATCTGGGGAGGCTTCGATGCCATGCGCGTACTGTGTCGTAAATTCAACGATAATCCGGCGGCCGGCTCGCGTCCGCTCAGCGCTACGGCGGCGGGCTTTGTTCCCGGCTCCGGCGGAGCCATGCTGGTCCTGGAAAAGCTGGAAACGGCGCTGGACCGGGGAGCCCGCATTTACGCTGAAATACTCGGTGGTTACGTCAACTGCGGCGGTCAGAGAATGGGCGGTTCCATGACGGCGCCCAATCCGGAAGGAGTGAAAAGATGCATTCGCGGCGCGGTGGCGGACGCGGGCATAAATCCCGCGGACATTGATGCCATCAACGGACACCTGACGGCAACCTACGCCGATCCTCATGAAGTGAAAAACTGGACGGAAGCGCTGGAGCGCACTCCGGAAAGTTTTCCCTATATTCAGTCCACCAAATCACTGGTTGGTCATTGCCTGGGAGCTGCCGGGGCCATAGAGTGTGTTGCCGTTGTTCTTGAACTTTATAAGGGATTCCTCCATCCGTCGATCAACAGCGACGATGTTCATCCCGATATCGAACATTACGCATCAAAAATTCCGCGGAAATGTCTGGAAATGCCTGAACTGAAAATTATCGCCAAGGCCGGTTTCGGTTTCGGCGATGTCAACAGCTGTCTCATATTCAAAAAATGGGAAGGAAAATAATCATAAAAATTGAAGGAGAGTTTTATTATGGATGACAAGAAAATTTTCGAAGAGATGATTAATATTTTAAGGCCTTATGCCAAGAATCAGGATCGTCTGGCGACGGCGACACTGGAAACGCACATCCTGAACGACCTGAAAGTCAATTCAGCGCGCCTGGTGGACGTGATCATAAAATGCGAAGACGTTTATGGAATCAGCGTGGATGATGACGAGGCGGATAAAATCCGGACCATTGGTGACGCCGTCAGAATCATCAAGCAAAAACTGAGCTAGACCATGACGAAAAAATCCCGGATACTTTTACACGTGCAGAACGTTATAGGACGCATGGCTATATTAATTCTCGCGCCCCTGTATTTTTTTGCCTCCAGGATTTTCTTTTACCGGGTTAGGGGTTTACAAGAAATCCGCCGCCACTGTGCCGCTGAATTTTCGAAACATAAAGGCGGCTGGATTATCTGCTCCAATCATCTGACCATGATTGACTCATTCATCCTAAGCTATGCCATGTTCAGTTTGCCTCAGCATATTATCCATTATAAGAAACTGTCCTGGAATCTGCCGGAATGGAACAACTACAAAGACAATATTATTCTGACGATATTGTGCTATTTATCCAAGTGTATCCCCATTAACCGCGGCGGCGCCCGGGAGAAAATGAAAGAGTCTCTGGAAAAATGCATTTACCTGCTGAACAACGGAGAAACCATCATGATTTTTCCAGAGGGTAAACGTTCCCGCACCGGGAGAGTGGATCAGGAAGGCTTCTCTTACGGTGTCGGACGTTTTATTAAAAATGTGGAAAACTGTAAAGTCATGTGTATGTATCTGCGCGGAGACAAACAGGAAAATTACAGTGTCATTCCCGCCTGGGGCGAGAAATTTTCAGTGCAGATAGAAATCTTCACGCCGCAACCTGTCCGAGGGAGCGAACTTCGGGTGCAGAGGGAATATGCCGCGCAGATCATTGACAGGCTGGCGAAAATGGAGGAACACTATTTTGCCCTTCGTCGGGAACGATGTGGTGGATTTGAAGGAAGCGACGAACACGGGAAAGAGCAGGGATTCGCGCTTTCTAAAAAAAATCCTCACCGATGCTGAAATTGAATATGTGAAAAACGCTGACAGTCCCGATCAGACGCTATGGTCTCTTTGGGCCTGCAAGGAAACGGCCTATAAGGTTATCAGGAAATCCTTGCCAGACATCGTTTTTGCCCCAAGCCAGTGGCAGGTTAGCGTTCATAATATTCAATCAGAATATGCGGAAGGGGTGGTTGGCATACCGGGGAAAGACGGCGTCTTTATCCGCCTTTTCGCGGGGGCCGACTATATTCATTGCGCCGGTTCCGATGATAAAGCGACGCTGGATAACTTAATCTGGAGCGTTGAACCTCTGCCGGATGAAGGAACCTGTCCATCGCTTTTTTCCCGCCGCCGTCTTGCTCAGAGCTTAGCCGGGCGCTTTTCACTGGACTTCCATCAAATAAAAATACAAAGAAAGCAACGGAACGGAGAACTTCAACCGCCGTGTGTTTACCTCGGCTGGCAAAAAACAGATATTGACGTCAGCCTGAGCCATGACGGCCGTTTTGTCGCTTATGCCTTCCGGTGAAACCGGTTGAAAGCGAGTCCCGCTTTTGTTGGGACGACGTTTGAAGTGTAAGGCGAATTGTCTCCGAAGCGTGGCGAAGAGGATTGAGACTCGCTGATAACAGTGAGATTCTGACTCGTTTTGCAACGGCACAACATGCCTGGTATAGTTCGGCTTATGCCTCAAACTTCATTGTACTTGTTTTCGGCTTGTCTCACTCTCTGAGAGTCTCACATCCGCATTCACTGCGTTCAGGGGATAGTTTCCAATTCCGATAAATCGGAATTGGAAAATTCGACTTACAAATTTCATTGCACGTTGCTTATGAAATTTGAGTCTCATTACGACTTACGCTTTAATGAGCCTTGACTATAGTCTTAGAGCGAATTATCCCGCCGCCGACAGGTGGCAGAGACAAACTTCGCTTCGCTCGTTTTACCGCGTCACGACGTGCCCGGTATAATTCGTCCAGCAAGCTTCAGTTCACTTCGTTTCTGAAGCTTGGGTCTTATTATCAGAGAGTCTCACATCCCCATTTACCGCGTTCAGGGGATAGTTCGACTAACTCTTCAAACTTCGCTTCGCTCGTTTTCAGAGAGTCTCACTAAAAAATCCTTGTTTTTTAAATCTCTTTTGGGATAATAAGCAACAAAGCACATCAAATGTTTTTCTGTTCCCGAAAAGATAATTTGCCAAAGCAACGACGAACTGAAATATGACGGATCGTTATGAACGAAAAAAGAAAAACAAATCGGCTGGTTGAGGAAAACGAGGTTACCATAACCATTCTTGCGGGAGGGAAAAAGTTTTCCAGAGATAAAGTTATTTACAACAGCTGCAAGGATATCTCGGAATCGGGAACCAGAATCCAGTCCAATATTTTTCTGCCAATCGATACTCTCCTGAAAATTGATTTCAAATTAAAAAGCCTTCAGCAGATGATAACCGCCATGGGGAAGGTAAAATGGATTAAAATAATCTGCGAGGATGAATCTTACGCTGCCGGTGTGGAATTTGTTAATACGCCGGTGGATGCGGTCAAAAAAATTGCAGATTATATTTCCTGGAAGCAGAAACTGAAAACCACAAAACTTCGTTGAAAGCATTTTTCTGTTCAGGCGCGCGGTCTGGCAGCGATGTTTAAGATATTCCCGCGTTTCGCTCTGAATGTGCAATAACGGAATACGGATGGAAAGACAATCTAAGATGTTAAACCACAACAGACATAACCGATTCTTGCAGGGAGGATGTCATGGAAAAAAACGTCGGCACCGCCGATAAGGTCATCAGGATTATTGTCGCTTTGTTGATTATTATAGCCTATCTTGGAGGGATGCTTCCGGGCGTTGCCGGATTGCTGCTGATCGTCAGCGGATCGCTCCTTTCCAGCGTGGTCAGCGGATATTGTCCCCTTTATAAAACGATCGGCGTCAATACAAACAGGTAAATTCTATTCTCCGGGGACAGCCATCAAGTTTGGGGGCAGGGTGTTTTCCTTAGAAGCGCTTATCCTCCACATCCACCATATCATGTGTGCGGCCTGATTGCCATTATGTCTTGTCGGGATGTTTTTCTTGTGATAATGATTTCCCAAAATCAACTCAACAGGTGATGATTATGAAAATCGCCGTTTTAAACGGTTCGCCGAAAGGTGAAATCAGCGTAACCCTGCAGTATGTCCGTTTTCTTCAGCAGAGATTTCCGGAATCGGAATTTAAAATTTTTGATGTGGCGTTGAAAATTAAAAAACTGGAGCACGACGACAGAGCTTTTCAAGAGGTTATCACGGAGGTGGCCGCGGCAGATGCGGTGCTCTGGGCGTTCCCCCTTTATTTTCTGGTTGTCTGTTCTCAGTACAAGCGATTCATTGAATTAATTTTTGAAAAGAATGCGGTTTCTGCTTTTCGCGGCAAGCCCGCCGCCTGTCTGACCACGTCTATCAACTTTTTCGACTATACCGCGCATAATTATATCAATGCTGTAAGCGATGATCTGGAAATGAACTTTTTCGGGTCTTATTCGGCGGAAATGAATGATTTATTGAAAACAAGGGAACGTCAGAGGTTGAAGGCGTTTGGCGAATTATTTCTGAAGGCGATTACAGACAAAACGCCGGGCATCAGAAACTATCCGCCGCTGAAAGCGCCTGAGGTTGTTTTTGAAGCCGGGGCGGTCAATCCGGTGAATGCCGAAGGCAAAAAAGTTTTGATTGTGGCGGATGATCTTACTGTTAATGCCAATCTTAAAAAAATGGTGGAAAGATTGCAGAAGACCTTTTCTCCTGCCGCCGAACTGGTGCAACTTAAGGATATCGATATCAAGGGCGGATGCACCGGCTGTTGTCAATGTGGTTTTGATAATCAATGTGTCTATGACGGCAAGGATGCATTCCGGGATTTTTTCAATGACAAAATTAAACCAGCCGATATTTTGTTTGTTGCCGGAGCCATTCACGACCGTTATCTTTCTTCTTTATGGAAATGCTTTTTTGACCGGAGTTTCTTTAATGGGCACACGCCGTTTCTGAAGGGCAAACAGATTGGATTTGTCATTTCCGGTCCTTTCGGTCAACTTTATAATTTGCGCGAAGTCTTTGACGCCACGACGAAATTTCAGCAAGCCGGACTCAGCGGTTTTGTCAGCGATGATCTGGGAAATTCGTCTGACATCAATGCCGCTTTACAGACTCTGGCATCTAATTCGGTTTTGCAGAGTAACCTCGGCTATGTTCCGCCACCCACCTTTTATCAGGTTGCCGGTATAAAAGTCTTCCGTGACGCCATTTACGGCCGACTGCGCGTGGTCTTCCAGGCTGATCACAAATATTATAAAGAACACGGCATGTATAATTTTCCCCATAAATATTATAAATGGCGAATGATTAACGGCATTTTAGTTATGCTTACAAAGATACCCGCTGTGCGTCGGGAGTTTATCAAGAGGATGAAACAGGAAATGATAAAACCCGCTGCCAATGCGCTGAAGAGGACAGAATGAATTTCGAGACATCAGCGAAGCATACGCTTGAATAAAACTCTGGAGGGAATATGAATCATCAAGATGTCGTAGCGTTAGTGACAGGAGGCGCATCGGGGCTGGGCGAGGCCAGTGTTCGGGAGCTGACTCAAAAAGGCGCCAAAGTTGTTATCATCGATGTTGACACGGAAAAAGGCGAAAAACTGGCGGCCAACAGCGACGCCAATGCGATTTTTGTAAAAACGGATATCACCAGCGAAGCGGATGTTCGGCAGGCGATACAGAAAGCGATAGAGCGTTTTGGTAAAATCAATGTGGTGGTGAACTGCGCGGGGATTGTCAATCCGGGAAAACTTGTTGGTAGAAAAGGACCTCTGCCGCTGGAAGCCTTCAACAAAGTTCTGCAAATTAATTTGGTGGGAACGCTCAATGTCATCAGGCTGGCGGTGGAGCAGATGATGAAAAATACTCCCGGTGAGGAAGGAGAAAAAGGCGTGATCATTAGTTCCGCTTCCATTGCCGCATTTGAAGGGCAGGTCGGCCAGGTTGCCTACAGCGCTTCCAAAGCCGGAATTGTGGGCATGACGCTGCCCATCGCGCGCGAAATTGCCGATTACGGCATACGGATTGTCACGGTCGCTCCGGGAATTTTCGATACGCCGATGATGGCTGGTTTGCCGCCGGCGGTTAAGGACGAGATGGCTAAAACGGTTCCGTTTCCCAGACGATTGGGCAAACCTCAGGAATTTGCCCGCACGATTCTGCACATTATTGAAAATATCATGCTCAATGGTTGCTGCATCAGGCTGGACGGGGCGCTGCGCATGCCGCCCAAATGATCAGAATAGAACACAGATAAGAGAATTTTTATGGCCGGGCAGAAAACGACCCGAAGGCAAAAAGATATTGCAAGGCTTCTGCGCGAAAAAAAGTTCAGTCCTTTACGGCGCACCGGAAAGAAGAATCCGTTTTCGTCCAAGAAACCAAACAGATAAAATACGACTTTTGAAATTCAATAAGATTTATCAACCTGATTTGCAGGATAAGAAGCATGTCGTGATTTCTTCTATCCATGCGCTCCATCGTGCCTTTGCTTTCTGATTTGTTCTTTATCGGAAAGAATCTGTAGGACAAACACTTACATCTCGTAGGATAAAATCCCGCTTTTAATTAGGACTCAAGCCGATACCGCAACCCTTGCAAAAGGTGTATTTAGTAATCGCTTTTCAGGGGGTATATGTATTGCATCAGCCATGTAATACGCCCCACCTTGCGGCCGTTGAATCATGAACGTTTTTTTCTAACAGGAACGAGGTCAAAGCCTGGGGCGTACCCCTCCTGAAAGGTTGAAAAGATGAGATTAAAAGGGATTAACGAAAGGAATAAACGACGGATGTTAAAAATGCTTTTTTCAGCGAAAGCGAAAGGCATGAAAAATAATTTAGATAAAGGAGAATAATATGGCTGAAGCAAACGATCAAGATTTTTATGACAAGGTATTTCCCGTACCCGACAGAGTAAGAGAGAAATCTTACATCAAGAGCAGAGCGGAATACGACAAACTTTACAAAGAATCGATCACTGACCCCAATGCATTTTGGGCCAAAATGGCCAATGAAAGACTGACCTGGTTTAAACCCTTTGATTCCAAAAAAGTGTCGGACTGGTCTTTCGATGCAAAAGACGTTCATTCCAAATGGTTTGAAGGCGGCAAGATCAATGTCAGTTACAACTGTCTGGACCGTCATCTGGCCACCAAGAAAAACAAAGCCGCAATCATTTTCGAAGGCAACGACCCCAACGACTGGAAGGTTTATACCTATTACGACATGTATCGCGAAGTCAACAAGTTCGCCAATGTCCTTAAGGGATTAGGCGTTAAGAAGGGCGACCGCGTGACCATTTTCCTGCCCATGATCGCGGAGTTGTCCATTGTCATGCTGGCCTGCGCCCGTATCGGCGCCGTTCATGCCATCGTCTTCGGAGGATTCTCGGCGGAAGCGTTAAGAGACCGCATTAATAACTCCGGTTCTCAAGTGGTTATTACCTGCGACGGCACGTACCGCGGCGCCAAAGCCGTTCCCCAGAAGGCCACCTGCGACAAAGCGGTCGATCAGTGCCCTGGTGTGAAAACCATGGTTGTTGTGAAACGCACCGGAACGGACGTCGCTATGAAAGAAGGTCGCGACATCTGGTATGAAAAACTGATGGCTGATGCCAAGCCTTACTGCAAACCGGAAGAGATGGACGCGGAAGATCCTCTGTTCATCCTTTATACTTCCGGTTCCACCGGACAACCCAAGGGTGTGGTTCATACCCAGGCCGGTTATCTGCTGTATGCGTCGATGACCCAGCAGCTCGCTTTTGATGTGCGCGAAGATGATACGTACTGGTGCACCGCCGATATCGGCTGGGTCACCGGTCACAGCTACATTGTTTACGGTCCGCTGTGCAACGGTCACTCCAGCATTCTTTTCGAAGGCGTTCCCAACTATCCGGACTTCGGCCGGTTCTGGGCAGTCGTCGAAAAATACAATGTCAACAATTTCTATACCGCACCTACCGCGATTCGCTCCATCGCCAAAGAAGGCGACAAGTGGGTTGATATGCATGATATTTCTTCTCTGCGCGTTCTGGGGTCGGTCGGCGAACCGCTCAATCCCGAAGCCTGGTGGTGGTACTACAATAAGATCGGCGCCGGTCACTGCACGATTTCCGATACCTGGTGGCAGACGGAGACAGGCGGACATATGATTCTGCCTCTGCCCGGCGCAATCGATATCAAACCGGCCAAAGCCATGGTTCCTTTCTTCGGTGTTGTTCCGGTCTTGATGGATGAAGAAGGAAAAGAAATCAAAGGTGTCGGCAAAGGCGCGCTTTGTATTAAAAATTCCTGGCCCGGCATCGCCCGCGGATTGTGGGATGATAAGGACGGCCGATTCGTCGAGAATTACTTCTCCCAGTTCCCCGGCCATTATTTCTCCGGCGATGGCGCCGAACGCGATGCCGATGGCGATTACAAGATCACCGGCCGCGTCGATGACGTTATCAATGTGTCCGGTCACCGACTGGGCACCGCGGAAGTTGAAGCGGCGCTGACGTCTCACCCGGATGTGGCTGAAGCAGCGGTGGTCGGTTTCCCGCATGACATCAAGGGCCAGGGGATCTTTGCTTATGTCACCCTGAACAATAATGTGGCCAAGACGGATGACCTCAAAAAAGCCCTGGTCGCACATGTCCGCAAGGTCGTCGGTCCGATCGCATCGCCTGACCAGATTCAGTGGGCAGACGGTCTGCCCAAAACGAGATCCGGCAAGATTATGCGCCGCGTGTTGAGAAACGTCGCCGCCAAAACATTCGGTGACTTCGGTGATACATCAACCCTGGCCGATCCGGCAGTCGTGGATGATTTGGTGAACAACAGAAAGAAACTCGGTTAATATTTTTTCCTGCGTGAAGAAGGCAGGACTTTTTCTTCACGTGAAATTTCCTTCCTAAAAATGCCGTTTCCCTTCAAAAAGGAAACGGCATTTCCTTTTCGCGACAACGGGTTTTTGCCTTGTGAAGGCGGGTATCTGATGGAAGGACCGTCGGGCTACCTTGATGTCACCGGGTGAATGGATAAATGATATTGCTGAAAGATGCCATTCATTCTCGAGATATTCTCAGCGATCTTTTTGAAAGGGCTTGCTCTAAGGGATATTCTTATATGCTGAGAGGCGCCCGGTACGTAACGGGGCGCCTCTCCATGTCATGTTATATCGCTGTAACGAGCGTTATTCGTCAATCCGTGAAGCCGGTGTGGTTGTGTTGACCGGATTGCCGGGTAAGGCGTCAACGGATTTAAGCCATGCGCCCAACTGCGGAAACACCGTGGTCGGCATTTTTCTGCCCATTGCCAGATCGAAATGGCCGGTGTCGCTGAGAACATACCACTCGTCATAATCTGTGGGGGACTTTTTCGATATGATGAAGTCGTACGTCGCCTCCGGGCTTACCAGAGATCCCGTGCTTGATGAGAAAACAATCAGTGGCACGGTCATACGCGACATGTTTTCGCTGAAATAGTAATATCCGTCTCTGCCGGGATTGGGCGTGGAACCTCCCGCAATCAATTTCGACAAATAGTTTTCTTTTCCATTTAAATAGTGTTCACGAAGGGTGTTGTGCAGACCCATATCCATGTAATGGCCGAATCCGCGCAGCGCAGCACCACCTATACTGTAGCGCACCGTCCAATCCTCCAGACAGGGGTCCATATCTTCCACCACCCAGAAGTTCAGATAATCGAAGAAATCGCTCAGAGCGGAATCCCCTGCAGCCGCTGTGTTCAACAGTCCAAATACGCCTTCCAGCAAGCCGACTAACGGTTTGCTCGGAAACAGAGAGATTAATTTATCTGAAATGTCATCCAGCGGCAGGTATAACCTTGTGCCGACAAGTGTCCAAAAGAGAGGTGTGTCCAGAAGGTTCGGCAGCGCCGGCACGCCGGCGGGGTCAAGACCGATAAAGCCCTTGATATCGGCATTCCTTGTCTTGGCAAGAGTCGCGCTGGCTTTGACATGCGGCTGATATCCCAGGGCATAGCACAGCTGGTAGTAGGCTTTTTTCGCCCAGCCCGCATTAGAAATGCCGTATTCCATATAGGCGCCCTGCAGATAATTATAAGCAACCAAGCCTCCCGTGCTGTGTCCGCCGATGAACATTCTTTTTCCCGTAACCGATTTTACCTTGGCAATTGCCGCGGGAGTATCAAGCGTGGCCCATGTGTCCAGTGTATTCATGCCGCCGGGACTGGTTCCAGTGCTTTTGACGGCGCCGCGGCCCGTACCCCGGTAATTGACGAACCATGGATCAAAACCCTGAAGCCAGAGGTAATGCGCCAGACTGTAATAGCGCATTTTGTCGGCTTTGAGGTAAGGTTCGTAATCCGTTCCATCCGAATTCAATGCCCAGTCCGGAGCGCCGGAAACATCCGGCACATAAACACCGCTGTAGGCGGCCTTCATATCGGAGGGAGTAATGGAAAGGTATTGGTTCATATTCATGCAAATGCCTGTGAAGATCACGACCGGCGTGCCGCCGGTACGGAATAGAGGGGTTCCTGTCGTATAGGGCGCATACCGATAGAGATAAATTTTACTGCCGTCATCGGCCGTTGTGCTGTAGATGCCGCGGGAATTCAACGGCACGCCTGCGGCCAGGCTCATTGCCGATGCCGTACAAATCACCGTGACTGCAATCATCATAATCAACAGACTTTTGTAAATAGTTACTTTATTCCAAAAACTCATACCCATACACTTCATCACGTCTTTCATCTTCCCCTCCTCTTGAATGTGTTAAACGCTTATGACGCAAACCCTTTCCCGGATGCCAACGATTAAAGCTCTGAACAACGCAACATGCAATATGCCTGGACTTCTTAATTTTTATAAATTTTTCCGGGTGATTGGCGGGTACGATAGCGATAAAAAATGAAATAGTCAATGTAATATTTGCGACCGCATATTTTGCTGCATGAACGACATATTGCTAGCTTTTTTTATTCCGATGCGTTGAATATCTATGAGAATAATATTTGCTGACAGGAAGAAAAAACAAAACTCTTTTAGAAGAGCGATTTACGATATTTGCGCCCGCGGGTTGTCAGAACCGGATTTTCAGGCCAATGACAGGGGCCGTGGAAGCGCCGCCCGATGCGACGATGCGAAAGGCATCTGAACGGTGATGAAGACGGGTAATGAACGATACGCCGGGATAAGCCGGAAGACCCATTTCCAGTTCTATCATCCAGTAAGCTAACCATTGGGATGTCTCCCGGTCCAGAATAGCTTCGATTTCCGGTTTTTCTGTTGCGTAAGAAGGGCCGAGGCCAAACGCTAAACTTGTATCCACATACTCATCCCAGAAAAATGCGTCCCAGCGGGCTGTTAATAAGGCGTTGAATTCCCAATGGTCCTGAATGTCATAGAAATGCTTAACAATCTGGCCTTCTATTTCCAGACTTGCCATATTTTTATAGGTGCCGAGGCGTCTTGCCAGTGTAACGGCCAGCAGGCGCGATTCCGTAAGTCTGAGCCTGTTGGTGTGGAGAATAAAATCGTCCGCATGATTTTTAGATATTTCTCCTCCGTAAATATTCAGGGAATACAGCATTGGGGGCTTAGTGTCAGGAGGAACGGACTTTACCGGATCTTGAGTGTTGTTTTCCGGGGAAGCATAATCCGCCGCGTAGAAATGATTTTCTGCTGCGTAACCGGGATGATCTGAAAAAATAATAATAAAAAGTGCGGTGAACGGTATCAGAAAAGCTGCAAGTGCGTGACGAAACGTTTTTTTAATATGCCTGTATATTGCGATCAGGGTATTGTGTCCTTTCCATGTTTTCAAGGAGTGCTCTGCATGTGAATATATCCGTCCACCGATACCACGCGTGGGAGCAACGCCCCATCCCCTTTTGTGGAAGAGCCTATAGAATATTTGATTTAGTGTGTCAAGCGATGATCGCTTTTCGTTGTGAAACAACAGGGATCATCGATTCAACGTTTATAGCATTACGAAATATAAAAATTGAAAATGATATTCTTCAATCAACAGTTTTGTGGAAATGATTGTTGATATGTCTGTTGATAAGTCAGCTAAACTATAGAAAGACAGTGTTTTTTAGCAGAATGCTCAAAATGCATGCTATGTGTAAAGTTGCAATGATATTAATGGTTTGCGAGTTGATTGCCATAGTGTGTGTGATTGGTTGAAAAAGGAAAATCATCGGTTAACGGCAGTAACATTGATGATCAACACTTATTCATGCCTGTATGGATGTGCTCTGCCGAATTGAATCGTATTCAAAACAGGGGACGGGCGATTTCTCCTGTTTTGAAACCAGCATCAATGTTCAACACGGTCTATAATAGTTTTAATGACATGGAAACCATGTTTTCATCTTTGGAATCGAGCACAAAATCGCAGTTGCGGAAGATTCTCAACATGGCGTAATTTTCCTGAAGCGTTTCCGCGCGAATGGTTTTGTACCCCTCTTTTCTGGCCAGTTCAATACATTGTTCGGAGAGGGTGTATCCCAGTGACTTGTTCTGCCAGAGGTCTGAAACAATGATGGCATATTCCACTTCGCCCTCACATCGCTTATTCTTGATCAAGCGGGAAATGCCGAGGAATTTATACTTGTCTCCGTCCTTCATTTCGGCGACCACAGCGATTTCCTCTTCCGGATTCACGTTGCAGAAACGCTGAGCGCGTTCGGGTGTCGCGGAAAAAGGCGAAAGGAACCTGAGCCATAGAGACTTTTCCGAACAACTGTTAACGAAATCCGTCCACAGGCCGATGTCTTTCGGATTAATCAGACGCAATCGGACCGGCCGGTCATCGACGGAAAGCGAGTCCCGGGTAATATGGCGGGCGATAGAATCGGCAATGGCGCTCTGACGTCTGACCCCGTAGTGGTACATCTGGCTTAGGACCTCCGCCGCTGTTTCCGCCGTGGAATAAACGGGAATACCCGCCTGCTCCATTTTCACCACGTCATCAATCATGAACTCCTTGCAGGCGACGCAGCACACGATCGGTTTATCCTTGTAGTCGATATTTTTCATGACATCCACAAACGCATTCAGCATTTCACCCTGAATAATGACAATAAAACTATGGACATCGTTGCTTTCCACGCCTATTTCGATCAGATCTTTCACCTGTTTGGGCGTCATGGAAAAAGAACAGTCGATGGGATTGCCGATGCTGGCATAATCGGGTAGAGCATTTTTCAGACGTTTTTGAAAATAAGGCTCCAGAGTGGAGAGGCGCATATCGGAGAGATAAAGCATATCCGTCGCGGCAACACCGAGTGAACCGGTGTAGGTGACAACCAGAACACCGTTGCCTTTCGGAACGGGTTGTTTGGAAAAGGCGCGGGTCAGCGCGAATAAATGTTCATTGTCCCGGGCACGAATAATGCCGCTCTGCTTGAATGCCGCGCTGTTGATAGTGTCGTTGCCGGCCAGCGACGCGGTATGGGAAGAAACGGCTTTTTTGCCGGCTTCCGTCCGTCCCGATTTCAAGATGATCACCGGCTTGCGCACGGCCGCGCGCGCGGCCACATCCACAAAACGTTTGCCGCTGCGGATATCTTCCATGTACATGACAATCACGGAAATATGATCATCGTCGCTTAAGTATTCCAGGATATCCGTTTCATTGATATCCATCTTGTTGCCGATGGTGGCAACAATACCGAAATCAAGAACATTGCTCAATCCCGTAAGGATTCCCGCGGCGTAAACTCCGGCTTGGGCAACCATACCGACATTTCCTTTGCGCAAATCGGAAAGCAGGCCGATGGATTGCACCATGTTATGATGCGTGTTGATGACGCCGGAACAGTTCGGACCCAGAACCCGGCATCCGTGGGCGCGGATGATTTTCTCGATTCTTTCCTGCGCCTGTTTTCCTTCTTCGCCGGTTTCAGCGAACCCGGCGGCTTCCACCACCACATACTTTACGCCCTTGGCGCAGCATTCGGAAATGGCCTCTTCCACCGCTTTGGCCGGCACAATAACAATGGCCATGTCTACCGGATCGGGAACATCCAGAATGGACTTATAAGATTTAATGCCCTTGATGGATTCTTTTTTCGGATTAATCGGATACAATCGGCCGGGGAAATCATGATTAATCAGGTTCCAGAATACGTTGTAACCGAGTTTTCCTCTGACGTCCGACGCGCCGATAACGGCGATGCTTTTCGGATAAAAGAAATCCCGCAGACTTTCCCGGCCTGTGGCGGTGACGTTTTCTCCCGGAGAAGGTTCCTTCACAAACATTCTGGCGTCAACGGTAATGTAGCCATCGGGGTACAAAAACAGCGGATTAAGATCCAACTCGCTGATTTCCGGATTTTCAATGACCAGTTGAGATATTTTCATCAGCAGACGGCTGAGCGATTCCCGATCGACGGCCTGGCCGCGATAGCCTTCCAGAATGGCGGCGCCGCGGATTTCCGCGATCATTTCGGAGGCGTCTTTTTCCGTGATCGGCAAAATTCGGAAAGACACATCGCGCAGAACTTCCACAAATACACCACCCAGACCGAACATGATCAGCGGACCGAAACTGGGATCGCGGGTCACCCCGATAATGGCTTCGATGCCCGGTCTGGCCATTTTCTGGACGGTAACCCCCTCGATATGCTGGTATTTGAATGTTTCGAGAATTTCATGATAGGCCTGACGGACTTCCCCGGCGGAATTCAAATTCAATTTCACGCCGCCCGCGTCTGTTTTGTGAATAACGTCGGGCGAAACGATTTTCAACACAACAGGGTATCCTGTTTTTTCGCTCATGGTCAGCACTTCATCCTCAGATCGGGCGACCAGAAAGCCGGTGGTCGGGATTCCGATGCCTTCCAGAATTTCCTTGCTTTCATGCTCCATCAGGTAGCTGCGGTTATCCCGCACGGCCTGATGAATGATTTCCGCCAGTTCGTCCTTGAGAAGTTTATCTTTCATTGAAGATGAATCTCCGAATAAATGACCGTTTGCCGATTTCGAATTTTCCGGTGTTGAAGATGTCTGATTCATGCCCCCTCCTGCATAGTCTGATCCTCTTTTCATGATGCGGCATTACAATCATGCCGCATCTGAACATGGTAACGGATTAACATGGTGCTTGAAAAGATAATATCGGCGTGAGACTTGTTTCTTTGTCAGAACACAACCAAACAGCATGACGGTTTTTGTCTGACAAATGCATGATGGCTTGATTTGTCGGAGTCTGGGAGAGGGGACCTAGTTGATTAATTTATTGTGAACGGCATAAAGCGTCAGTTCGGCATTTTTCTTCATGCCCATTTTTGACATGACGCGTGTGCGGTAGGTGCTGATGGTTTTAACGCTCAAACACAGTTCATCGGCAATGTCGGAGACGGATTTCCCTTCCGCAAGCATCAGCATCACCTGGTGTTCGCGGTTGGACAGGCGCTCATGAGGCAGCTTCTCCATATCGATTTCCAGCTCGTCGGCCAGTTTTTCAGCCAGCGAGGACGTAACGTATTTGCCGCCTCCCGCCACCTTGCGAATGGCGCCGATCAGTTCCTGAGGAGCGCTGGCTTTGGTAAGATAGCCGGAAGCTCCGGCGCGCAGCGCGCGAACCGCGTACTGTTCTTCCGGATGCATGCTTAAAATCAGCACCGCCAGTTTCGGATGCTGAGTTTTAATGTCCTCCAGGACTTCCAGCCCGCTGCGACCCGGCATGGAAATATCCAGCAGAACGACATCGTATTCATTTTCAGCGACTTTTTTTAATGTTTCAGATCCGTTTTGCGCCTCATCTTTGACGGTCATATCCTGAACGTCCGCCAGGATCTGTTTGACGCCCTGACGCACGACGGCGTGATCATCTGCAACCAGAATGCGTATCATGAAGGTTTTTCTCCTTTGTCGAGTGGAATGATAACCCTGACCATTGTTCCGGACGGTTTGATGTTGCGGACGTGGACGGTGCCTCCCCAGAGATGCGCTCTTTCCCGCATGCCGATCATGCCGAAGGACTGCGGATCTTCTATTTGCCATTGCGTGATTCCGACGCCGTTGTCCGTGACTTCCAGACACAGCTCTCCGCCTTTTTCAATCAGGGCGACTTTGCATTGCGTGGCTTTGGAATGACGGGCAATGTTCGTAAGCGTTTCCTGAAAAATGCGAAAAATGGAAGTGGCCAGATTCTTGCCGATCATGTCCACATTGCAGTGGATATTGGCCTGACAGCGGATCCCGGAACGTTTCTGAAAATCACCGGCCTGCCATTCAATGGCGGCCGGGAGTCCCAGATCATCAAGCAGGCTGGGACGCAATTCCATCGTGATTTTGTGCACGCTTTCAATCGTCGCATCAACAAGCTCCGACATGCTTTGGGTCTTTTCCCGGATGTTTTTGCTGCTGTCCGGCAAACGATTTTCCAGCCATGACAAATCCATCTGCAGAGCGGTCAGCGACTGACCCAGTTCGTCATGAATCTTGCGAGCCACGCGCGTGCTCTCTTCTTCTCTGACCGATTGAAGATGCGCGGAAAGGTTTCTCAGGTCCTGCTGCGAGCGTTCCAGTTCCTCCTGTGCTTTCTTTTGCGCCGTAATGTCTTCGAACGTGACCACGATGCGTTTTTCCCGAAGTTTTTCGCCGATGCGCGAGGCTTTCATCCGGCAGATAATTTCCCTTCCGTCCTTGCACCGGCAGGGGAATTCTGTTTCGTATGTCCGCTGTTTTTCCAGAGAGGAATAAAATATTTCGCCTATTTTATCGGCTTCCTCCTCGCTGCGGTAAATGATGCGAATGCTTTTGCCGATCAGTTCTTCCCGATGCCAGCCGAAAATAACTTTCACCGCGTGATTGGCGAAATTAATGCGGCGTTCGTGCAACCCGACGACCGCCTGAGGAATGGCGTCGAGGATGGATGATTCCAGCGCTTCCAGTTCCTCCAGACGGCGGCTTGCTTCTTTCCGTTCGGTGACGTCCATGGAGTTGCCCAGGATGGCGCGCTTTCCCTTGAATTTAATGGACATGACGGTTTCCATGATCCACTTGATCCGGCCGTCTTTGGTAACGATACGGTATTCGTAAGGAGTGAATCGCTGTTCCTTGAGCATCATGATCGCGTTTTTTGCCGTTTTGCGCCGGTCTTCAGGCAGGATAAAGAACGTCGGATTCATCTTGAGCATTTCTTCGTCGGAGTAACCGGTGTAGTCGCGGAAATGAGAATTGATGAATTTAAAACGGCCGTTCTGCATAATATAGAAACCGACCTGAGAGCTTTGCGCGAGAAACTTGTAGAGCTCTTCTCCCGAAGTGCCGGACAGGGAAGACGCATCGGCATGAGCCAGTTGGTTCTGGAGATTGTCCACCAGTTCTATCAGGCTTTTTTTGGACATTTTTTCCAGATTCATTTCTTCACCATTTTGATCGTCATTCGCGGAGAATTATTTGTTATATAACCATAATTCAGGTGAAAAATAAATATCTTTGATCGCTGTTTTTCCCGGAAGCTCTGTTGAGTTTCGGCGCAGGAAGATTGCTGAAAAATTTTGATGACGACAACGCGGAAATGAGGAAAATCAATGAAGTCTGCCGGTCATATAAGGACTATCGATGAGAAAAATTCAGATTATTTTGCCCGCCATGAAAAATCACCGGTGTATCCGACCACTTTTCTCCTGGTATATTCGATGCCGCTCCATCGCATTTTTTTGAAAAAAGGTACGACAGTCGAGTTGATGGTCACGACCAGCGGAGTAACAATGGGAAGTAAAATAATCCAGAAATTCACATGGATCATTACTCTCGGTTCCGGTAAACGGTTCAAGGGATATCCTTTCGCCTTCAACACCCAGAAAATCAATTTGGCGCTTAATCGTGGCTCCGTATCAATAACGGTTTTTAAAGCGGTGATGCCCATGATGACGTCAATCAATATGGATAATAAGGCCAGCAAACACCAGGGATGCCACCATGCGATAACCAGCGCGCATAAAAGCATCGGCAATCTGATGCCGATGTTGGTCAGAAAAACCCATATCGCCTTAGTTGTCCACCAGGTCTGCAACACCTGACGGTTGGTAAACGTTATGACATGTGCCAGATTTTCCTTTTTTGTTGGAGGATGCCTGAGCACAATGCAATCGGGCACAAAAAGAGTTTCATATCCCCGGCTTCGCAAGGCGTTTAATATATTCATGTCATCGGTCGTGATGGAACATCCTTCCTGTCCTTCCAGACTCCGTCCCAAGTGTGCTTTTTCAAAAACCGCTTTTGGTATGGCGAGTCCGCCGCCCCATATGTAGCGATGTTTCCCGACAAGAAACATGGCGGAGATCAGAATCCATAAGACTTGAACCAGAGACGCCAACCCTTTGCCGGGAAGGTAGATTCTTGCGGACGTGACGGCGCCCAGCTTGGCGTTGCCATCAGCAAGGGGGGCGACGAGATGGCTCAACCAGTCGCTAAAGGGGCGCGCGTCGGCATCGACGATGACATACACTTCGGCTTCCGGAGAGGCGACTTCTATTGCAGTTAATAAATTATTGTTTTTCTGGCATCGATGAATCCCCTTTGTTGCCGCCAGTTGAACGACGTCGTCGGCGATTGCTATTTTTACATTTTTATATTTCTGTGAATAGTGTTGCAACTGCGGCAGGGAAGCATCGTCTTTTGTCGTGACAAAAATCACTTCCCATGCGCCGGGATAATTCTGTTCCAGAACGGCGTCGATATTGTCCGAATCGATTTTCCCCCGTTGCGGAGAGATGACGGTCACAACCGGATATTTTTCAGGCTTTTTCCTGATCCAGTTTTTAATGTGGGTCCGGAAAGCAAAAACAGACAGCAAGCCGATCAGTGAACTCGTGATGGCCAGTGAAGCACAGAGATATCCTATGTATTCAAGCAC
>DAOPVC010000022.1:0-28664 GCA_035350895.1 Smithella sp. | reverse complement strand
CCCGGAGCGAATAATCTAAGAGTCATAATAGGCGAAGCGGGATCAGACACTCGCTTGACCTGTCATTTAATTTATGCCACAAATGGGTATGCGCAAAAGAAAATCACAGACTCAGTTACTGTCAATAGGCGAAGTGTTATTCTCGATTCTGAAAAAAAGAGGAATGACCTCGAAAATCGAAGAGAGAAAACTTCAGAAACTCTGGCCGGAAGCTGTCGGCTCTCAAATCGCTTCACAGACACAACCGGACTCTTTGAGAAACGGGACGTTGTTTGTTAAAACGGTTTCTTCGGTCTGGGTGCAGCAGCTTCATTTCATGAAAGAACAGATTCTTGCCAGATTGAACGAACTTGCCGGAAAAGCGCTGATCCAGGAAATACGTTTTATTGTGGGGCACACCCTTGTGCGTGAAAAACAGGCGAGCACTGTTTTAATCTCAAAAAGAGCTGTTTTGAAAAAAAGAGATAGGGAAATGATCGCCGAATGCACCGGTTCTTTAGAGGATCAAGAACTGGCCGAGGTTCTCCAACGGGTTATGCAACTGGAAATCAGCCGCCGCCGTCAGTTGGAAAACGAGAAAGCTCGTTGAAAATTCCGCACATTTCCTGAGAATATTTTCTGCTTTGATTGTAAATAAATAGCGGTGGCTCGATTTTCAGTTCCTCCCGGGAACCTTTCCGGCCTTCCACCAGAATAAATTCAGCGTCGGATGCGATATCCGAATAGACAAGCTTCATTCTTTTCGGTTCGATACCGTTTAAGCGAAAAAGATAGATAAGCTCCACCATTCTTTTTGCCGGATAGATGGTGAAAACTTTTCCGGTCGGTTTTAAAAGATATTTTGCCGCGTTTAAAAAGTCTTTCAGAGAACCTTTCACTTCGTGACGGGCGATGGCTTTTTCCTCTCGAGGATTTATCCGGCCGGAATGTAATTTTCGATAAGGCGGGTTAAATATCGTTGCGTCAAATGAACGTTCCCGGAAAATGTTCTTGATATGACGGGCGTCGCCTTGGACAATGTCAATACGGCTTTCCAGATTATTCACCCGGGAATTCCTGCGGGCGAGTTCCGTGGAATTTTCCTGAATTTCCAATCCAACGCCGCCGGTGCCGGGGAAACGTTTGGCCAGAATCAGCAGAATAACGCCGCCGCCGCAGCCGATATCCATAAATTTTGTGCGCTTTTTCAGAGAAACAAAATGAGCAAGAAGAAGGGAATCAATCGAGAAACGATACCCTTTTTTCTTCTGGTAAACACGCACCAATCCGTTGAGGATTTCGTCAAAGGTCTCTTCTTCCATGGGTCAGATGATCAAAATTTTCAATCCAGTCTGTGCGTAAATAAACCGCTGCGCAGTTTCGGTTCGAACCATGTTGACTTGGGCGGCATAATCGCTCCGGCATCGGCAACTTTTATGATCTGTTCCATGGTGGTGGGATAAAGAGAAAATGCCACGGCAAAACCGTCCTGATTCACGAGTTTCTCCAGTTCATCCATGCCCCTGATGCCGCCGATGAATTTGATGCGGGCATCAACGCGCGGGTCCGCGATTCCCAGCACCGGATAGAGTAAATGATCCTGCAGGATGGCCGCGTCCAGGCTGGCCACGGGATCATTCTCATCGTAAAGTCCTTTTTTAATGGTTATTTTATACCAGCGACCGTTCAGATACATTCCAAAATCATGAAGCTGTTGCGGTGACCGTGCCGTGAAGTTTTCAGTAATCGTAAAACTGGAGCCGATCTTCTCAAGGAATTGCTGAGGCGTAAGGCCTCTGAGATCTTTGACTGCACGGTTGTAATCCATAACTTTCAACTGCGTGTGGGGGAAGAAAACGGCAAGAACGGATTCGTATTCTTTCGGCGAGCTTTTGTCTTTATCGTTGTTTCGTCTGTTGCGCGCAATGGTTGTTGCGGCAGCCGCCCGGTGGTGGCCGTCGGCAATATAAAGGGCGTCCACGGCAAGAAACTCTTTTTTGATGGCTTCAATGTGTGCGGTCTCGGTAACGACCCATACGGTATGTTTAATGCCGTCTTCCGCCGTAAAATCGTACTCAGGGATGCCATTCGTCAGTTGATCGACAATCCTGTTCAAATTATGACGTTCACGATAACTTATGAATACCGGACCGGTTTGAGCATTGACGGTGTCCACGTGCCGGATGCGGTCTTCTTCCTTGTCCTTTCTGGTCAATTCATGTTTTTTAATCTTCCCGGCGTCGTATTCCGCCGCGTTCATCAGACCGACGATACCCGTCTGCAGCTGAGAACCCATTTGTTGTCTGTAAATATAAAAACGCGGTGATTCATCCTGAATGAGAATTCCTTTCACCCGCATGTCTATAAAATTACGTTTTGCCGTTTGATAAATCAGATCGTCGTCGCTTCCGGTTCCATCCGGGACGTCGATTTCCGATTTTTCGACATGCATAAAACTCAGTGCATTACCGGAAACCGCTTTTTTCCCTTCCTCCCTGGTCATCACATCGTAAGGAAGCGCTGCAACCTGAGCGACAAATTTCTGATTTGGACGAACCGCCTTAAAAGGTAACACTATTGCCATAATTCAATCTCCTGACAGTAAATCTTTTCTTGCGGAATTGATAACATACTGACATAATCTATACAACATAAAAATATACCGGAGAAGAGCGGAAACAAGCATGAACACACTGGTTTTTATTCACGGGCTGGAGAGCACGGCGCGGGGCACCAAGGGGCAGTTTTTCCGCAAAAATTTTCCGCAGATGATCATTGAAAACTACACGGGAGATTTTGCGGCGCGTATGCGAAAACTTCGAAGCCTTCTTGACGATAAAACCGATTTGATCATCGTCGGTTCGAGTTATGGGGGGCTGATGGCCGTTCAATACGCCGTCGAAAATGAACACCGGATGAAAAAGCTGGTTCTTCTGGCACCGGCGTTGAACGTGAGTGACTTCACGCCGCCTTCCCGGGTTTTAAAGGTTCCTGTCGTTCTGTATCATGGTTCCAACGATGACATCGTTGATCCGGAAAAGGTAAAAAACATTGCTTTCCGGTATTTCACCGCATTGGAATATCATCTGGTTCCGGACGACCATGTTCTGCATGAAACGTTTCCGTCCCTGGACTGGAAAAAACTGCTGACGGCCGGTTAAAGCTCCCTAATCCATTTGAATAACAGGGATTATGGGCTGTAAATTACCTTGACAATCCATGGTTGATGTCTTAATCTTTCAAAAATTTTATTGAGTCCGATTACTATGTTTTCTAAAAAAATCGTCATTCGCTACACACCCGATACGGTTCAACAACCGGTGATTTATCAACTGGTGAAGCAATACAATCTTGTTTTCAATATCTTAAAAGCGAGAATCTTTCCACGCCGCGAAGGCGTTATCGTTTTAGAATTAAGCGGTTCCAAAGAAAATTTCGATCACGGCATCCGTTTTTTAAAGGAACTGGGTCTGAAGGTGGAACCACTGTCCAAGAGCGTCAGTCAGAATGCCGATAAGTGCGTTCACTGCGGAGCCTGCACCGCTTTTTGTCCGACCGGCGCCTTGTCCTTTGAAAAAAAATCGCAAAAGATCATATTTGATCCGGAAAAGTGCAATGGCTGCGAGCTTTGCGTTTCCGCCTGCCCCGTTCGTGCCATGGAAATCAATCTGTTATAAATCAATTTTCTGAGGAAATTTTTATTGTTCGGGATGATTAAAAAAATAAACTAAAATTTATTTCTTTAATTCTTTGTCCAGTTCCTTGTCGGACGCATCCAGCAATTTATTAACACCGCCCGGAGCTTCTTTCGTTTTTTTGTACAATTCTTTTCCGTCGTGATAAAAATTTTTACTTTTATCCTTTATTTCACTAATACCGGATTCGACCATCTGAACGGATTTTTTGACCTTTTCCTTTGTGTCTACGGGATTCTGGGAATAATAATAACCGAAAGCGGCCAGTAAGAAAAAGAATGCTATGATGATTAACTTCATCAAATTTTTGAAAATAAAATTCAAAAATAATAACACGATTAAAATAACGCCTATGACAATTACGGCTGGATGAGTTGATATGTAACCGGTAATAGCATCCATTGTGATAAACGCTCCTTCGCGGATCGATGATGGTTTGATGTAAATTCTATCATGAAGTCTTTCGATTTTACAGTAAAAATAATCAGCACGAGTCAATGAGACTGAATACGGGAACGGGTCATCTCATGGGGTTGAGAACAATTTTGCCTCTTGCTTATATTCGGGTTTTACCTTATTAAAAAGCGGACATTTGTTTGTGCGACGGCGTAAACAAGACAAAACATTCAGATTTGGATGAGCAAATGTTTTCGGATCAAAGCAGAAGCGACATTCTCCTTAATTTAGAAAAAAGACTTGCGTATCATTTCCGCGATATTCATTTTCTTTCCACCGCGTTGACACATCGTTCCTATGTCAATGAAAATCGGCAGCTCGATGCATCCGACAATGAAAGGTTGGAGTTTCTGGGAGACTCGGTGCTGGGGTTGTGCATAAGCGATTTGCTCATGAAAAAATATCTCCAATCCTCAGAGGGCGATCTGACGAAAATGAGATCCGCACTGGTCGGCGAGAAGAATCTGGCTCAACTGGCACGCGATTTAAAAATCGGCGATTGTCTTTTGGTCGGCCGCGGAGAGGAAAATGCCGGCAGTCGTGCCAGGGATTCTTTTTTGGCCAACGCGTTTGAAGCAGTGGTTGCAGCGATTTATCTTGATTCCGGTTATCATGATGTTCAATCGGTGGTCTCTCGATTATTTGAACCGCTGCTGGAAGAAAAAAATATGTCTTCCGATTATTTCGACTATAAAACAGCCCTGCAGGAATTTTGTCAGAGAAAATATAAAACAATTCCCATTTATGTGGTTGCAGATTCGACCGGTCCGGAACACGCCAAAGTATTCGAAGTGAGAGTGGTCATTGTCAACAAACTTACGGAAATTGGCAAAGGCACGAGCAAGAAAGAAGCCGAAAAAAAAGCCGCTCAAAAAGCCTGGGAAAAGCTGCAAGATGAAGAAAATCAGCCATGACGCGCCAGTCGATCAACATTCCCTGATCATTCCCGTCTTTATCATGAACAGCGGTTGTCCTCATCGCTGTGTTTTCTGCAATCAAAAAATAAGCGCCGGGAATCACCCTGCGACAATAACGAAAGAATTATTGGACGCGGAGGTTACCTCCTATCTGAACTGGCATAAAAACAAAGCCGGAAAGGTGGAAATCGCCTTTTACGGCGGGAATTTTACAGGGATTGATCCGGAATCTCAGGAGGAACTTCTTGCCCTGGCGAATGCCTTCGTTCGAAAAGGCGTCGTCAATGCCATCCGGATTTCAACAAGGCCTGATTACGTCGATCAGGAAAAATTATCGCTGTTGAAACAATATAATGTTTCCACGGTGGAAATCGGTGCCGAGTCTTTTGTCGACGACGTTTTATCGCGTGCCCAGAGAGGACACAACGCCGCCGATATTGAAAACGCCGTCACTCTCCTGAAAAAAAACGGTTTTGAAACAGGGCTGCATCTCATGGCCGGTCTGCCCGGCGATACCCCGGAAGGTTTTGATTATTCCCTGAACAAAACCATTGAACTTCATCCCGATACGGTGAGACTTCATCCGGTTATTATTTTCAGCGGAACCGCTTTGGCGGAAGATTTCAACCAGGGAAAATACAGCCCGCTGGACATTGAAGAGGCTGTTTCATTATGCAGCAGAGCCTGGGAAAAGCTGTCCGCTGCCGGTATGCGCATCATTAGAATGGGTGTGCAGATGACTCCGGAAATGCAGCAAAACGGTGCTGTCCTGGCCGGACCGGTTCACCCGGCATTCGGCAGTCTTGTCCTGTCCGCTGTTTTTTTGCGCAACATGATCAGCGCTTTGGAAAAAATATCCCGTGACAGCAGAGATATTATTTTTTATATCTCCGAGCGGGATGTTTCCAGTTTTCGCGGCTTGAAAAATATGAATATCCAGGCAATAAAAAAGCTTTACCCCGGTGCGAGATTGATTGTAGAATCGTCTCCCAATCGCCCGCGGGGCGAAATAGTTGTGACCAATGACCTGGAAGAGGTTGCTGGTCTGAAAATTCCGGGAATGCTTTAAGGGGAGATAGGGACATTGTTTAAATCAGGATTCATCGGTATCATCGGACGCCCGAATGCGGGCAAATCCACGCTTTTCAACACGATTGTCGGCGACAAAATTTCAATCATTACCGATAAACCGCAAACGACGAGAAACAAAATTACCGGTATCAAAAATTATCCTGATGCCCAACTTGTTTTTCTCGACACGCCGGGCATGCATAAGCCAAAGACGCCCCTGAACCGCGCCATGGTAGAGACAACCAGAGAAACGATCGGCAGCGTTGACGTTCTGCTGATGCTGATTGAGGCCAACCCTCGTGTTCATCCTCAGGATCTTTTTCTCATCGAAGCGTTGGCGCCGGTTCAGTCGCCGGTTATTCTGGTTATCAATAAAATAGATCTTATTGAAAAAAAATATCTCCTTCCTTTGATTGATCAATTCCGTATCCTTTACGATTTTCAGGAAATATTTCCTGTCTCCGCATTAAAAGGCGAAGGGATTGAAGCATTACTCGAGGCGGTCAAGGCAATGCTTCCGGAAGGTCCCCGGTATTATCCGGATGATATTCAGACCGATGCAACGGAAAGATTTATCGCTGCCGAATTCATCCGCGAAAAAATAACCCTGTTGACCAAACAGGAAGTTCCGTATTCAACCGCGGTGACCATTGATGTATTCAAGGAAGACGAAGAAAAAAACCTGATTCGCATCAGCGCAACAATCCATGTGGAAAAAGATTCGCAAAAAGCGATCATGATCGGAAAGAGGGGAGCCATGCTCAAAGAAATAGGCACGCAAGCCAGAATGGATATGGAAAATCTTTTCGGCGCCAGAGTGTATCTGGAATTATTTGTCAAAGTGCGGAAAGAATGGACCACCTCCGATAAAATGCTTCAGGAATTCGGGTTGTTGAAACAATAAGGATGATATGAAAGAAAAACCTGTCATTGCCATCGTGGGACGGCCCAATGTCGGTAAATCGACGCTGTTCAATCGGATAGCCGGAAAACAGAAGGCCATCGTGATCGATGAACCGGGCGCAACACGCGATCGCAATTACATGGATTGCGTTTATCATCATAAAGCTTTTACGCTGATCGATACCGGAGGGTTTGAGCCCTCATCGGAAGAAAAAATTCTTGTGCAAATGCGCGAGCAAAGCAATCTTGCCATTGAGGAAGCGGATGTCATTATTTTTCTGATGGACGGCAGGGACGGTCTGACGCCTTCGGATATGGAAATTGCCAGACAATTAAGAGGAAAGAATAAAAATATATTTTATGTTGCCAATAAAGTCGACGGCGAGCGTCATACGGATTTGCTGACCGATTTTTACCGGCTGGGTATGGAAGAGATTCATTCGATTTCCGCTCAGCACGGCCTGGGGGTCGATGAATTGCTGAACATTGTTGTTCGCGATTTTCCGGAAAGGGCAACGGATCAGGAAGATCAGGAAACTCAGATTAAAATCGCCATTGTCGGCAAACCCAATGTGGGCAAGTCATCTCTTGTCAACAAGATTCTGGGCAAGGAACGAAGCATCGCCAATCCCATGCCGGGCACGACCCGCGATGCGATTGATTCAACCGTCAAGGTTCATGGAAAAAATTATCTGCTGATTGACACGGCGGGAATCCGCCGAAAAAGCAAAATCAGCCAGACACTGGAAAAATACAGCGTTGTACAGGCGCTCAAATCCATCAATCGCTGTGACATTGCGCTGGTTTTAATTGATGCGGAAGAGGGAATCACCGAGCAGGATACAAAAATTATCGGGCTGGCTTATGAACGGGGCAAGGCCTGCATCATCGTGGTTAACAAATGGGATAAAATTGAGAAAGATAACTCCACCGTCGGCAAATTTGTCGAGGACATAAAAGATACGGTTAAATTTCTGGATTTTGCGCCGATCATTTTTATTTCCGCATTAACCGGACAGCGTGCGCCGAAAATATTTGATCTCATCGATAAAGTTTACGAACAATACACGAAGAGAGTAGGCACATCTCCGTTAAATGATTTGATAGAAAAATCAGTGCGCAAGAATCCCATGCCCCGTTATCAGAACAGGCAGATGCATATCGTCTACGCCACGCAGACAGATATCAAGCCGCCGACGTTTGTCTTTTTTGTCGGCCATGCCAAAGGGATCCATTTTTCGTACGAACGCTATCTTATGAACCAAATCCGCGAGGAATTCGGTTTCGACAGCGTGCCCCTGAAACTTATTTTCCGTAAAAAACGCTGAAACACCTTTTAATCAATAAGCCATGAATCCATTGACAGCCCGTCGTATATTTTATATAGCCGCATCATCATGGAGGCTTCCTAAGTGATATATTTCCGCAATGTTCATCTGTCTTTTCTGGACAAAAAGCTTTTCGACAATTTAAGCTGGACGATTCATCCCCAGAGCCGTATCGGTCTGGTCGGTGAAAACGGCAGCGGAAAAACGACGCTGTTCCGGGTCTTGATGGAGGAAGTTCACCCCGACGCAGGGGTCATAGAAATTTCCGGAAGAAAAAACAATGTCGTCGGTTATCTCCCTCAGGATATGGTTGAACTTGAGGCGCTTCCTCTGATCGAGTTTCTTAAGAAAAAAAGCGGAATGGCTGCTGTTGAAAAATCCATTCACGATCTGGAACGTCACCTGTCGGACGTGAAGCAAAATACGTCCGGATACAGCGAGCTTTCAAAAAAATACTCCGATGCGCTGGCTCATTTCAGCGCAATGGACGGTTATGCTTTTGAAACACGGGCCAAACAGGTCCTTAAAGGGTTTGCTTTCACGGAAAACGATTTTAATCGACCGTGCAATTTATTCTCCGGCGGATGGAAAATGCGTATTCTTCTGTCGTCAATTCTTCTGGCCCGGCCCGACATTATGCTTCTGGATGAACCCACCAATCATCTCGACACGGAAAGCATGGAGTGGCTGGAATCTTATCTAAAGGATTATCGCGGAACAATCATCGTTATTTCCCACGATCATTTTTTTCTGGATAAGATCGCCACGCAGATTGCCGAGCTCTCATCGTGCAACATTCATATTTATAAAGGAAATTATTCCTACTATTTGGAGGAGAAGGAAAGACGGCACGCTGCCTTGAAAAAAGAAATGGAACTGCAGAGGGCTCAAATCAAGAAAGTCGAGGAATTTGTGGAGCGCTTTCGTTACAAAGCGACCAAAGCGTCGCAGGTGCAAAGCCGCATTAAAATGCTGGAAAGGTATTCCGACATCAAAGTGGAAGGTAAAACGAAAAGCGTTGCCATGAAATTTCCAGAAGGGAAAAAAAGTTCCCGGGACGTGGTCAAGGCAACCGGATTGGGGCATCGCTATGGCGGGTTAAATGTTTTCAGCCATGTGAATTTTACGTTGTTTCGCGGAGACAAGGTTGCCTTTGTCGGCGTGAATGGATCGGGAAAATCGACCCTGTCCCGCTTGTTGAGTCTAACGGAACAACCCTCCTGCGGTTCGGTTCAATACGGAGAAAGCGTGAATATGGCTTTTTTCTCACAGGAAAGTTCTCAAAATCTGAATTACCGGAATACCATCTGGGAAGAAATAAATTCCGTTCCGGCCAAAGCCTCCGATCAGGATAAACGCAATCTGCTGGGTGCTTTTTTATTCTCGGGTGACGATATTTTCAAGCTAATTTCAGTTCTCTCCGGGGGCGAGAAATCACGTCTGGCTTTGTTGAAGATTATGCTTCTGGATACCAATTTTCTCATTCTTGACGAGCCGACCAATCATCTGGATGTAAAGACCAAGGATATTTTCCAAAATGCGCTGATGAACTATCATGGCACCGTGGCCATTGTTTCGCACGATCGTTATTTTCTCGATCATCTCGTCAATAAAATTTTTGAACTGAAAGATGGAAAGATAAATTATTATCAGGGAAATTACTCTTATTTTATTGAAAAACGCAGGCAGGCGGAGGTTCTGGAGACAGATGCGAAAATGACGCGGCATTCTCCAGAGGGTCCTCCTGTTAAAAATAAGGAGAAAAAGCGTCTCGAGGCCGAAGAGCGGAATAAAAATTACAGAATCAGAGCTCCTCTGGAAAAAGAACTGTCTGTCGTGGAAAAAAAGATAGCATTGCTGGAATCAAAAAAGTCGGACTATGAGGCCGCTTTGTGCGATCCTCAAACCCACAGAGATGCCGCTCAAATTAAAAACATCAGCATGAAATTGAAAGACATCAACGCGGAGGTGGAGAGATTGTATGATAACTGGACGGCATTACACGCAAAAATGGAGGAACTTTTTGTTGCTGGCACTCAGAACAACCGTGATCAGGCCTGAGAAATGATCCGCTTCAACCGCCATCCAGGGATGATCTTTCCGTTTTCTGATACCACGAGACGGGATCGGTGAGAAATTCTTCTGTATCGCGCAAAGAAAGAAAATGTTGACGTTCAATGCCGGCCAGCAGGTTGAAAAAAGCTTTTTCTCTGGGATCGGTGCTTCCTTCTTCCAGTTTGGTATAAAGCGCCATGCCCCTTGCTTCAAAGTCGATCGCCGTGCGGACGGCTTTCAGGTCATCTTCGTTGCCTTTGATACGCGTCGATTTTTTCTCCGACATGGATTTTAAAATATTGCCGGTTAAAGATTTCTTTACTTTCAGCGATACGGTGGAAGGCCATTTCTGCTTCTTTTCCCACTGATCATGCAGCTTTTTTAACATTTCATAATGTTCTTTTTCTTCATCGGCAATTTGCTTAAACATGTTTTTGCCGGCCAGATTCTTTGTGCGGCGGGCATTGGCCAGATAAAACTCTCTTTCGTTGAGTTCATTTTCCAGCGCAAATTTCAGGGCGTTGATTCTTTTATTCATCTTGATACCCCCTTGTATGGATGTTTAAGCAAAAACCATAGCAATTATGCAGTTTGGCAGTTTGTAGTTCATTATAGAAGATATTGGCAATTAGTTCAATACGTATTTCCGGACACAGTGAGGACAGCCCTGGTTTTAAACATTATCCTGATGAACCGTACCCATATGATTCATGTCCCGTCAGCGGCCTGCAGGCTATAACGGACAATGATCTTCCTTCATATCAAGAACATACTCGGCGATATTGTTGCAATGGTCGGAAATGCGTTCCAGATGAATCAGCATTTCAACAAAAATCAGTCCGGCTTCGGTGCTGCACAGGTGTTTGTGAAATCTTTTCAGGTGCTCGTTGCGCGCATCCTTGACTTTGACGTCTATTTCCTCTTCCCGTTGGATCAGCCCGGTGATTTTCATGTTGTCGGGCGCTTCAATCAGCCATGCGGCGTCGTCAAGATTTTGATTAACCAGGGATATTATTTCCTGCAACTCCTTCATGCCGTTTTCGGTAAATTTGATTTTCCTCTCGTTTTTTTGAGCGGCCAGTTCAGCTATCCACACCACGTGATTGCCGATGCTTTCAATATCGCCCGCGATGGCGGTAAAGGAGAAAACTTTTTTAGAAATCTGAGCGGAGGTATCACGCGCCGATATTTTCCATAAAAACCTGACGATTTGAGCGCGCAGATTATTCACCACCATTTCGATGTATGATATGTCTCTGATTCTGCCTTCTTGAGGAACAGTAATCAGATGGATGGCGGTTGAGAACATTTTTCGTGTAAGATGGATTTCTCTCTGCAATTCCTTCTGTACATTATCAAGAGCTTTTTTTGCATGGGATAAGTCTTTGCGATCAAGAAATTCAGGCCAGATAGGCAGCGTTTCATCGTCACCCTTTAAAATGTTCTGCATCAAGGCGGCAAAAGGCTTCAGAAAAAAAATGAAGCAGAGCACAATCACCATATTAATGACAAAATGTCCCAGGACAATCTGCTGCGCCACGCTGGCGGAAAGATTTTTCAGCATGGTCATAAAAAACGGCATAAAGACGAAACACAGCGCAACGCCGATCACTTTAAAGATCAAGTGGGAAATCGCGCTCCTTTTGCCGCTGACCGTCGCCACCGTGCCGGCCATGAGCGCCGTGACCGTCGTGCCGATATTGGCCCCCATAATTACAGGCAGAGCATTTTCCAGGGAAACCAGGTTCTGTTGAGCCAGGAGAGCCATGATGCTGATCGGTATGGCGGAGGCATGAATGATGCCGGTGACGACCATTCCCAGTCCAATCCCGAAAAATGGGTTTTGCGTTTGCGTAAACAAACTCAGAAAGAGGGGAGAATTTTTTAAAGGTTCAACGGCCTGACTGATTAAGTCCAGACCAAGGAATATTAAGCCGAAATAAAATACTGCCTGGCCGGCTCGTTTCCATTTGCTGCGATCCATCAGCCACAGAAGCCCGCCAATAGAGATAAAAACAGGCGAGATTTCCGTAAAATGCCAGACGACAAACTGCACGGTCAGGGTCGTGCCGATATCGGTTCCCAGAATGATTGCCAGAGAACTGTAAAAGCTGATCAGACCGGCGCTGACCAGTCCGACGGTAAGCGCGGTGGAAGCGGACGAACTTTGAAAAATAATCGTTGAAATGGCCCCGGTCAGAAGACCATAAAGCGGCTTTTCCACGGCGTATTTTATGTATTCTTTGATGCGGACATCCATGACTTTACGGACGGCGGAGGCGAGATTAACCATGCCGATGAGAAATAAAACGATGCCGCTGATAATGATCAAAAGTTCTTGAATTGCCACATTATCCCTTTGACTGCCTGATTTGTCATTGCGAGTATTGGCCCGTTGAACCGAGACTCGTCATCTATTTTAAGAATATTTAATCCGGTGTCAACCGACTTTTCTGAATCTGTTTCCTCTTGCGCCGCAGACGGGACAGGTTTCGGAAGCTTCTTTTCCCACTTCATTGCGCGATCAAGGGTTCTTTCCGCTTTCTTCACGTTTTCTGCCGGCGGGGACATAACATGCCCTCCGATTCCATGGTGTATAATTTACCCAGAACACTACCATATAGAAAATCGCTTTTCAATGCCGCGTTTTGTGGTATGTATGAATTGATTTTAAACGAAACGCCATGATTCATAATGGATAATTTTTATGTTTCGCCTTCTTAACAATCGCAATTTTATTTTTGTCTTAGCCATCGTGTCGGGGCTGTTTCTACCGCAGGCCACACCATGGACAACATTCTTCATGATGCCGGCATTGGCTCTGGTGATGACGCTGGCGACGTTGAATGTTTCCAACGACTATTTCCGAAATCTGCGCGCGATCATTAAGCCGTCGGTTGCCGGCATATTTATGAGTTATGTTATCCTGGGGGGAGTGATCCTTCTTCTATCCACCCTGTTGATCGAAAATAGAAATTTGTGGATCGGATTTGTTTTGATTGCCGCAGTTCCACCTGCGGTCGCGGTCATTCCTTTCACGGCTATTCTGAAAGGGAACGTCTCCTACACACTGTCCGGCGCCGTGGCATCCTATCTGGCTGCGTTATTGATCATGCCGCTGATTTTCTGGATATTCATCGGAACCGGATTTGACGATCCTTATAAACTCTTGCGCATTATGTTTTTGCTTATTGTTTTTCCACTGATTGTATCCAGAGCGGTTTTATATTTTAACTGGCAGGAACATCTGGCGCCGGTACGGGGGCCGTTGACCGATTGGGGATTCTTCATTGTTTTGTATTCCATGATCGGCGTCAACAGGGATTTAATTTTCAGTCGGCCGTTGATGGTTGTGCCGATTGCCGGTATTGTTTTTTGTTCAACATTCGTTTTGGGATGGGTGATTAAGAAAACATGTTTTCTTTGCCGGATCGACAAGCGAGATGTCGTGAGTCTGATTCTTCAGGGCACTTTAAAAAATCAGGGCATCGCCGGCGGTCTGGCCATCGCGCTGTTTGAAAAAGAAGCAGCGCTGCCTTCTGCCGTTTACAGCATTTTTATGATTTTATATGTCATGTGGCTGGATTGGCTTAAAAACAGAGCAAATAAAATTGACTGATTCTTTCGCGATCTGATTGCAACGATCCGCAGCAGGCTCTGCATCAGATGTGGCGATCAGTGGCCGGCAGATTGACGATAACATGTCCCGTTTATTCCGGGTCCAGCCGACCGACTTTTACCTTCCTGTTAATCTCGTTCGGGCGTGTTGAGTATTCGAAGAAACACTTTGATATCGGTAGACTCCTCAGACGTTTTTAAACCCAATCAACCGACCCCAGCCATTCATGATTATCCGTTGCATAATATTTTTATTTGATTGACAGCCATGCGTAATTTACTTATAGTGACAATCAACCGAAGCAGATTGTTCACAACCGTTAACCATTCTTGATTCATAAACATTTAATCAGATATTAATCAACGAGAGGGAGATTTTTAATGATGGCAACTCGAACTATATTTGTTACAAAATATGACATGGATCGTTTACTGGAATTGATAGAGGGTGTGAGATCCACCTCCAGATATAATAAGACTAATATCGATCTCCTGGAAAAGGAATTGTATGACGGGGTATTGGTTGATTCTGCCGATGTGCCCCACGATGTGATCACAATGAATTCGAAAGTGAATATCACCGATGTCGAATCCGGAGAAAAAATGACCTATACCCTGGTATTCCCATCCGAAGCAAATATCGCTGAAAACAAACTTTCGATATTGGTTCCGCTAGGCATGGCTCTGATCGGATACCGCGAAGGGGATATTATTGAATGGCCTGTTCCGTCAGGCGTCAGAAAAATAAGAGTGGATCACGTCATCTACCAGCCGGAGGCGGCTGGTGATTACAGCTTATAAAACGATTTTCCGTATCGATTTTTATAAGAGAGATTTGCTGAATGACACCGATAATATGCTGTAAAGCTCGCATGCGGATCTGTCGATCATAGCGGCAGAGACGAATGATCCGGAGAAATTACGAACCGTACTGCTCCGCTATCCACCTCTGGTAAGTGCCGGTTTTGATGTTCTGAATCCATTCCTTTTGATGCAGATACCAATCAACGGTTTTGCGCAGACCGGAAGCAAACGATTCTTCCGGCGACCAGTCCAGTTCTCTTTTTAATTTCGAAAAATCAATGGCGTAACGGCGGTCATGTCCGGGACGATCCTTGACGAACGTAATCAGGTTGCGCCGTGATTTGCCCTCTGTCAAGGGAAGCTGTTCATCAAGAATATCGCAGATCATTTGCACGATGGAAATATTTTCCATTTCCGCTTTGCCGCCGATATTATAAGTCTCGCCGAATTTGTCCGAGGTCATGATGGTCCAGATGGCGGCGCAATGGTCTTCCACGTAAAGCCAGTCGCGGATATTCTTTCCGTCTCCGTAAACCGGAAGCGGCTTGCCTTCCAGAGCGTTGAGCACAATCAAGGGAATAAGCTTTTCCGGAAACTGATAGGGACCGTAATTATTGGAACAGTTGGAAATGGTCACAGGCAATCCGAATGTCTTATCGTAAGCCCGCACCAGATGGTCGGAGGCCGCTTTGGATGCCGAATAGGGGCTGTTGGGACGATAGGGCGTATCTTCACAGAAAAGGCCTTCAGTTCCCAGACTGCCGTAAACTTCATCGGTGCTGACATGATGGAACAGCGTAAATTTCCTGCCGCACGCTTTGGCGCACTCCAGCAGATTAAACGTTCCGACAATATTGGTCTGAATAAAATCGCCGGGTGTTTTTATCGAGCGGTCAACGTGCGATTCGGCGGCGAAGTGACAAACAGCGTCAATATCGTATCGTGAAAATATGTCTGCCAGCCGGGCCAGATCACAAATGTCGGCTTTCTGGAAAATATATTTTGATGGATAACGAGCGGCTATATCCGACAGATTTTCGGGATTTCCCGCGTAGGTCAGCTTGTCAACGTTTATGATTCTTCCGGAGAAATCGCTTTTCCCGATTAAATAACGGATAAAATTGCTGCCGATAAATCCGCACCCTCCCGTGACCAGCAGATTTTTAAATGGGATATTGCGTTCTTTTTTTGGTTTCATCTTTATTCACACTGCCGGGATGAATTGATAAGGCTATTTCAGGAATCCCTGAATGATTCGATTAACCGCCTGATCGTAAGTCAGTCCGAGACTCATGAGCTTGGTCAACTGATCGTTCGCGATTTTGCCGATAGACGCTTCATGAGTCAGTTCGGCGTCGGGATGCAGAGCCTTGAGAGCGGGCATGGTTTCATTCGTGCCGTTATCCATGATTATGGCGTCACATTCGATGTGGCCGAAGCATTTGTTCCTGGCTTCCATGTTGGCGTGAAAGATTTGCTTGGAATGGCCTTTCATCACGGAACGTGAAATCATATTGGCTCTGCTGTTTACACCCTGCAGAATAATGTTGTTTTTGGAAACAGCGGTTTGTTCACCTTCGGTCAAGACCCTTTCCGTGATCAGGAGAAGGCTGCCGGGGCCAAGAGTCGCTTCGTTTAAGCGGTCGGCTTCGTCCACGCCGCTGATTTGAGTCAATTCCATTTCCGCCGCAGCCCCTTCGTCCATCCATATTTTTGTCGTCGGATTGAGAATACGCCGGCCTTTACCTTCCCCCATCGCGAAATGTTTTTCCACATACGTTACTTTCGCTTTTTTGCCCACGTGGAAATCATGGATACCGGCGTGGCCTTCGGTTTCAGAAGAACCGCAATGAATGCCACAACCGGCAACGATGGTCACTTCCGCGCCGTCGCCGATGATAAACGAATTGTAAACAACATCGAACAAACCGGCCTGACTTAAAATGACAGGGATATGCACGGATTCGTTTTTCGTGCCGGGTTTGATTTTTACAATAATGCCGGTTCCCTCCGCATTCGTTTCAATATCAATATTGGCCGAGACCTGTCTTTGCAGGAGCTTTCCGTTCTTTCTGATGTTGTAGGCGCCTTTGGGCAGGCCTTCCAGATCGGCAACGGTTTTTAACAATTTTTTATCTAAGGCATCCAGCATCTTGTTCTCCCTCGCATTTATGATGATAAGCGCAAATACTCAAATCCGTTAACAGCGGCAACGCTTCTTTTAATTGTCCGTTAAAAGCGATTTTTCCTTTGTCGATAATCAACACCACATCCGCTACATCCAGAAAGGCTTTATTGTGGCTGACGACAATGGTTGCTGTTTGCGGTGTGAGTTCTTTTTTCAAAAGGTGGACCATCGGGCCGATGGTCCACAAATCGATGCCGGTGTCGGGTTCGTCGTAGATGGCCAGTTTGGGATTGGCGGCGATTGTCGTCGCCAATTCAATTTTTTTGATTTCTCCGCCGGAAAGCGTGGCGTCAATTTCTTTATCCAGGAAAGACATCGGACAAATGCCCACTCGGCTCACGATTTCCAGAAATTTTTTCTCATCTTCAACACCGGTGACAATGGACAACAAATCGCGAAAAGTGATTCCTTTAAAACGCGCCGGTTGCTGAAAACTGTATGCAATGCCGGATTTGGCACGTTCCGTAATTGAAAGACCGGAAATATCCTTTCCTTCAAAAGATATGGATCCGCTTGATATGGGGTTAATGCCCATGATTAATTTTGCGAGCGTTGTTTTCCCGCTGCCGTTCGGTCCCGTGATGACATAGAATTTCCCTTTTTCAAAGGTAAAATCTATGCCGTCAATGATGTTACGCAGGGCGCCGTTTCCGTCTTCACCGCCGGGGGCGGTAAAATATACTTTATTTAATGTCAGCATGAGTTATCCGTCCTGATTATAAAATGTTAAAACCTGTTCATGAATTAGTTACTGAAAACATTGAAATATTCGAGGGCAATATAGACATAAGTCAAGGCAAAAATCAATGGTGAATGATTACAGGATATCAGCCGGAAGGGAACATCGTTCATGTCGATTACACCGGAAATGCAAAAAAAAAGAATGGCAGCAACTGTAGCCAGCCACAGTTGCTGCCAGGCATTCTTCGTTCGGAATGCGATCAGGAAAATTTTATTCGCATCCCCTTCAAAATTTGCTCTCCGAAAGAACTACGCTGCTATTTTTTCTTAGCAACTTTTTTCTTGGGAGCCGCTTTTTTCTTTGCAACTTTTTTTACAACTTTTTTCTTGGGAGCTGCTTTCTTTACGACTTTCTTTGCCACTTTTTTCTTTGCTGCTTTCTTTGCTGTTGCCATCAGGTGAAGCCTCCTTTATAAAAATTGTTGGATTAAAATATGTCCAATGTCTTCTTGAGAATGAATTTTACTTTGTTTTTGTTGTCACGTCAACAAAAAATATAAAAAAATGTTAAATATTTTAATGGTTGCGCCTTCGCGAAAAGAATTTTTGTTTTTAAAAATTAAAAAAATAAATGCGCATGGTGAATATGAATACTCTGCAGCTCCCGTCCACACTGCATTTCCCGAGGAACGATTGTGATGATTAAAATGAATCGCCACGATAAAAAAGGTCGATGACGACGGTTGCGCTCAGATATGAGAAAAAATATTTATTGGCGTGAAAAATAAAAAAAGCGATAAAAAAATATTTCAGAAAAAAATTTTAACCCGAAAAGACAAATTTAATTTATGCATTTTTATAAATAAGATCTGGCGCCGATATATTGATGGGTAAAATAATCGGATGATAGATGATCAATACGAATTTCCTTGCCCTGTGATGAAGCGTGGATGAATTTGTCGTCTCCAATGTATATTCCGACATGTGAAACATGATGATTTCCCCGGTCTGTGAAAAATACCAGATCGCCTTTCTGCAATTCATCTTTGTCGACGGCATCTCCCGCGGCGTATTGTTTCCGGGAATTGCGGGGAAGATTCAGGCCGTTGAGCTGATAAACGGTCATGGTCAATCCGCTGCAATCGAATCCGTCATCGGGAGAGGCTCCGCCCCAGAGATAGGGAACGCCGAGAAAATCTCTGGCTGTCGTGACAATGGATTCCCTGAGGTAGTCGGTTCCGTATTGCTTTTGACGGGCCACGGAATAATCTTCGGGACGGACGATATAAAATTCCTCAATAACCTTTGCGTCGATCAGTTCCAGGGCTCTCGTCTTGGCCAGGTCCTTGGTGCTGAAATTACCGAAACGCACTTTGAAAAATTTGTCACTGGCCAGAAAATAGGTGGCATCAAGTCCGTGATTGATTTTCAGCCGTTCCGTCAAACGAACCGCATTTTCCACATTTCGAAAAGCGCCCGCCTGTATCGTATAGCCCATGAGGTTTAAAGCAGGTTTGTATCTGGGCGCCGAAGCAACTCTCCGATGATGCGCCTTGCCCGAGCAGGCCAGCATCAGCGTAAAAAATAAAAACAGACAAATGATCAGCCGGTATTTTTTCATGACTCTATTTTCCATCTGGCACTCACATAATGTTTTGCCTGTTCGGGGGACTGGATGCGTCCTTCCAACTGTTCTTCCTCCAACGCGAGAAGAATGTCTTTGATGATTTTACCCGGAGTAAATCCCATGGCGATCAAATCGTTTCCGGTTAATAAACGAGGAGGATGCAAATCGTCAAGCGCTAAAATCTGTATCTGCTCGCGGCAAAACTCATAATTGTCCAGCATTCCGTGACTGGCCAGACAATCGAGACGATGCAGCTTCAGATGAAGATCGAAATCGGGCATGCGCAGGAATCTTTTCAGACGCCCCGGCCGCATCTTTCGGACATTCATAAATACCATATGCTGACGAATTAAATGGAGGACCGTTTCTTTTTGCACGCGGGAAAAACGCAATCGCTGCATGATATCCTCGGCAATTTCCTCTCCCTTTTGAACATGGCCGTAAAAATGAATCCCTTTCTCATCTTCACTTCGGGTGACCGCCTTGCCGACATCATGTAAAAGCGCTCCCCAGGCCAGGCAAATATTATTTTCTGTTTCTCCGTCAACAGGCAACTGCTCCAGCATATCCAACGTATGACGCCACACGTCGCCTTCCGGATGAAAAAGCGGCGGTTGTTCCACACCTTTCAGTTTGTCAACTTCCGGTAAGATCTCTTTCAGAAGATCTGTCTGCATCATCAGCTCGAATCCTCTACGAGCGCCGCCGCGAGTCAGAATTTTATTGAGTTCTTCTCTGATGCGTTCGGCGCTGATGCGATTTATCTTGGAGACGTTATCTCTGATGGCTTCCAGAGTGGCCGGTTCGATTCGAAAATCCAGATTGGCTGCAAAGCGGATCGCTCTGAGCATCCGCAGATAATCCTCGCCGAATCGTTTATCAGGATCGCCGATGGTTCTGATAATTCGATGGTCGATATCGGAACGGCCGTTGACATAATCTATGATGGCTTCGGTATCCGGATCCATGAGCAGGCCATTGATGGTGAAGTCGCGACGGAAAACATCTTCCTTTGCGGAGGAAAAACGAACCTGCGAGGGGTGGCGGCCGTCTTCGTAAATGTCGTCACTGCGGAACGTGGCAACTTCGTAGGGATGACCGTTCAATACGACTGCAATCACGCCGAACTTTGCGCCGATGGATAGGGTGTGAGAAAAGAGATTGGTCACCTGATCGGGAAGGGCCGATGTTACGATATCGTAATCACTGGAGGCATGACCGAGAATAAAATCACGTACGCAGCCGCCGACAAAGTAAGCTTCATGACCGGATTCTCTCAACCGGTGGACGACTTCTCTGGCATGACAACGCTTGATGTTTTCAATCAAGAATATATTCCTTTCCTGATTATTTCTTGCCTAATTTGATTGCGCAGAATTCTCCGCACATGGTGCAGCCTTCGTTTTTGGCGCTTTTGCTCTTTTCCAGAAGCGCAATGGTTTTTTGGGGATCAATGGACAAGTCCACCTGTCCCTGCCAGTCAAAATTTTTCCGGTACAGAGACATCTTTCTGTCTTTTTCGCGTGCTTTATTCACGCCCTTGGCAATATCGGCAATGTGCGCGGCGATACGCGCGGCAACGACGCCGTCGCGAACATCGTCCAGCGTCGGCAGGCGCAAGTGCTCCGCGGGAGTTACGTAACAGAGAAAGTCGGCGCCGGCCGCTCCGGCGATGGCTCCGCCGATTGCAGAGGTGATGTGATCGTAACCCGGCGCGATATCCGTCGGCAAGGGTCCCAGCACGTAGAAAGGAGCGTTCTGACAAATTTCTTTCTGAAGCTTGATGTTGGTTACGATTTCCGTCAGGGGAACATGACCCGGACCTTCAATCATCACCTGCACGCCGACGGCGCGCGCGCGAGCCGCCAATTTGCCCAGAATGATTAATTCCTGAAGTTGTGCCTGATCGGTGGCATCGTCAATCGCACCGGGCCTTAGCCCGTCTCCGAGGCTCAAAACCATATCGTAGCGACGGGCGATTTCCAGCAATCGGTCATAATCTTCGTAAAGGGGATTTTCTTTTTTATTGCAATCCATCCAGTTGGCCGTCATCGAACCGCCTCGGCTGACAATGCCCAGAATTCTTTTTTGTGATTTCAGCGCAGACACGCTCAATCGGGTGACGCCGCAATGAACCGTAATGAAATCCACACCGTCTCTGCCGTTTTCTTCAATCACCTCAAAAATATCATCCGCCGTCATTTCCGATATGGCCTTTCCTTTTTGGATCATTTTGACCGCCGCCTGATAAATCGGCACGGTGCCGATTGCCACCGTTGATTTTCTCATGACTTTTTTTCTAATGGCGGCCAGATTACCGCCGGTGGATAAATCCATCACGGCATCAGCGCCCGCATCAACGGCAATCTTCAGTTTCTTCAATTCCAGATTTAAATCGGTATGATCTTTGGATGTGCCGATATTGGCGTTTGTTTTGGTGCGCAAACCCTTGCCGATCGCCAGCGGCTTGATGGTTTGATGATTGATGTTGCGGCAGATGACGATGGTTCCTTCTGCGATGCCTTTGCGAATATATTCAGGCGCGACATTTTCCTCTCTGGCCGCGATTTTCATTTCTTCAGTCATCAGGCCTTTGCGGGCTTTTTCCAGTTGTGTCATTTTATCCTCCAGAAGATTTAAGCGATTTCAGAAATCGCATGGTTCTTTAAAATATTTCTCCAAAAACATTGACCGATCCGTAGCCTTTTCCCGGAATGACTGCGTCTTTGATGGCGGCAGCAACGATTATTTTCGCCTGCAGGGCAGCGTCCGTGACGCTTTTTCCCCGGGCGATACCGGACGCCAGCGCCGAAGCGTAGGTGCAACCTGTGCCGTGCGTGTTGCGGGCATTGATCTTTTCAGAAGAAAATTCGCAGTAACCGGTTCCGTTGTACAGGATGTCGGTCACGTCGGTATTTTTATTGCCCGGTAAATGTCCGCCTTTGATGACAACATGCTCAACGCCGGATTCACGAATTTTAGCGGCAGCGTCTTTCATATCGGGAATCGTTTTGATTTTCATTTTCGATAGGATTTCCGCTTCGGGGATGTTCGGCGTAACGACAAAGGCGAGAGGCAGAAGCTTTTGCAGTAGCGTCTGTCTGGCTTTGCCGGTCATCAGATGTTTTCCGCCCTTGGCGATCATGACCGGATCAACGACAATTTTCTTAAGATCGTATTTTTTAATTTTATTGACCACTGTCAGTATGATTTCGTCCGTGGGAAGCATTCCGGTCTTCACCACGTCGGTTCCTATATCTCTTAACACCGTATCCAGCTGTTTGCTGACGAATGCCGGCGCAACGGGATAAATCCCCGAAACTCCCCGGGTGTCCTGGGCGGTCACTGCCGTTATAACACTTGTTCCCCAGCAGCCGCAAACGCTGACAGCTTTCACGTCCGCCTGAATGCCGGCGCCGCCGCTTGAATCGGAACCACCGATGCATAACACTTTAAATGGCTTCATCGTTAAAGCGCCTCCGGGAATAAGTTTTTCTTCCGGTATTTGATGATCAGAAGTTTTCCCGTCTCAATTTTAATATCGGCATGGTCTTTGCCGATTATATTGCTGATCCCGCGGGATTGACCCATTTTCAAATTCCCGTTTTCCAGGGGGTAGCGAAATCCGGAAAGAGTTATTCCCGTGACTTCGGGAGTCAGCGCCAGCAAAGAAACCGTTTTCCCCGTATCATTGATGAAATATGCTTCCCGGTTCATCAGAAATATTTCACAATATTCATCAATCAGCAAAGTATCAACACCTTTTTCCTGTCCTTTTAAAAGAAGAAGGATATTCGCCAGTGCGTGATCAATCCTGCCGCCCAGGGCGCACCAGATTAATATTTTCTCCGGTTTCAAATTCAGCGCGTAATCCAGCGCCAACTCCGTGTCGGAGAAATCCTTATCCGCCGGATATTTTATGATCTTGATCTCTTGAGCGTCATAATGGGCCAGTTGAGCGGGATCCACCGAATCCATGTCGCCGATAATCACATTCGGTTTTATGTTCGAGGTCTGCAGGTGACGCAATCCGCCGTCGCAGACGATAATCAGCAACCCCTTCGTTCGGCTGATTTGACTGCTGAAAAATTCAGGGTCAACGGAACATCCTCCGCTGATGATCATGATTTGCTGGTACACGTAAATATCCTAAAAACGAATCTGCTTTGCGTATCCGTCATAACGGTATCGTTGATTTTGTGAAAATTTATTATAATAAATTATAAAAAGCAAATTGTTTCATGTCGATGATTTTCAGGGATTCGGTGAAAGGCCGGAAGACGAAAATATCGAAATTCATAAAAAATTAAATCTTGACAAAAATATTTATGTTTGTTTTTTTAATCACATATCCATTGTATTGGCCTGATGCAGAGCACGGAGCGTTGAGATTGCACCAACAGGACGAAATTTGAATACTGCATAAAGGAGATAACTGAATATGAGAAAAACATCATATTGGTTATTGATTGTTTTGTCGACGTTAATATGTATTTCCTGCGGCAAAGATGAACCGGAATTATCTTCGATCAATCCCGGACTTTACGAAATCAATCACGATATTAAATACGCGGGACAACTGGTCATTCTCAAGCAACGTGTTCGCTATAATGCCGACGGAACTTATGAAGCGACAAATTTCCAGAATGACGCGGCGGTTGAAGAGCTCCGGGGAAAATACAAAGTGGAGAACAGACAGCTTGTGTCGTACGATACGCAACGCCGACTGATCGTTCAGGAAGGGACGTGGACGCCCAAAAAAGAAAATTCAAGGGTAGATCTTCGCAGGATTAAAAAGGGAAGCTACCAGTATTTTTTCAAATATCCCGATGAAAGAATGCGGGAAAAATATAAAGGCCTTGGCCTTTCGGAAGGCTGGAAGACCTACAAACGCATTAGCGACTAGACGAGCCGACGTGAAAACAGGTCGGCCAGTCCTTCTATGGTTTAAAGAAAAATTGCCGTTGAAAGTATTTCCAGAGTTTTCCGCCGCAGTCGGATCTAATCTTTTTCCATTTCTTTATTGATCAAGTATTTGGCGATAACGGCATTCGTCGAATAATCCTGTTTTTTCCCTTTCGAGATTTGCCTGAGGACTTTCATGTCGGATTTCCAGACGATGTCGCCGGGTCCGATAAAGCAATGGCTTCCGGGAGTGTATTCGGAACGGACCGCGCCGTCTTTATAGTAATAGTATTCCTTGCTGGTTTCCGTGGGAAAACTGCGCACGGGAGGCGGAACATCCGTGGGAAGAAACCAGAGTTTGATTTCGCGTTCCGCATCCTGCGGATTTGCCGAAGCGTGAATAAGATTATCTGATCTGTCTCCGATGAATTTTCCTTTTTCATCATACAGCGGAATGATGGTTCCCAGCGCGCGAATACACCCCGGTCTCTGGGCTCTGGCCTCGTGCGGATTGGTATTGCCGCAGATTTCCCGAATATGTTTGATGGCGTTTGGCCCCCGATAGATGATTGCGATGACCCTGCGTTTCGATGGTTCGTCCGGATAATGCAGATAACCGCGAATATATTCCAGGAGAGAGGGATAGAAAAACTTTCCTTTATGTTCCGCGTAGTGTTCTTCGGCCAGCGCCAGATTTACCGAAACAACCTTCAGCGCCGCGAAACGTAAACCGGTATGGAATTCGGAAAATTGTGACAGGATGTAACCGGTCAGCGAATTCTTTAAGGCGTCCGGTTTTATCAGGACCAGGGAACTTTCTCGATTTTGTTCAGACATTTAAAACTCCTTATTTTAAATAGGTTACTAAAATAATCTTTCTGAGAAAACAGGCTTAAAAAGCGGGCGAAGTATAAGAGAAGTAATGCTTTGTGTCAACAAAATATATGGGGACGAGATTCATCCAATTTTTGGCGGGAAATCCAGTCCTTCAGGGATTGTAAGGCCTGATGAACGATGAGAGCGTTTCTTTCCTTTTTACCGGCTCTTTTCCCCGGTGAAGTAACGAGCAGACCGAAATTAATGTTCATCGGCTGAAATCTGTCAGCATGTTCGGGAGACGTGATATATTGAATCAGAGCGCCCAGCGCCGTGTTGACGGGAGGCGGCTCGGATTTTATCCCTTCCGTCATCAACGCCGCATTCACCCCGGCCAGAAGACCCATGGCTGCCGATTCCACGTATCCTTCCACGCCGGTAATCTGTCCGGCAAAGAATACATTCTCATGATTTTTGAGATGCAGGGACGGCGAAAGCAGGGAAGGGGAATTGATGTAGGTATTGCGGTGAATGCTGCCGTAACGGGCAAATTCAACCTTCTCCAGGCCGGGAATGAGGCGAAAAATCCGGCGCTGTTCCGGCCAGGTCAGTTTTGTCTGAAATCCCACCAGATTAAAAAGAGTCCCGGCGGCGTTTTCCGTGCGCAATTGAACAACCGCGTAGGGTTTGCTGCCGGTATGAGGATCAATCAATCCCACCGGTTTCATCGGGCCGAACGCAAGACTCTTTTCGCCGCGCGCGGCCAGCACCTCAATCGGCAGACAGTTTTCGAAATGGCGGGCTTCCTCAAAATCCCTGGCGGCGACTTTTTCTCCCGCCAGTAATGCCTGATGGAATGACTCGTATTCGTCGCGGTTCAGGGGACAATTCAAATAATCCGGCGTTCCCTTGTCATAACGCGACGCCCAAAAGACCTTGTTCATATCAATGGAATCCGCTTCGACAATCGGCGCGATGGCATCATAAAAGTATAACGATGATCTGCCCAGCAGATAAGAAATTTCCCGCGCCATTGTTTCGGAGGTCAGCGGTCCGGTGGCAATGATCGTTATGGTATCGTTCGGGATGGTGGTCACTTCACACCGGTGAAGGGTGAAGGCTGTTTGTTCACGGAGGCGGGCTTCCACCTCGCGGGCAAACAGAAGGCGGTCAACAGCGAGAGCGGAACCGGCGGGCACGGCGGTTTTATCCGCAGCTTTCATAATCAACGAATCCAACCGGCGCATTTCTTCCTTGAGCAGACCGGGTGCATTATCGAGGGAATTGGACTTGAGGGAATTGCTGCAGACCAGTTCCGCCAGATTTTCCATCGTATGGGCGGGAGAAAATTTTTGCGGTTTCATCTCATACATCTCAACCGCATGGCCGCGCCGAAGCAACTGCCAAGCCGCCTCACAACCGGCTAGGCCGCCGCCGATAATTGTCACACGATGATCCATCAGGATTCTGTTTTTGCTTTAGGGATTTTTTTGATGTTCTTGCATTCCGGGTAACCGGTGCAGCCGAGGAACTGGCCGTAACGGCCGCGTTTGACGGCCATGGGCTTGCCGCACAGCTCGCAAACTTCATCCGAGAGAATGACATCCTGTTTGGCCGCCTTTCCGTCCTTGTCCAGTTTTTTGATGTTTTTGCATTCGGGATAACCGGTGCAGCCGAGGAATTGTCCGTAGCGGCCGCGCTTAACGGTCATGGGTTTGCCGCACAGCTCGCAGACTTCATCGGTCGTCGGCGTTGCCTGCGCGACGATTTCGCCGTTTTCGTCTTTGGCCGCGGTCATCGTGTTTTTGCATTCGGGATAACCGGAGCAGGCGAGGAACTGGCCGAAACGTCCCTCTTTGACAATCATATTTTTGCCGCACTTGTTGCATTTGATATCCGTAGTCCTGGTTTCCACGTGTTTGACCTTTCCGTTTTCGTCATGGGTGAAATTCATGGTGTTTTTGCATTTGGGATAATTGGAACAGCACAGAAACTTCCCGTTTTTCCCCCAGCGAATCACCATGGGGGACTGGCATTTCTCGCAGATCAGATCGGTTGGCGTTTCTTCCTTTTTGACGTTTTTCATTTCCGCCTTGGCTTTTTTCAGCTCGTCGGCGAAAAGCGCGTAAAATTCTTTGAGCGTCTCCACCCGCTTGCGTTCGCCGGTTTCAATGGCGTCCAGTTTGTTTTCCATATCCGCGGTGAAGGCGATTTCCAGAATGGTCGGGAAACTTTTTACCAGAAGATGCGTCACCATCATTCCCAATTCCGACGGATAAAATTTCCCTTTTTCCAGCTTCACATATTCGCGTTCCTGAATCGTGGAAAGAATCGCGGCGTAAGTGCTGGGGCGTCCGATGCCTTTTTCTTCCAGCTCGCGCACCAGCGACGCTTCGGAAAAACGCGGCGGCGGTTGTGTGAATTTCTGTTCCGTATTCAGATGGAGCAGTTCCAATTCTTCTTTTTCGCTGACTTCCGGCAGGAGTTTGTCCATTCCATTCCCGTTGCCGTTTTCATCCTTGTCATCCTTGCCTTCCGTATAGACGATCGTGAAGCCGGGGAATTTCATGATCTGCCCCTGTGCGCGGAAAAGACAATTGGCGCCGGCGATATCGATGGTGGTCTGATCGAGAATTGCCGGATTCATCTGACTGGCGACAAAGCGGTTCCAGATCAGTTGATAAAGTTTGAATTGATCGGCGCTCAGATACTGCTTGATGTCCTGCGGTTTATAAGTCATGCGGGACGGACGAATCGCTTCGTGGGCATCCTGCGCTTTTTGCGTGTTTTTGTACGTATGAGGCTTATGCGGCAGATAATCCGCGGAATAACTTTCTTTGATGTAGTCGCGAACATCTTTGATGGCTTCTTCGGATATCCGGTAGGAATCCGTTCTCATGTATGTGATGAGACCCACGGACCCTTCCTTGCCCAGTTCAATGCCTTCATAAAGCTTTTGCGCGACCATCATGGTCTTCTTGGCTGAAAAACGAAACCAGCGCGATGCTTCCTGCTGCAATTTACTGGTGGTAAACGGGGGCGGCGCCGTGCGTTTGACTTCCTTCTTTTCCAGTTTTTCAACGAAAAATTCCGCCTGCTTGATTTTATCGGCAAGCATCGCGGCCTGTTCGCCGTTGGTCACTTTTGCTTTTTTACCGTCGACTTTGTGAAGTTTCGCTTCAAAAGGGGGTGGATTTTTACCTTCGAATTTAGCCGTCAGATTCCAGTATTCTTCGGGCTTGAAATTTTTTATTTCGTCCTCCCGGTCGCAGATCATCCGGACGGCGACGGACTGAACGCGCCCCGCGCTCAATCCCCGTTTGACCTTGTCCCACAGCACCGGGCTGATTTGATAACCGACCAGACGATCCAGAATGCGGCGGGTCTGCTGCGCTTCATATTTATTGAAATCCAGTTGCAGGGGATTTTTGATGGCCTCGGTAACGGTATCTTTGGTTAAATCGTTGAAGAGGACACGGTAGACGTTTTTGTTTTTGGTGTTGAGAACTTCATTGATATGCCAGGCAATGGCTTCACCTTCGCGGTCCGGGTCGGGAGCCAGATAGATGTTCTCGGCGTTCTTCGCCGCTTTTTTCAGTTCATCGATGGTTTTCTTTTTCG